>NZ_JBFAWU010000006.1:0-319202 GCF_040680455.1 Streptomyces sp. NPDC052052 | reverse complement strand
CCTCGATGCCGAGCCGGATGTAGGTGCGCACCCGCTCCTGCTGGTCGGGGCGGATCATCGGGCCGATGAAGGTATCGGGGTCGTTGGGGTCGCCGGCCGCGACGGCTCCCCCCTACCGGCAGGGCATCACCGCCGGCGCACCCGACGCAGTGCCGGTCAGCGACCGCTTCCACCTCTGGCAGGGCCTCTCCCGCCGTGTCCAGGACGTCGCCTCCACCCACCGCGGCTGCCTGCCCGCAGCACTGCCCCCGGTCAGCGAGAGCGATCCCGAACTGGTCAAGGAAACCGCCGAGAACACCGCGGCGGACACCCGGGCCGGGCGCCATGCCCGACGGTTTTTCGAGGCCGTGCACGCTCTGACCCGCACCGGCCGAAGCCACAGCTCCGTGGCCCGGGAGCTCGACCTGGACCACCACACGGTCAGCAAGTACGCCCGAGCCCGCACCTGGCAGCAAGTGATGCGCCACCGCCCCGCAAGCCCTCCAGCCTGGACCCCTACCTCGACTACCTGCAACAACGTTGGGACGAGGGACAGCACAGCGCGAAGATCCTGCACGAGGAAATCCAGACCAAGGGCTACCTCGGCCACTATCAGCGCGTGAAAATGGCCGTCACACCCCTGCGACATGGCCCACCCCTGGACGAGCCACGCGAGCGCCCGCCCTCACCCCGCGAAGCCGCCCGCTGGATCACCACCCACCCTGGCCGACGCAGCCCACGCGTCAACGACCGCCTGCCCCGACTCCTCGACCACTGCCCTGAACTCAGGCTCACCCATGACCTGGTCCGCCGGTTCACCACCATGCTCGACAACCGTGACGCGACCCCCTTGTCAAACTGACTGGACGAACTCGCAAACACCGGCCTGCGCCCTCTCGCCGGCCTCGCCAAAGCCATGCGCGAAGACCGACATGCCGTCGCCCAGGGCATCACCACCCCTTACAACTCCGGGGTCAACGAAGGACGCATCACCGACGTCAAGCTGCAGAAACGCCTGATGGGTGGCCGCGCCAGCGTCCCACTTCTCCGCCAACGCGTCGTCCTGATCGCCCACCTCCGCCGCTATTACACGGACCGGCCGCTCAGGGAGGTGGGCCCCTTTTAACCATTCGCCCAGGGATGACCCCCCAATGTTTCGCGAGTGCAAAAGCACGCACTGGCAACAGTGCATGCAGGGGCGAAGGGTGGCGCGTAAGTTCGAGCAACCCCAGGCTGGCGCCTCGCCCCGGGGACTATTCTGAACGTGCTCATTTCTGCTGGGGTGGTATCGAGCTGGGGGCATGATGGGAAATCGCAGGCGGGGACAATGGTTGGCAATGGGCCCGGTGATGATTCTTGTCATGGTGGCCAGCGGCTGTGGGGCGCTCTTCTACCCCAGTCTGCCGACCGTCCATAACGCTTCGGCCAGAGAACTCGCTGGGGACTGGACCGGCCCCGACGGTGCGGAGGTGGCCCTGGAGAGGGATGGCCGAGCCGCGGTACGGAATCTCGGAGGCGCGGACTGGGATTTCGACGAAGGCTGGGGTCTGACTGGGACCGGGACCTGGCAACTGATCAAGGGAGCCAGCGGAGAGACGATCGGTGGAGCCCCGGCAGTCCAGATCTCCATCACCAACGTGACGGGGCAAATTCAGCGTCCCCCCAGGGCCGTCGACGAATGGACGACCGCACCGCACACCCCGATAGGCCAATACACCTGGGAGTTCGGCATGGAGCGAACCAAAGAAGGGCTTCAGCCCTACTACCTTGCGGGGGACCCGGACGCTCCCAACCTGTATCACCTCAAGCGAACATGACCGGGTCGACCCCGCGTCAAGGTGACCTCCGGCTACGAAAATCTTGCCAGAGCCACGTTCGGGTGTACGCCGACATCACTGGCGAGGAGCAGTGAGCTGGCAGTTCCCGGATGACAGGACACGGTTGTTGGAACCAGGTGGTCACACTTCTTGCAACCAACCGTGAGTTGTCGATGCCTCCGGGGAAAGCTACTGGTCGATGTCGGCGTGAACCGCGCGCAGCTGCAGCCGAGCCTTGAGGAACTCCATCTCCGACAAGGTCCCCACCAGGCCATCGTGGCTCAGCTCTCCAGCCAGCTCACGAGCGCGCGACAACGAGGCCGCTGAGAGCTCCCGAAGGACCTTCGAAGCCGGGACAAGACTGGGCACCGGACCGACCAGCCGGAGCCTGACGGGCCCGTGCGCTGCGAGTAGAGCCTCCCGGACATCATCAGGCGCTGGTCCCCGACCAGCGTGTTCACACAAGTAGGCGCCGCAGGACCCGCAAGAGAACTCCGAGTCCCACCACAACTCATCGTGAAGGATGAACTGGTTTACCTGTCGCACCGCTGCGCTGCCGCAGTCGCACCGCGATGTGATCTTCGCTACCTGACCAGTAACGCGGTCTCCCCTGTGTTCCACTCCCGCGGCAGATCCTCGCCGCAGAAGACGCAGACGAAGTCCTCCTCCCGCACGATGTTGAGCTCCCGGCAGGAGCGACATCGACGGAAGACCACCTCGTGCGTGAACCCGGACGGGCGATGGACCCCGATCCGGTCCAGGGCCTCGGCCACGGCCGGCCATGAGCTGACGTCCGGGCAGTAGCCGGTCGACTGGTTGCTGACCTCCTCGACCACCCACCGTCCGGACTCCTCGCGGAAGCTCATCTCGCCGGCGCTCAGCACCTCTCCGCCGCCAGCGCACACCACGTGCTCGCTGCGGCGCGGAGCCAGTCGCAGTACCCCGCCGCCATCGACGACGAACGTGAAGGGCTCGGCCAACTCATTCAAGGTCAGCGCAGAGACCCACTCGCCGAAGTCCGCTGACGAGTGGATGCTCCGACCCTCGCTACCCGCCTGGACGAGCGCCTTCAGCTCCGCCGGGCCCACATACCGATATCTCTGCCCCCGCGTCTCCACGCACACCAATCCAGTAGCTCATAGAGCCAGAACCTGGGGATTACGGGCTCTGGCGAAGACCGCGAGCGTTGATAGGGCGGGACTGCGGCCTCGGCGTTCGCCATCAAGCTCCGCGCCAACAACCAGGCCCAGGTTCCAACTACCGTGTCCCCGCTCATCCACGTCATCGACACCGAACACTCCGATCGCCAACTCACGTGCTCACTCGACGAATGAAGCGCTCCTTACCTTATTGGCGGGTTGATTCCGGTCCTTCGTACGATCGGGAGACCCAGGGGCCTGGGTGCGGCTTAAAGCGCTCATGCCGTACGTGTGGCTTTGACTGATAGGCCGCCCAGCGCCCCGCGACGACACGGCCACTCATGGGGATGAGCGAACAGATATCGCTTCGTAAGGACACGTCGGCGTGGTCGCCTGCAGGGACCAGTCAACCGATCGACGAGGGAGGCCCGGGTGCCCGAGCTCTGGGCGGGGACGGACGCCGGCAAGGCCGCGCACCACTGCACGGTGATCGACACAGGCGGAACGAAGGTGCTCTCGCGCCGAGTACCGAACAACGAGGCTGAGCTGCTGGAGCTGATAGGCGATGTCCTTGCACTGGCCGAGGACGACCCGGTCACCTGGGCAGTCGACCTAAACGCGGGTGGAGCAGCCCTGTTGATCACCTTGCTCACCAGTCACGGCCAACGACTCATATATATCCCTGGCCGGACCGTCCACCACGCCTCCCACAGCTACCGGGGCGACGGAAAGACCGACGCAAAGGATGCCTACGTCATCGCCGACCAGGCGTGGATGCGCCGGGATCTGCAGCCGCTGCAGGACTGGGACGAGACTGTGGTGGACCTGAAGATCCTGACCTCCCGCCGCTACGATCTGGCCGCCGACCGCACGCGGGCCATCAACCGATTGCGTGCCCAGCTACTGGAGTACTTCCCTGCCCTGGAGCGGGCGTTCGACTACGCGGCCTCCAAGGGTGCCCTCGTCCTGCTGACCGGCTACCAGACGCCGACCGCCCTCCGGCGGATCGGTACGAACCGGATGTCGAACTGGTTCAAGAACCGGAAAGTACGCGCCGCCCAGGCCCTGGCAGACGCAGCCGTCGCCAGGCACGAACACCCCGAACTCCGGATAGTGGCCACCTGGAGGTGGGAATCGCTCACCCCGGCGTAGCGGGCGGCGCTGCTCGACGATCCAGACACCACGGTCCGTGAAGCGGCCAGGACAAGAACTGGGCGCTGGCCCCAGAACGGGCGGAAGCCATGCTGCCGTCCTTCGGTTCGCGCAACGCATGGGTGTTCGGCACGTGTGCTCTGTCCCCCGCGCTCGTCGAGCAGTGCTTCGCGGACGGCAGGGTGCGTCCCCTGACCTACAACCGGCACATCCCGGCCGACGCCGTCGCCCGGCTCGCCCGCCACCCCGAGGCGAAGATCCGCGCAATGGTCGCCGTACGGCCGGACCTGGTGGCGGAGCTGAGGAAGAACCCGGACGACGACACCCACCTAGCGATCACAGACATGACAACCCCGGTGGACCACCAACCGACGCCGATACACCGGACAAGCGTTTCCAAAACTCATCAACTTTCCGGACGTCAGCAGCCGGCGACTCCTCCTGCAACTCGTCCACAAACGTTCTCCCTTCGCACCCGCGCAGCCACGAATCCGACCGAACACCCGAAAAATCGGATCGGCCACGGTCTGAAACCCCGTTGCCTGGACGGGCTCACAGCTCGATCCCGATGTGCTCCACGTCGGTGAACTCCCTGGCCATCGCGCGCAACACCTCGGAGTCCTTGGAGCGTTGCCCCCTGCACCGCTGCTCCGGGCCCCGTTTCGCCGCATACCTCACAAGGCATGGCCGTCGAACAGTCCCTGATCGTCATCCGTGCGGACATGACGGAACGGGAGGCTGTCCACCAACAGCACCTGCATAGGCCCGAAGACCTGGTCTACTGATCCACACGGGCTGCACATCCCACGACGGACAGACCGGCCTGGCCAGGTTCTTCGCTTCCACGGAACTGCGAGTTCTCGGCATGCAATCAGGGCGAGTTCACCGATTTCCACCCTCCGGGCCGCGTACGGTGGACCCGCCGCCGCGCACGATCCGGCACGGCAGACTGCGGGGCGGCGGTCAGGGACACGCAATGGGAAGGAAGAACGGGATGACACAGGCCGCGGTGAGCGAGCTGGACGAACGGGTGCCGGGACGTCGGTGGACGGTGCGCCTGGACGCCGCCGGCCGGGGCAGTGCAGCTGTGCGCATCTCGTGCAGCCGCCCCGCCTGTGCCGAGCAGCGTCTGCCGTCAACGGCCGCCGGCCGTGCGGCCGCGGTCGCCCACCTCAAGGCCCACCTGCGCGCCGCCCCCGCCCCCAGGGCCGGGGCGTACTGCGCGTGCAGGGCCGACGGCTGCCACACCCATCTGCCGGACAGCGGCAGGAATGCGCGTGCCGAACCCTGGCGGTGCGGCGGACCGGTCGTCCTGGCCGTGGTCACCGACCGGGAAGGACGCTGGTGGCAGGCCTTGGAGTGCTGCTCGCGGTGTGCGGCCGCCATCCCCGGAGCGAAGACCGCGGCAACCTCCCAGGCCCCCGAGCCCCACCCCGGTGAACGCCCGGCCCCCGTAGCCGCAGGTACGCCACAGTTCTCCGACGGCCAGGTCGCGGCAGGCCCGGTTCCGGCTCCCCGGTCGGCGCCTGTGCGGCGCCGACGACGGCAGGCGAAGATCGCCCAGCGCATCATCCCCTTTGATCTGCGGCCCGTCGCCCTGCGGGACGAACTCATCGAACTCGGTGACCTCTTCCGCGACTACCAGCAGCGCGCCGAACCCGACCTGGCTCTGCTGGCCGAGCTCCACACCCGAAAGGCGAACGCCTTCGCGGCCTGGGCCGAGGCCGGCGGCGACATCCGTCTGCGACTCGACGCCCAGCGTGCCGAGCAGGCTGCCACCGCCGCCCTCCTCCAGCACCAGCAGCGCACCGGCCAGAGCGCGAGCGGTACCGAACCTTCCGTGGCCCGGCTGCTGACCGGCCCCACCCAGTGGGACCATGCCCGGGCCGTCCTGGCCCACGTCACCGACACCGCTCCGTTGCCCGGCCCACAGGCGCGCCTGCTGGTGATGATGCTGACTCTGCGCACCGCGCACACCGGCACGGGCAACCTCGTCGGCCAGGACCTCACAGGACTGGGCCTGACCGAGCCGGAGGACCTGGTCGCACAGCTGACCGACTGCGGGTGGCTCTGTATCCCCGGTACCCCCGGTGACCTGCTCGCTTCCCGGCCCGAGAACCCGACCCCCATCAGCGTCCCCTCGCTCACGCCGCACCCGGACACCTCCGGCCCGTTCACGTTCGGCAAGAAAATGCGGCCCAAGCTCAGCGGGTGGGCCCAGAGAGTCGTCTCGGACAAGAAGCTCCGCAAAGCCAAGACCACAGCCGACACCCGGTTGCTCGCCCTGGTCCTGGCCACCCAGACCTGCGCCGACGGCCGCCTGGGCCCCGAAGGCCAGGGCATCGACCTGGAACGGCTCGCGACCTGGTGTGCCGTCGCCCCCGGCGAACTGCCGCACCTGACCGACCGGTTGGAAGCATTGGACTGGCTCACCGAGCCTTCCCTCACCACCCGCCTCACCGGCCTGCTGACCGAGCGGGTCCTCCCGCTCACCTGCCCACTGACTCTGCCGGCAACGGAGCCGACTGATGATCAGGTCGCCGTGAGTGTGCCCACGCTCTCCTGCGAGTAGCGGTGCTGCTGCGCGTTCCTTGTCGCACGGGACATGCAGAGGGCCGGACTCCCGGTCATGCCCCGGATTCGCCTGGTCTCCGGAAGCATGCGGTGATCGACGAGCTCGGCCGGATGCATAGGAACCTGTGGGATGCCGGGACCGCATGGGTGGGGAGAAGTTGGACGCGGAGGTCCGCGGAGCCGTCAACGATCCGCGGAACGGGATGTGCGCGGCACGGGAAGCGGCTGAGGCCGTCACTCCGCCTGTCCTGCCCCAGTCGATGCCGCGCATCCCAGCAACGGATCCGGGCGCGCCCTCCACGAGGTGTCGCCGCCGGAGGTCACTGGGCCCTTCACCGCGGCGCCCGGGCCGGCCTCGGCCCGGTCCCTCAGGCGCCACGCCTCTTCCCTGATCCGGATTTCGCGAACCATGACCAGGCAGCACAGATCGGAGTCAAAAGCCCAGAGACCGTGTCCTAGCTGGTGACGCTGTCGTTGATCACGACAATGGGGCGGGGCACGCGGCGTTGATCAGGGATCCGTCGAAACTCCGTGAACTGCCGAGCAGGAATGGATGGTTCGTGATGCGTGCAGGTACCCGGAAGACGGCCGTCACCGCGGCTACCACTGCGTTGCTGGGTGCACTGGGAGGAGCAGTGACGCAAGCATCGTCACCGACGGACACGACCTCGGCGACCAGCGGCAGGGCGCCCTCCGCGTGCCGTCCTGCGAACCACACCGCCAAGATCATGATCGGGCCCGCGAGCGCGGGGCATCATCACTACCGCGTCACACTGACCGCGCCTCCCGGGTACGAACCGTGCTCTCTGGCCGGGTCACCGACCGATGTGCGGTTCTACCACCACGGCGACTCCCTGGATGGTGTCAGCCCCGGCCGCTACGGCCCGCAACACACCGTGGTGCACTTCGGTCCCGGCCGCCCGGCCCACTTCGACATCCAGGTTCCCCACAGCACCGATGGCACTCCCGCCGACGAGGCGGCCTTCACGCTCAGGACCCCGGACGGGGTGATCCCCGGCGAGTCCGCCGCCTACGGCCCACTCACCGTTGCTGTCGGCACCGTGGTCGGCCCGATCCAGCCAGGCGCCTGACCCCCACCGGATCCGGCCCGTCACACGTCGACCGGCTGCATCAAGTGGCCGGTTCTCCGGGTGTCCACTGCCAGTCGGCAGTGGACACCCGGAGAAGTCGTAGGCGGCACTGCCGGATGTGTCGAGCTGCGCGATGGCCAGGGTGGCCGGCTCGGTGGTGGAGACGGCGCCCCTCAGGTACCCCCTGAGGCAATGAGACGGCGCCGCAACAGTGAACGCAGTGACCGGTCGAAGTCGGCCGAGGAAACGGGGCAGGGGTACCGAGGCGGGCCAGCGCAACAGCGCTGTTGGCCGGCCCGCCCCCGGCATGCACGGTCAGCGTTCTGCTGTCGTCTCCGTCCGCCGCCGACACCTGGCGGGCCGACCATGTCCGAGCGGGCTGGTCCGGACGTCGGACAGCCCCGAGGCCGGACCCACCAGAAGCGTCACCACGTCACTTCCGCCCTGTCACCCGGCGTGCAGAGTCAGGGCAGCGGTGTGGAGCTTGCCGCCGGTGCGGAACTGCAGGAAGAGTCGCCAGTCACCGGGGGTGCCCAGTTCGGCGTGGAAGGACAACGTCGAACTTCCTTTGCCGGAGGAGGTGGTGGGGTGGAGGTGGGCGAACGCCGCATCTCCCTCATGGAATGCGGTCAGGTGGGCGTAGGTGTCCAGGTAGGGCTGCAGGTCGGTGACGGCCTTGCCGTCCTTGGTGATGCGCACGGCCAGCGGTTGCGCCGTGCCGGCCGTCGGTTGACCGGACACAGTGAGGGTGTACCCGTCGACTTGCGTGGAGTCCGCCACCGCAGGCAGTGGGGTACGGGCCGCGGCACCCGGGACGGTGACGGTCCGACTCATGACGAAGTCCTTGCCCTTGCCGCTCCCGCTGTCGGGCGAAAAGGAGGCAAACATGCGCCACGAGCCCGGCGCGAGGGAGGCAAGAGCAGCGGTCCACGTGCCGTCGGAGGCCATCGCGGGATGCAGGTGCTGAAAGCCGGTCAGGTCGGAGCGGATGGCGTAGAAGTGCATCCGCTTGGTCTGGTCGAGAGCGAAATCCGTGACCGCCGTGCCGTCAGGATCCGTGATCACGAATCGGTACGGAGTCGGTTTGCCGGCCTTCAGGGTGGTGTCGGGGCTGGCCAGGCGGTAACCGTCCTTGTTGTCGGCCAGGCCGTTGCCGTCGGCGGCCCGAGCCATGTCGGGCATGTCACCCGTCGAGGAGTCCTGGCTCGCCGAGGCACTCGCCGACGGCTTGTGGCCGTGGTGCATGCCGGACATCGAGGGATCGTCGGACGAGCCGCAAGCGGCCAGGGCCAGAGCGAGGATGACTGCACTGCCGGATACCGCGAAGGCCCGGCTGCGCGCGAGGGAGCGGGTGGTAATGGACATCATGTCTCGAAGGTCTCTCCAGGTAGCGCACCACACCGGGTGGGGCGCAAGCGAAACGGGACGTTACGGGCCGGATACCGCCGATGGCAGTTCCGGTGCGGTCCGGTCACGTCCGTGCGACGCACACCTGGAGCAAGAGACCACGTCCGCCCGGCGGGCCGCGCCGCAGTGTCCCGCCGGAATTCCACGCCCGGCGCAGAGCGCAGACTTCCGGCGCTACGGCAGCAGTCACACCGAGGAGAGGTGAAGCAGGTACCGGGACGCTGCTGCGGGCGGGAGTCGCTACGCACAGCACCCCGTGTGTGTCCACGCCCCCCGTCACCTGAGGCTGGGTCGTATTCCTATGCGGCGGCACGGCGTGGTCCCGCGCGTCCCCGAAGGCGTGGCCCTCGGAGACCCCGACGGCCGCACTCGTCCCTCCGTGGCAGCCGTCAGCGGCGGCGGCCGGGGCGCCATGCATGAGGAAGAGACCGAGCAGGAGCGCACTCAACGCCGCCAACCGGCCGGCACTCAGGCGGTGTACGAGTGTGCTGCCCATCGTGGCCCGCCTTCCCTTCCGTTCGCTCCCCGTACTGAAAACCTCCGGGGAGCATACCCCACGGGGGTATCATCGAGGAGAGATTCAGGCTCCAGCACCTGAACCTCTCCCGACGCGACTCAGTACCTCACCCGCTTTCCAGGTGTGGCGCCAGGAACGGCACCGGCTTGCACGGGACGCGGACCCGGCTCATTCCCCGGCCGCCGAGATCACCACGTCGGCGAAACGGTGGGCCACGGTGCGCCAGACGTCGCTGGCGGTCGGCTCGTCCCGGAGCGCGAGCGTGTGCAGCGCCTCCGGTGCGGGGGCGCCATGCCGTTGCAACCGGTCCGGGTTCCACCGGCGAATGCGTTCGGCCGTGATCTCCGGATGGAACTGCACCCCCCATGCCGAGGAGCCGACCCGGAAGCCCTGGTAGGGGCAGTGCTCGCTGCGGGCCAGCCAGTGGGCGTCAGGAGGCAGCGCGGTGATGGCATCGACATGGTTCTCGATGGCCGGCGGGTGCGCGGGCAGTCCGTGGAACAGCGGGTCGTCGGCGGCCTCGGGGCGGAGGCTGAGCCGGGTGCTGCCGAACTCGGGCGTTCCGTGCTCCTTGCGTACTTCGCCGCCCGCGACCTGGGCGAGCATTTGACCGCCGAGGCAGATGCCGAACATCGGGGTCCGTTCGGCGAGGGCCTGACCCACGAGAGCACGCGTCGCCGGCAGCCACGGCGCTCGGATGTCGTCATCGGGCAGGTAGGCACCGCCCAGCACGATCAGCGCGGGATGTTCCAACCGGTCCGGAACCCGCACGCCCTCATGGGCGGGTACCACGTGCGCAGTCACACCACGCTCCTCCAGCCAGCCCGCCCATCGGCCGAGCCCTCCACCGGAATCGTGCTCGATCACCAGCGCCGTGGCCGTCGTCCTCGTGACACTCATCCCGCGTTCCCCATCGTCGTCTGTATGTACCGCCGGTCCGAGCAACTACGCCGAGCCCATCACGGGCAGACGCTGCCGGATCAGCCGCCAACTCTCCCATGGTCTCTGACGAGAGGCCTGCCGACCTGAGACGATCAGCAGGACGGAACGAATGAATGCAGGGGTGGGGAACGTGATCGTTCTGGTACTGCTCGGCGTCTTGGCGCTCGCCGTCGGCGGGTGCGCATGTGTGGTGTGGGCGGAGCATGGCGGGCCCCGCTGGGTCCGTGCCGTGTCGGCCATGACGCTCGCCGTGAGCGAAGCGGTGCGACGCTCCGAGAGGGACCGACGTCGGAGCCTGAGCGGGAGCAACGGTGACGAGGGCTAGGAGTGAACTCTCTGCACACCTCGACGACCTGGATCAAATTCCCTATGCGGACCGTCCGTTGATCACACCTCAGCACGATCCCCGGTGAGCAGCGGTGCTGTTCGGGAACCGACTCCCGAACAGCACCGCTGCTCGTTGCCAAGGCCTATGGGGGCGTCCGGTCCGGGTCTTGGCGTACGGGATGGCACCGAGGGCCGCCGGGCACCGTGTGTGCGGTGTCCCGGCGGCCGAGGGGTGTCATGTCCCGGTGAGCAGGGCCGTGACCGCCTGTGCTGTGGTCGGGTGGCGGGTGGTCAGCGGTGCGGGGCCGAGTGCGCTGCCGGACGGGGCCCACGGGGCGTCGCAGCCCAGCAGGTCCGCGACCGCGTCGCAGGCCGCCGGGTGGGCGGGCAGCAGGGCTGCGCCCGTCGTGCCGGAGGGGGGTCCGGCGGCCGGTGCCCAGCCGTCCGTACAGCCCAGCAGCTCTGCCACCGCGTCGCAGGCCGCCGGGTGGGTGGGGAGCAGTGCCACGCCGCCGCGGGCCGAGGCGGTCGGGGCCGCGGCCGGTTGCTGCCGCCACGGCGGCACCCAGGCGTCCAGGGCCGCGAGCCGGGCCGGGAAAATCCGTCCGGCCTCGCGGATGAGCAGCGGGGCGAGTTCCGCGGCGTTCGACCGGAGCGTGGTGATCAGGGACGGCAGCCAGGGCAGCAGCACCGGGTCCGGAAGCCGGCCGAACGCGTTCGACACGGCCTCCACCACCACGTCCGCCAGACCCGGCACCGGCTCCAGTGCATGTACGAAGCCGCTGAGGTAGCGCGGGTAGGAAGGCACCACCAGCGGGTTGGCCAGGAGCTCGTCGCAACGGGTCCGCAGCTGTTCCCGGGACAGGGCGCCGAGCTGTACCTGCGCCGCCCACAGCAGGGCCGTCTTCGCCTGGTCCTGCGGGTGTGCCTGGGCGACGGCCAGTTCCAGCTGGTTCCGGTCGCAGCCCAGGGAGAGGGCGAGGCTCTCCATGCTGAACAGGAAGCCCAGCATCGCCGCCACGTGGCGGACGGTGGCGTCATCGTCCGTGAAGGCGGTCGGCAGCAGGGTGCAGTAGTGGGCGTAGCCGGTCTTGACGAAGGACTCGATCCACGCGGGCTGGACGGCCTCGTTGGTGCGGTAGTACGCCAGCAGTCCACGCACCCGGCGCAGTACCTCCGGTGCTCCGTCGACGGTGCGTTCGGCGGCGAGGACTTCGAGGGCGCGGGAACCCAGTTCTTCGGCGAGGCGCCTGCTGCCGAGGTAGAGCGTCGCGTCCTCGACCGCGGCCAGCACCTCCGCGGTCGTCGCCTGCGGCCCGTACGCGACGCGTCGCAGCCTCTGCTCCAGCACCTGTTCCAGGCTCACGCCCTCGTAGCCGAGTTCGATGAGCGCCCTCTGGTGGGTGCCGAGCGACAGGTCCCACGACTCCTGGATCGACCGCTCCCCCAGCCGCCGCTCCCCCATGATGGGACGTGCGGCGCCGGCCGGCATCAGTCTGCGGAGCATCCAGAGGACGTCCGAGCAGGCCCGCAGCTCCGGGTGGGATGCCATGTCCAGCAGGGCCCTGCGCACCCCCCGCTGCTGGAGGTTCAGCGCCAGGGGGGCCAGTCGGTCGTGGACGTCTCGGGCGAGGGGCGGCAGCGCGTCGTAGCCGACCTGGCCGATCCGGTCGCCGCCCATCATGATCTCGACGAGGCGACGTACGTCGCGTCGTCCGGGGACGGTGTCCTTCTCGATGCAGGTGATCGCCGCGTCCTGGAAGTCGTACGGCGTCGGCTTGGCCCGGTCCCTCATCCCGGCGAGCAGGATCGACGTCTCGAAGACCGCGATGGCATCGGCGGTCGAGGCGAGGTAGCCGCTGCGGCGTGCGGCTCGGACGATGTCCACGGACCAGCCGAGCAGTTCGGCCTCGTCCAGGGTGTCGAGGGCCGGTGGCCGGCGCAGGAAGTCGGAGAGCCGGTCCTCCCCCGCGCCCGGCGGGACGGTGCCGGGCATGACGGCAGTGGGTGCGGCGGACTTCGGGGGGCGTGCCTTCTTCGTGCCGGCCTGCCCCTCCAGGCGGTACGGCTTCACCCTGGTGCGTTTGAGGTTCTTCGCCCAGTGCGTCGCGGCGATCGACACGGAGCCGGAGGCGAGGCCGAACTGCGCCTCGATCGCCGTGTGGCTGGACGGGATCAGACCGTACTGCCAGGTCGTGGCGGTACGAGGGGAGATCGTGAAGCCTCCGGAGCCGTGCACGCCGAATTCCTCGACGTGGCTGGCGGCGTGGAAGGCGCCGCAGACGTACAGGCAGTCCGCCGGGTCGGTGCCGGTCGCGGCCAGGTGCTCACGCATCCGGGTCCACATGTACCGCTCGCGGTCCTCGTCCACGCGGACCCGGTCCGCGTCACCGGGGGCGAGTCGGCGGAACAGGCTGCCGATGAGGAACATGACCTGGCGGTAGGAGTCGTGGTCGCTGTCGCCCAGTGGTACCTCGACGTACTGGTGCCACCACTCCGACCAGTGGCGCACCTTTCCGTGGCGCAGCAGGTGTTCCTCGAGTTCGGCGAAGCGCGGCCGCAGGTCGCCCATCTCGATGCCGACGGCTTCGCCGTGGAGTGCTGCGTCTGTCTCGGTGGGCTTCGCCCCGGAGCCCTCCGTGTCCACTTCGGCCGGTTCGTCCCGGGTTTGCCACTGGAAGACGTGGTCGCAGGATCGGTCGACGGCGACCAGTTCCACACCCGGGGTGTCGAGGGCGTAGGCGATGGCCTGGTACTCGGCGGATGCCTCCGTGACCGGTGCGACGACGGACAGCGGGGCCCACTCGGGCGGGAAGCCCCCGATGTCGCTCGCGAACGCCTGGACCGCGACCGGCAGTCGGCAGTTGCGCAGTTCGGTCAGGAGCGGCGCCATGTCCTCGCACAGCTCCAGGTAGACGACCTTCGGCTGCTTCTCCCGCAGCCGACGGGCCATGGCGAGGGCCGAGGCGGGTGAGTGGTGGCAGACGGGGAAGATCTCCAGTGGCTCGGCCGCCGCGCGGTCGACGTCGTCGACCATGCCCAGGAGGATCTCCTCCAGGGCATCGGTTCCGCCCGCGAAGTGGGCTGCTGCCTCGTGGAGTTGGCCGCGCAGTGCGGCGAAGGGGGTCGCGGCGGGGCCGGGTTCGAGGGTCTGGCTCATGACAGCTTCGCGATCGCGTCGCGGCCGCCCTCCAGGAACTCGGGCCAGGATCCGCCCTGCTCCTTGCCGCGCGGCTCGACGACACCGTGCAGGTACTTGTTGAGAATGGCCAGGTCCTCGGGCTCGCGGCGGGCCAGGGAGCCGACCAGCGAGGCGGCGAGGCCACGGGCGGTGAGGGTGCGCTCGCCGAAGAAGTTGCTGTGCAGGACGGCGTCCTCCAGTACGCCGATCTGTTCGGCGGTGGACAGTGCGGACTCCAGCTTCTCGTCGTCGCTGCCTGCCGCGGTGGCCGAGGCGCGCAGGTCGGCGAAGCTCTGCAGGAGGACGTCGAGGAGGGTGGGCGGCACGTCCAGCTCGATCTGGTGGCGGCGCAGCAGTTCCTCGGTGCGGAAGCGGACGATCTCGGCTTCGCTCTTCTTGTTCGTCACCACCGGGATGCGGACGAAGTTGAAGCGTCGCTTGAGTGCGGAGGAGAGGTCGTTGACGCCCCGGTCACGGCTGTTGGCGGTGGCGATGACCGAGAATCCGGGCTTGGCGAAGACGATGTTGTCACCGCCGCCTTCGCTCTCCAGTTCAGGGACGGAGATGTACTTCTCGGAGAGGATCGAGATCAGTGCGTCCTGTACGTCGCTGGTGGAGCGGGTCAGTTCCTCGAAGCGGCCGATGGCGCCGGTCTCCATCGCGGTCATGATCGGCGAGGGGATCATCGACTCCCGCGACTGGCCCTTGGCTATGACCATGGAGACGTTCCAGGAGTACTTGATGTGGTCCTCGGTGGTGCCGGCCGTGCCCTGGACGACCATGGTGGAGTTGCGGCAGATCGCGGCCGAGAGGAGCTCGGCGAGCCAGCTCTTGCCCGTACCGGGGTCGCCGATCAGCAGCAGCCCCCGGTCGGAGGCGAGGGTGACGATGGAGCGTTCGACGAAGCTCCGGTCGCCGAACCACTTCTGTGTCACCTCTCGGTCGAGGTTGTCGGCGCGCTCGGAGCCGAGGATGAAGAGGCGGACCATCTTCGGGGACAGGCGCCAGGAGAACGGCTTGGGGTTGTCGTCGATCGACTCCAGCCAGTCGAGTTCCTCGGCGTACTTGACCTCGGCGGGGGCGCGGAGCAGGTCGGACATGGGAGGGGCCTTTCCGGTCAGTTGAGGGGTGCGGAACGCTGAAGGCCGGCGGGCAACTTCCCTGCGACAGCAGGCAGGGGCGCGCGGGCCGTGGGGCGGGTCAGGTGAGGAACGTCTTGAGTTCGTGTACGAGCTTGTTGATGTGGCCGGAGACCACCGGGGTGCCGAGTGCCTTGAACCGTTCGCGGAACCAGGGGTTGACCTCCTGGCGTCCGGAGCTGGTCACCGAGCCGACGGGGATGAACCGCACCCCGGACCGGTGGACCGCCTCGATGCCCTCGAACAGCGGCTGGGACCGGTCGAACTCGTAGAAGTCGGAGATCCACACCATGACGGTGTTCTTCGGCTCGGCTATCTTCGGCCGGGCCATGGCCATCGCGACGGGGCCGTCGTTGCCGCCGCCGAGGTTGGTGCGCAGCAGTACGTCGAACGGGTCGTGCACCCAGGGGGTGAGGTCGATCGCACGGGTGTCGTACGCGATGAGGTGGACGTCCACTTTCGGCAGCCCCGCGAAGATCGAGGCCAGGATGGTGCAGTTGACCATGGAGTCGACCATGGAGCCCGACTGGTCCACGACGACGATCAGTCGCTGCGGTGTGGTCCGGCGGACGGTGTGCCGGTAGTAGAGGCGGTCGACGTAGAGTCGCTCCTCCTCCGGGCTCCAGTTGGTGAGGTTCTTCCAGATGGTGCGGTCGAGGTCGAGGTTGCGGAAGACGCGCTTGGGCGGGACCGAGCGGTCCAGCTCGCCGACGGTGGCCTTCTCGACCTGGGTGCGCAGCACTTCGGCGACCTCGTCCACATAACGCCGGATGAGGGACTTGGCGTTGGCCAGCGCGATGCCGGAGAGATTGCCCTTGTCGCGCAGCAGCTGTTCGATCAGGGACATGCTCGGGGTGAGGCGGGCGGCCAGCTTCGGGTCGGCGAGCACCTCGCGCAGGTGCATGCGCTGGACCAGGTCGGCCTCGATGCCGGAGAGATCGGGCCCCGAGCCGCCGGCGTCGAGTCCTACCCCTGCTGCCCGCCCGCCACGCAGGCCGCCGGGCGGGCAGCCGAGTGCGCGCTCCAGCCAGCCCGCGTCGGACTGCCAGCCGGCCAGCTGACCGGCGGAGACCGTGCCGGTGCCGGTGGCGAAGACGTTGAGCAGCAGCTTCGACGCCAGTGCGGCGCGGCGCACCTCGGCGGTCCGGTCGCGCGCACCGTCCGCCTCGGGCTCCGGTGTCATCAGGCCGTCGAATGCTTCGGCCAGCTCCGGGTGGCGCTGGACGACGGAGTCGACGGAGGTGTCCGGGTCCAGCAGCGCCGGCGGCAGCCCCATGTCCTCGACGATGTCCAGGCTCGCGGATTCCAGCGCGGGCTGCTCCTCGTGGTCGAAAAGCCTGGCCAGGAGCCGCCAGTAGAGGACCTGGCGGCGGTTTTCCTCCGGGTCCGGTCCGGTCGTCGGCGCTACCGCGGGGCTGCTCGAGAGAGTGTGGTCGGTCATGTGCGCAGCAGCCTTCCGGCTCGTTCGCGCAGAACGGCTACGGAGTCGGTGGCCGCCTTCTCGGCCCGGGCCCCTGCCTTGTCGGTGGTGCCTCCGGCCCACGCGCCCGCGTGCACGGCGACGGTCTTCTTCCGTACGGTCGTCTCGACGGCAAGCGGCTGGAGGACGAACTCCCCGGCGTCCCAGCGGAGCAGGCCCACGCACGCACCGGACGCGGCGACGGCCTCCGGGGTGAGGGGGCCGGCGGCGGGGGCTCGGTCGGTGTCGACGGTCAGCCGGTGTCCGGCCAGGGCGAACGTCAGCGGCCCGTCGTCCGGCTGCTCGGGCTCGTACCCCTCCAGCAGGACGGGTACGGCGATCCGGGCCGGGTGACGGTCCAGGGGGGCCGTCGCCGGGGCGGTCGTGGTGGCCAGGATGACCCGGGCCGTCGCGAACGGGTCGGCGGCCTCGCCGGGGCGGGCCCGCTCGTCGTCCCAGACGAGGTCGCCCTCGGCGGTGACGGGCATGGCGTCGAGGTCCATCGAACGGCCCTCGCCGACAGCGGTGAGCAGGTTCATGCGCGGGCGGAGCAGCTGCCACAGTCCGGCGCCGACAACGGTGTCGGGCTTGGGTGCGGACGCCGAGGCCCGGACCAGACGCGGGGCCGTGCCGTCGGCGGGCTCGAACACGGCGTGGACCTGGGCCTGCACGGCGGTCGCGTGCTCCTGCACGTCGACGCCGAGCGGCAGCAGGCGGCCGGTGGCGGGGGTCGTGGCGGGGGCTCGGAGGGCACCGGGCAGGGTGAGCAGCAGTGCGCGCGACCACAGATCGGCCCAGCGGCGCTCCGGTATGCGCTCCAGTGTGGCCCCCGGGCAGGACGCGGCGAGTTCGGCGGCGAACCCGTCGAGCAGCAGTGCCGGCCGCCGCAGCCGCAGGTCGGGCAGCATCGCGGAGACCACGGGGGCGGCTCCGGCGACGAGTTCGTGGTCGATGCCGCGCCAGCCGGCGCGGGCCAGGTCGCACAGCCAGGCGCGGGCGGCGGAGAGGACGTTCGCGGCGTGCTCCTCCCCACCGGCGGGGGCGCTTTCCTCGGTGTGCGGGCGTCCCGTGGCGTCTGCCACGCGGTCCGTCAGCGCGTCGTGGACGGAGCCCATGAGGGCGACGCGGGCGGCGGCGAGCGCGACGAAGTGGTCCTCGCCCGCGGCACCGGCCGCGGCCTTGTCGGCCGCCTCGGCGACCCGCGACGCCAGCGGGGTACCGGCGACCGCGTCGGCGAGCGCTGCCAGTCCTGCGGCCTGTGTGGGCTGCGGACGGAGCAGCCCGGCGACGAGCACGCCGTCGAAGGCGTCCACGGCGGCGAGCGCCTCGTCGAGCCCGTCGATGGGGTCGAAGAGCAGATCCGTACGCATCAGGCCGCCTTCCGCGTCGGCGGGAACCAGTGCATCTCGGGCAACGGCGCTGTGGCCGGCTCCAGTTCGAGGTAGGCGAGGTGTCGCAGGAACCGGCTGAAGACCGGAGCGGCGGCCGAGGAGTCGCCCTGCGCGGGGTGTGTGGCGGTCATCGTCGAGACGAGTGCCTGGGCGTCCGGCTCCCCGTCCGGCGTCTCGGCCTTCAGGTAGCGGGCGACACGGCCGGCGCCGTACTGCAGGACGGCCTCGTTGACGAGTGCACGGATGTGGTTGCAGAACATGCCACGCGCACCACCGCAGGGGCGGTTGTTGTTGGTGCTGCACGCGAACGCGTACGTTCCGGCGGCGATCGAGGACACGTACACGCGTCCTATGTCGGATCCGCTGGAGACCACACCCTGCAATCGGCCGTCGGCCAGCTCCACGAACGGAACCTTGGCGAGCTTCCGCGGCCGTGCGGGTGGTACCACCCGCACCGTGCTCGACTTCTCCCAGGCTTGCAACGCACCTCTCCCTTGCACGTCAAAAGGGGGTGTTCACGCCGGTGTGGCGGAACGAGAGAGAATCTATCTCCGCGCACTGACAACGCCCCGTCCCTGCCCGGAGGCTGACGTGCTGGAGGGACTGCGCGTGTGAACGGCGCGGACCGTCCGTCCGGCCCCCGAGCCTGTTCGCCCGAGGTCAGGCGGGAGGGGCGGCGTCGGGAGCCGTCGGCCCGACCACTCCCTCGCCCTGCCCCTCCCCCGTCCCCGTCCGCGTCCTCTTCCGTCCGGGAGTGTGGTTGAAGAGCAGGTTCAGCAGGAACGCAGCGAGCGTCGCGCTGGTGATGGCGCTGCCACCGATGATCTGCACCCAGGCCGGGAAGGCGTGATAGATCGACGGCGCCACCACGGGCAGCATCCCCACCCCGATGGACACGGCCACGACCAGCAGGTTGCCGGTCGCGTCGAACTCCGCCCCGCGCAGGGTGTTGATGCCGACGGCTGTGACCGTGGCGAACATGACCAGAGCGGCCGCACCGACCACCGGACCCGGCAGCGAGGCGACGACCTCGCCCATCCTGGGAACGAGTCCGAGCAGCACGAGGATGCCTCCCGCGACGGCGGCGACGTACCGGCTGCGTACCCTGGTCATGCCGACCAGGCCGACGTTCTGGGCGAAGACGGTGTCCAGGAAACCGTTCATGACCCCTCCGAGGACGCCGGAGACGCCATCGGCTGCCAGACCACGGGCCAGGTCGCGGCGGGAGAGCGTCCGGCCGGTCATCTCACCGACGGCCAGCATGTCAGCGGTGGACTCGGTGAACGTCACCAGCATGACCACACACATGGAGATGACCGCGGCAACGGGGAACTCCGGAGCGCCGAAGTGGAACGGCGAGGCGACCCCGAACCAGTCCGCTTCACCGACCGAAGAGAAGTCCGTCAGACCCATCGGGATGGCGACCAGCGCGCCCCCGACCAGTCCCAGCAGCACCCCGAGCTGGGACAGGAACCCGCGGGTGAAACGGTTGACCAGCACGATGAAGAGCACGATTCCACCGGCCAGGGCGAGATGGGAAGGTGCTGCGTAGTCTTTGGCGGTGGAATCCGTCCCGGCGATCAGCCCGGCTGCCACACCGATCAGGGAAAGCCCGATGACGGTGATGACCGTGCCGCTGACCAGCGGCGGGAAGAACCGCACCGCGCGGGCGAACGGCACGGCGACCAGCAGCCCGAAGACACCGGCGGCGATCATCGACCCGTACACCGCCTGCATGCCGTACTCGCCCGCGATGAGGATCATCGGCGTCACGGCGGTGAAGGTCGCACCCGCGACGACCGGCAGTCGCACACCCAACACCCTTCCGATTCCCAGCGCCTGAATGAGCGTCACCACACCGGCGACCAGCAGGTCGGCGTTGATGAGCAGACCAATGGTGGATGTGTCCAGGTGCGCGGCCGCCCCGAAGACGAGCGGAACGGTCACGCAGCCCGTGTACATGACCAGCACATGCTGGAGTCCGAGCAGCCCCAGCCGAGCGGGGGGCAGGACCTGGTCGACGGGATGCCGGGCAGTGCTTCGGGTAGCGGATCCGGCTGTGGACGGAGCTGGGACCTGTGACACAGGGGCCTCCGGGGGCGGAGCGGATGGAAGAGTGAGCCGACGGCGCACAGAAGCGGACGCCGGGGTGGCTGGGCGTGGAACTCCGCAGCCGTCGTCCGGACACCATGGTCCGGCAGGGATACGGCACGGGTGGCGATTCACCGGGAACGATGCAGCGAGCGACGGCTTTTCGGCGTGCGCGGAGGCCGGGAGCGATCGGGCGCCGGGGCGCTTCGACGAACCGGAGCCCCGGGCGGGTTCAGACGGCGCAGCGCTCACCGCCGGCTGGAACCCCGTGCGCGACGTGCCCCCGCGTCCACGCCGATCGGCGGGCCCGGGAACGGAGATCGACGAGATGTCGTCCGGACGCGTCGGGACTCATCTCGCCTCCTCGTACGCGGTGTTGCTTCCTGGAGTTGCTTCGCAGCGACAGTGACGCACAGCCGTGACACCGGAGTTCCCCCTCCGTTACGACCGCATTGCACGGCAGGGCTGGTGTTCCGTCGGAGCGATTCCTCATGCAGTTCGTCAGGCCGCTCTGGAGGAGTGCGTGGGGTTCAGCCAGCCGGTCTCTCGCTCCTCTCGATCTTTGTGGCGACTGATCGGCGTTGCAGCCCGTCGGCAATGAACTCCATCTCGACCTGCGTGCCAACCAGACCGGTCTCTTGGAGCACGCCGGCCATCCCCCGTGCCTGGACCAGGGACAGGCGGAGCATCGCGCGCAGGACTCGCAAGACGAGGGCGCGGCTCATCTCACCGTCCGCGAGGCGAAGCCGTGCGGGCCCATGCTCCGCCAGCAGGGCATTCCGGATCTCTTCAGGAGTCGCTCCACCTGTGCCCTGGTCACACCACCCGTTGGGACAGGCAGTACACGCGCCTTCGGCGCCCCACCACAACTGCCCGCGGTCGATGTACTGGCCAACGTCGAGTATCAGCACACCACCGCAGTCGTCACACCGCGCCGTGACCTTTGCTCCTCGAGTGATCACCGGGCTCCTTACGGTCGGTTCCCCACAACCGGATAATGCCGCGAGCCTGCTGGTCAGTCGACCTTGTTACCGCTGACCTGACAGATGGACAGCAGGACAGCCCGGCTTCCGGTCGGCGCCAGGCGGCCTGGGCGTCGCCGATCGAGCGTCGGCGACAGTGGCCGATTGGCGCTCTATCCGGCGCATGCTGCCGGGTGGTGGGCTGGTCGTCGTGTCAGGGATTATTGCGTCCGCCATCGCCGTGGTCGGAACACTGTTGGGTGTTGTCGTAGCACATCGCTACCAGGAGAAGGTCGCAGCCCGGTCCGCAGCCCGCGCCATTCGCGAACGAAGCCACCAGCGACTCCTCGATGCATGTGCCGACTTCCTTGCCCTGGCGGAGGATTATCGGCAGGCGCAGTACGACCGGTGGACCAGCCAACGTTCAGGGCCCGAGTCCGAGGCGGCCCTTGCAGCCCGGGCGGAGTCCTTCCGGCTCTACGCCGAGGTCCGCAGCAGCGTCTTCCGGCTTCATCTCGTCGCACCCCGCCCGGTGGCGCAGCACCTCGCCGAGCAGGCTGCTGTGATCCAGGGGAAAACACGAGAGATCTTCTACGCAGCGGACAAGGCCGACATGCTCGCCCGAGGCGAGGGTGTAGAGCTCGCTTGTGAAGCCTTCGCAGTTCGTGCCAGAGAGGTACTGGCCGCGGGAGAGTGACGGGAATGTTCAGCGATCAGTCTTCACTGAGAACGCTCAAGGCTCGGTGAGACAGAACCAGCGGAGCCCCGGCAGGGTGAAGCTGCTTCGCGCGGGTGCGGGACCATGGCCGGTGGTGCTCCGGGAGGCGGGTTCCGCGGAGCGAGGGCCGCCCCCTTCCGTGGGTGCGGTATGCGGGAGGGGCACGGGGCGCATGAACCGGGCAGCTTGCACGGGTCCGTGCAGGTACGCGATCACGCGTCGCCCCCTTGAGGACTCCGTCGCTCCGTTCCTCTGGAGCACAGGCTCCTTTTCTGGCATGCTCTCGCCAATGCAACGCGCGTAGAACCAGCGGGTGTTCAAGGAGGACGGGACATGTGTGAACAGTGCGGTCCGGCGGATGGCGCGACGGACGGACGGCAGGACATCGGACCTGCGAATCCGTCACGCAGGAGGCTGCTGCTGGGCGCCGGTGCCGGGCTCGGGGTGGCACTGACGGGTCTGCCGGCCCTGACCTCGTCGGCCTCGGCGGCGACCTTGAAGGACGGGACGTGGTGCAACCCCGCCCAGGGCTACTTCCCCTCGGGCGGATACTACGGCGCAGCACGCGGCGCCTATGCGCACGCGGGCCAGGACGTCACCAACACCACGGGGACGGCCGTCTACGCCGCTGCTGCCGGCACCGTGGTACGCCGCGGCACCGCTGTCCTGACCGGCCGCACCGGTAACGGTCTGGTCATCTCGCACGGCGGCGGGAGGTACACCTACTACGGGCACCTCAGCGTGTTCCGGGTCGCTCTGGACGCACAGGTCTCCGCGGGCCAGCGCATCGCCGACATGGGCGCAACCGGCAATGTGACCGGCCCTCACCTCCACTTCGAGACGCACAGCGGAGGACTGGGGACCACGACCAATCCCGTGACCTACCTCGCCGCCCGCGGCGTGGAACTGGGCGGCGGCTGGCCGTCCATCGACCCCGGTGCGTCGGGTGCGACCGTCAAGGCCATCCAGTACCTGATCACCCAGCGCGGCACCGCACTGGTCGCCGACGGCGACTACGGCTCGGTGTCGGTCGCCGCGGTCGAGAAGTTCCAGTCCGCCAAGGGTCTGGTGGCGGACGGCCAGGTCGGCCCGAAGACCTGGCCGGTCCTGGTCTACTCGCTTCAGGAGGGAAGTTCGGGATCGCACGTACGCGGCCTCCAGGAGATGCTGAACAAGCACAGTGCGGGACTCGTCGTCGACGGTGACTTCGGCTCGGTGACCACGTCCGCCGTGCGGACCTACCAGAGCGTCAACCGGCTGACCGTCGACGGTCAGGCGGGTCCGAAGACCTGGGAGGCTCTCGTCGGGTGACGCCGCGGAGCGGGTGCGCGCACCCGCTCCGGCCAGGATGCCGTGAGCGCCCCGGGCCCCGGACAGGAAGTCCGGGGCCCGGGGCGCTCCCAGGTGCTTCAGGTGGCCGCGGCCACCCGGCGGGTGCACCACGCCGAGGTCGTCCGGGCGTACGCCGGCGCATGCGCCGGATCGGTCGGACCCGGCCGCGCCTCCCTCACGTCCTCGATCCTCAAGGCCTCTCCGGGGCGGGCGGGCACCCCCAGGGTGCCGCCTGTTCCAGCTGGGCCGCCAGGGCGAGCAGCACGCCCTCGCCACCGAGGGGCGCGGCGAACTGGACGCCGAGCGGCAGGCCTTCGTGGTCGTGGCCGAAGGGCACGGACATCGCCGGCATCCCGGTCACGTTGTACACACTGGTGAACGCGGAGTACGTGGAGGCGTGCCGGTAGATCGACTCCGGGGCGGCCGTGTCGAGGGCGCCGAGCGGCGGGGTCGGCTGTGCGAGGGTCGGGCTGAGGAGCACGTCGAACTCGTGGAACGCGGCACCGACCTCCCAGCCGATCTCCTGCGCCCGGCGCAGCGCCCGGCTGACATCGGGCGCGGGGAGCCCCCGGTAGGCCTCGTACAGGATGCGGGTGAAGGGTTCGATGTCGTCGTCGGCGAGGGGTCTGCCGAGGAGGTCGAGGCGCGCGTCGATCTGTACGACGAGGTCGGCGCCCATCAGGGTTCCCGAGGTGCGGCCGACGTCGTCCGGCCGGTAACGGGCGGTGGTCTCGACGACCTCGTGCCCGAGGCGTTCGCACAGCAGGCCCGCGGCGCGTGCGGCCCCGGCGGAGTCCGGGTGCACGTCCGGGCCGTCCGGCAGGCCGGTGATCAGGCCGATCCGCAGTCGGCCCGGCTCGCGGCGGGCCAGTTCGGCGAACGGCGCCGCCGGTTGCGGAGCGGCATAGGCGTCGCCGTGCAGCGCTCCCGCGGCGACGTCGAGGAGCAGGGCGCTGTCCCGTACGGTCCTGGTGAGGGCGTGGTGTCCGGAGACGAGGCCCGACAGGGTGGTGGGCCGGGGCGCGGGCGAGACGCGGCCGCGGCTGGGCTTGAGGCCGAACAGTCCGCAGGCCGCCGCCGGGATGCGTATCGATCCGCCGCCGTCGCTGGCGTGCGCGACCGGGACCATTCCGGCCGCCACCGCGGCCGCCGATCCGCCGCTCGACCCGCCCGGCGAATGACCGGTGTTCCACGGGTTGCGGGTGGGGCCGAACAGGGCTGGTTCGGTGGAGGCGTTGAGGCCCAGTTCGGGGGTGTTGGTGGTGCCGAGGACGACCGCCCCGGCGCGCCGGTAACGGGCCACCAGTTCGCTGTCGTGCCGGGCCGTCAGGCCGGCGAAGAGACGGCTTCCGCCGGTCGCCGGAAGGCCCGCGACCTCTGTGCCGAGATCCTTGACGAGCATCGGAACGCCGTGCAGCGGCCCCTCGGGCAGCCCCGCGTCCACCTCGGACCGGGCGGCTTCGAACCGGGTGTGGACCACCGCGTTGAGGCCGGGGTCGAGCTGCTCGATGCGGGCGATCGCCTCTTCGGTGACGGTGCGGACGTCGGTGTCGCCGTTCCTGACCGCTGCGGCCGTGGCGACGGCGTCGGGGCCCCTCACGCCACGTATCCGTTCGCCTTGCCCCAGTTCTGGCGGCGGGGGGTGCTTCGGTCGACCAGGACGCAGCGGGTGCCGGTGAAGTTGGTGGGCATGCACTTGTTGCAGTGGATGCACAGGGACGGCGTACTGGCGTCTTCCCGCAGGCGGTTGACGAGATCGGGTTCGCGCAGCAGGGCCCGGGCCATGGCCACGAACTCGAAGCCCTCGCTCATCGCGAGGTCCATGACGGGCTTGCCGGTGACACCGCCGAGCAGGATCATCGGGAGCTTCACGGCGGCGCGGATCTGCCGGGCGTCCTCCAGCAGATAGGCGTCCTTGTAGGGGTAGCTGTGCAGGAAGCGCTTGCCGACCGTCTTCACGCCGAGCTTGATCGGCTGCGGCATGATCTCGGCGAACTCCTTGAGCGGAGCGTCGCCCTTGAACAGGTACATCGGGTTGAGCAGGGAACTGCCGGCGGTCATCTCCAGGGCATCGACGGTGCCGTCCTGTTCGAACCACTGCGCCACCGGGATGGCCTCGTCGAGCCAGAACCCGCCGGGCACCCCGTCGTCCATGTTCATCTTCGCGATGACCGCGATGCGGCCGCCGACCGCGTCGTGGACGGCCCGCATGATCTCCCGGGCGAACCTGGCCCGGTTCTCCAGGCTGCCGCCGTACGCGTCGGTGCGCCGGTTGATCCGGGGGCTGAGGAAGGAACTGGCCAGGTAGTTGTGGCCCAGGTGCACCTCGACGGCGTCGAAGCCCGCCTCGATGGCGCGGCGTGCGGCCTCGGCGTGCGCCTCGACGATGCGCTGGATGTCGGCGACGGACGTCTCGTGGGCCCAGTTGAGGGAGGTGGCGTGGAAGTGCTTCGTCGGGGAGAGTGCCGGGGCGCCGTTGCCCTTGGGGTTGGCGACGGGGCCGCCGTGGCCGATCTGCGCCGAGACGGCGGCGCCCTCGGCGTGCACGGCGTCGGTGAGTACGCGCAGGCCCGGCATCGCCTCGTCGGTCCAGTAGATCTGGTGCCGGTCGGTGCGCCCCTCCTTGGCGACCGCGCAGTAGGCGACGGTCGTCATGCCGACGCCGCCGCGGGCGTAGGCGACGTGGAAGTCGACGAGGTCCTTGGTGACCAGGGCCTTGTGGCTGAGCCCCTCGTAGGTGGCGGCCTTGATGATGCGGTTGCGGAGCCGGACGGGGCCCAGTTCGGCGGGGGCCAGGACG
Source organism: Streptomyces sp. NPDC052052 (assembly GCF_040680455.1). Classification (NCBI taxonomy): domain Bacteria; kingdom Bacillati; phylum Actinomycetota; class Actinomycetes; order Kitasatosporales; family Streptomycetaceae; genus Streptomyces; species Streptomyces sp. NPDC052052. The sequence continues at coordinate 293,184 of NZ_JBFAWU010000006.1, read as the reverse complement.
TCGGGTTTCTCGGTGGCGGTCATGCGTGGTTCCTCCTCGGTTCGGCGTGGTGGCAGGCGATCCGGTGTCCGGGATGGATCTCCCGCAGCGGGGGCTCCTCCCCGGCGCACAGTGCGGTGGCGAGCGGGCAGCGGGTACGGAAACGGCAGCCCGACGGCGGGTCAAGGGGTGAGGGAAGTTCGGCCGCCGGTACGGAGTCGGCGTCCGGGAGGTCCGGGGCGCCCGGCACGCGGGGCAGGGAGGCGAGCAGCAGCCGGGTGTAGGGGTGGGCGGCCTCGTGCTCCATTCCGTCGGAGGGCAGTACCTCGCAGACCTTGCCGAGGTACATCACCATGACGCGGTCGCTGATGTTCTTCACCACGGACACGTCGTGGGCGATGAAGACCATGCTCAGTGCGCGCCGACGGGCGGTCGCCTCCAGGAGATTGAGGATCTGGGCCTGTACGGACACGTCCAGACTGGACACGGGTTCGTCGCAGATCAGCACCTCGGGGTCGAGCATCAGGGCCCGTGCTATGCACACCCGCTGGCATTGGCCGCCGGACAGTTCGTGCGGCCTGCGCTCCCGTACGGTCCCGGGGTCGAGGCCGACATCGCGCAGCGCCGCGTCGATCCGTTCGTCCTTGTCGCGGGTGTCGCCGCCGGTCCCCCAGATCGACGGGCCCTCCCACAGCAGGTCCTTGACCTTGCGGCGCGGGTTCAGGGCGGAGACCGGGTCCTGCATGATGATCTGCATCCGGGACCGGGCCCGGCGCAGTTCCTTGGGGGCGAGGCCGGTGAGTGTGACCTCACCGAGGCGGACGGTGCCCGAGTCCGGGGGCGGCAGCTGGATCAGCGAGCGGCCGACGGTGGACTTGCCGCAGCCCGACTCGCCCAGGATGCCCAGGGTCTCCCCCGCCGCGACCTCCAGCCCCACGCCGGAGACGGCGTGCACCTTGCGGCCGCGCCCGGCCGGGAACTCCACGACGAGGTTCTCCGCGGTCAGTGCGAGAGGCCGGTTCCGTGGCGTGACGGCGTGGTCGGTGATCGTCATACGGCGGCCTCCTCGGCGGCGCCCAGCGGGTGGTGACAGGCGACGACGACGCCGGCGTCGCGATCTCCGGGGTACGGGGCGAGTCCCGGTGCGTCGGTGACGCACCGGTCCGTGGCCGCGCCGCAGCGCGGGGCGAACCGGCATCCGGGCGGCGGGTTCAGCAGATCGGGCGGGCTGCCCTCGATGGTGGGCAGCAGCGTGTGCGGGGGAAGGTCGAGGCGCGGGATGGAGGCGATCAGGGCACTGCTGTAGGGGTGCCGGGGGCGCTCGAAGACGGTCGCGGTGTCCGCGTACTCGACGAGGCGGCCCGCGTACATGACCGCGACCCGGTCCGTGCGGCCCGCGATGGTGCCGAGGTCGTGGCTGATGAGGATGGTCGCCATGCGCAGTTCCTCGGCCAGCGACTGCAGCAGGTCCAGGATCTGCTTCTGGACCGTGACGTCGAGTGCGGTGGTCGGTTCGTCGGCGATGAGCAGCCGTGGGCCGCAGGCCAGGGCCATGGCGATGACGACGCGTTGCCGCATGCCGCCGGAGAGTTCGTGCGGGTACTGGCCGGCGCGCCGGGCCGGTTCGGGGATGCCGACCTGCCGGAGCAGGTCGACGGCCCGTTCCTGGGCCTCGGTGCGGCTCAGGCCGAGGTGCAGCCGGACGCTCTCGGACAGGTGCGTGCCGATCTTCTTGACCGGGTTCAGGGAGGTCATCGGGTCCTGGAAGACCATGGCGACCTCGGTGCCCCAGAGCGCACGCCGTCCGGCGGGGGTAGTTGCGTGGACGTCCTTGCCGCCGAGCAGGACGGTGCCGGACACGGTGGTGCCGGGGCTGTTGGTGATCAGGCCCATGAGGGTGCGGCCGAGGACGGACTTGCCCGATCCGGACTCGCCGACGATGCCGAGGGTCTCGCCCTCGGACAGGGTCAGCGAGACGCCGTCGACGACCTGCATCAGGCCGCGGCCGGTGTGGAAGGCAGTGCGTACGTCGGTGGCGCTCAGCAGGGGCGCGTCGGTGCCCGTCGCGGATGCCGGAGCGCCGGACGTGGGTGTGGTGGTCACAGTTTCACGCTCCGGGAGTCCCATCGGCCTCGCGCCTTCTCGCCGACGATGTTGAAGGCGAACACGGTGAGGAAGAGGAAGGCGCCGGGCACGAGCACGATGTGCGGGTGCGCCTGGAAGACCCGTCCCTCCGCCTCGGCGATCATGTTTCCCCAGGTGGGTTCGGGTGGCTGGATGCCGAGTCCGAGGAAGCTGAGGGAGGCTTCGGCGACGATCAGGACCGAGATCATCACCACGGCCAGGGACAGCAGGGGCAGCAGGACGTTGGGCAGCAGTTCGCGCAGAAGGATGCGGGAGCGTGTGGCACCCATGGCGCGGGCCGCGACGACGAACTCCCGGTTGGCGTACGCCATCGTGGTGGCACGGGCGAGCCGAACCATGCCGGGGATGGTGAGCAGTGACAGGGCGAGGGCGACGTTGCGCAGGCGTGGCTCGAGCACGGTCGCGAGCGCGATGAGCAGGATGAGCGGGGGCACGGCGAGCAGCGAGTTGGTCGCGATGCCCACCGCCCGGTCGACGGTCTTCTGGAAGTAGCCCGCCACCATGCCGATGGCACCGCCGACCACGGTGCCGATGGCGACCGCGGACAGGGAGATGAGCAGCGAGGAACGGGCTCCGTACAGGGACCGTGCCAGCAGATCGAGACCGAAGGCGTTGGTGCCCAGTGGGTGGGTGCCGGTGAACGTCGGGGTGGCGAAGACCGGTTCGACGACGGTGCTCGCGACGTCACGGTCCTCGGCGAGCGGCAGCCACGGGGCGAACAGGATCGCGAGGCCGAGCAGCACGAGCCAGCCCACGCCGAACCAGAACACGAGGTCGAAGCCTGGGCCCGCCCATCGTTTGCCGAGCCGGGAAGCACCGTTGAACGACATGCCGAGGCCGAGCAGCACGACGGCCGCCTTGGCGGGCGGGACGAGCTGGGCTGTCGTCGCACCGAACACCAGCAGGACGAGGCCGACGACGGTGAGGGCCACGGCGGCGAGCAGGGGAAGCGGGAGAGCGGTCCGCGTGCGCGGAGCGATGTCAGAGATGGACACGTCGCGTCCTCGGGTCGAGATAGCCGTAGGAGAGGTCGATGCCGGCGTTGATCACCACGTAGATCACGGCGATGGTGAGCACGGCGCCCTGGACCATCGGATAGTCGCCCTGGCCCGCGGCGTTGACGACGAGCGTTCCCATGCCTGGCAGGGAGAAGAGGTACTCCACGACGACGGTGCTGCCGATCAGCCGGCCCAGGCTCAGTCCGAGCAGGGTGACCAGGGAGAACGAGGAGGGGCGCAGGGCATCGGTGAACAGGATGCGCAGCGGGTTCATGCCCTTGGCGCGGGCCGCGAGGATGTAGTCCTCCCGCAGGGTCACGATCAGGTCGCTGCGCAACACCCTGGTGAACATGGCGAGTTCGGCCAGGGCGACGGTCAGTGCCGGCAGGAAGGCGTGGTGCAGGTTGCCCAGCAGGTCGCCGTCGCCGAGCCGTACCCATTCGGAACGCGGGAACCAGCCGGCCGAGTCGACCAGCAGGAGGGTCAGCAGCAGACCGGCCAGGAAGCCGGGCACGGACAGCACGCCGAACGTGCCGGCGCCGATGATGCGGTCGGCCACCGATCCTTCCCGGTACGCCGACCACATGGCCAGCGGCACCGCGATCAGCAGCGCGATGAGCAGTCCGAGCACCGCGATCTCGCAGCTGACGGGCAGCGCAGACAGCACTCGGTCGGTGACGTCGCTCTGCGGGGGTACGACGGAGTGGCCGAGGTCTCCGGTGAGTGCGCTGCCCAGCCAGTGGAAGTAGCGGGTGACCAGCGGCTGGTCGAGACCGAGGTCATGGCGGAGCTCGGCGTACTCGGAGGGCGCCCGGCCCGCCCCGAGGATGTCGACCGCGGGGTCGCCGGGCAGCAGGACCACCAGGGAGAACACCCCGATGCTCGCGATGAGGAGAACGCCCACCAGTTCCACGGCCCTGAGGGCCAGTCGGCGCAGTGCGGCAGCACTCATGATTCCTCCAGATCTGCCGGTGGCGACATGCGGGTCGACGGGATCGGCACCGCGGTGCGATGCCGCTGTGCGGGGACGGGCCGGGAAGCCCGGGGCGGTGTCCCGGTGGGCCGGAGCCCGGCGGGGACCGCCCCGGAATCCCGGGGCGGTGGGGTCACTTGCTGATCCATGCCTCGCCGAAGAGAGCCATGTACTCGTCGGTGGGCACGATGCCGTGCACGTTGTCGCCCCATGCGGTGAAGCCGGCGCTGGCGCCGAGGTTCACGACCGGGACGTCCTCGTTGACGAGCTTCTGGATGCCGTCGAGAATTTGCTGCGTCTCCGCCTCACCGGTGGCGCCCTGCAACTGGACGAGCAGCTTGTCCATCTCCGGGTTGGCGTAGCCGCCGGGGTTCCCGTAGCTCGTGGAATTCAGGAAGCTCTGCAGCCGGTGGTACGGATCGCTCTCGGAGACGCTCAGCGCAGCACGGCTGATGTCGAAGTCGTGGTCCACATAGGTCTTCGCCACCCGGTCGGCGATCGAGGAGACCAGGTCGAGCTTCACCTTGAATCCGACCCGCTCCAGCATGGCCTTGGCGACGACCGCCTTGGACCGGGCGACGGGGTCGGTGCCGTCCATGTAGGTGACGGTGCCGTCGTAGCCGTCCTTCTTGGCCTCTGCGACGAGCTTCTTCGCCTTCTCGAGGTCGATACCGACGGGCTTCACCTCGGAGTGCCAGCGCGACTCGGGCGGGAAGATCTCCTGCCCCGGCAGGCCCTTGCCGTCATAGGAGCGCTCGGTGTCGAGGTCGGGGTCGAGTGCCAGGGCCATCGCCTGGCGGACCCGCAGGTCCTCGCCGGGCCTGCCCTTGCGGGCGTTGATGGTGACCATGTTGCCGAGGCTGGTCAGGGTCAGTTCTCCGCAGTGCTTCTCCTTCACGGCGTCGTCGACCACGTCGGGGCCGCGCATGTACGCCACGTCGGCCGTGCCGTCGTTGAGCGCCTCGAGCTTGGAGCGGTCGGCCTGCGGCCAGGTGAAGCGCAGCGCGTCGAGGTAGGGCGCGCCCTTCCAGTAGTTCTTGTTCGCCTTGAGGACCATCTCCTCCTGGGGGGCGTACTTGTCCAGGGTGAAGGCACCGGCCCCGATGGGCTTGAACGTCTTTCCCGCGTAGGCGGCGGGGGCCACGATCATGCCGGGCGCCTGGGCGAGCATCGCGGGGAAGGTGGCCCAGGCGCTGCGGAGTGTGAAGACGACGGTGGAGTCGTCCGTGGCCTCCATCTTCGCGAGGTTCGGGGCGAGCAGCGCCGTGTCGGCGCCCTTGTTCTTCTGGTACCACTCGATGCTGGCCGTCACGGCCTTCGCGTCGAGCGGCGTGCCGTCGGAGAACTTCACTCCGTCGCGGAGCTTCAGGGTCCAGGTCTTGGCGTCGTCGCTGCTCTCCAGTGACTTGGCCAGCCACGGCTCGTACTTCTTGGCGGCGGTGTCGTAGCGCATCAGCACGTCGTAGACGGCGGCGAGTGCGGAGCCGCCGGAGGCGCCGGTGGCGTAGGTGACGGCGGGGCTGAGGCTGCGGGCCTCGGCGTAGTCCGCGAAGTGCAGGGTGCCACCCCGGACCGGTTCGCCGTTGTCGGACTGCTTGCAGGTGCTGCCGAAGACGTAGCGGCCTCGCTCGGTCTTCTGTGACTTGCTGCTGCCCCCGTCATCGGTCGAGGCGCATGCGGAGGTGAGTATCGCCGAGGCGGCGAGTGCGGCTGCGAGCCGTACTCTCGCCCGTGGTGCTCGCTTCATGTGTTCCTCCAGTAGTCCGGCGGCACAGGAGAGGAAGGGACCGGGGCCGGATCAGGTGGAGGGAACGTACGGTCAGTGAATCCGGCCGACGTGATCTATCCCACTCACTGGGAACCGGCGGCACACCTCTTGCGACCGGGGTGCGGCGGTTCCGTCTGCGGCTCCGTCGTGACACGGTGTCCCAGTGACTGGAACCGGCCGGGGAGCCGAAGCTCGACATGGGCCAACACTGGCCCCGAAAAGCGATCCAGTGGAGTTCCGACGCACCAGGAGTCCCCGATGCCAAGCGAATCCGATCACCGCTCTTCCGCCCTCGCCCGCGCGGCCGAGCTCACCGGCCCGGGAGGCCGGTTCGAGCTCAGCGAAGACGACGTGCTGGGCACCCGGTTGCCGGTGTTCGCCCACCGGCAGCGGGCTCTGCACGAGGTGCTGCACGCGTCCGTCGTGCACTCCGACCGGTATTACATAGTCACCCCGGACCGCCGGATCACCTTCGCCGAGCATGCGGCGCAGGTCTCCTCGCTGGCACACGTGCTGCGCGAGGAGTACGGCATCGCCAAGGGCGACCGGGTGGCCATCGCCGCGGCGAATTCCGCCGAGTGGATCCAGACGTTCTGGGCCACGGTGTCGATCGGCGCGGTGGCCGTCGGGTTCAACGCCTGGTGGTCGGCGCGCGAGATGGAGCACGGCCTGCAGAACGCGGCGCCCTCTCTCGTGGTGGCCGATGCCAGGCAGTCGGCGAAACTGTCCGGCTGCGGCGTCCCGGTGCTGTCCCTGGAGGACGACATCAGCCGCTTCCTGACGGCGTTCCCCGACGCGCCGCTGCCGTCCGCCGATGTCGCCGAGGACGACCCGGCCGTCATCCTGTACACCTCGGGCACCTCGGGCCGCCCCAAGGGCGCCGTGCACACCCATCGCAATCTGCTGGCGGTCGTCGAGTACCACCGGCTGAACGACGCCCTGCTGCAGGCGTACGGCGACCCGACGGCCCCCGAGGACCGCGTGTATCTGCTGGCGATGCCGCTGTTCCACATCGCGAGCCTGCACAATCTGGCCGTGCCGCGGCTGGCCACCGGCAGCCGGATCGCCCTGCATCAGGGTGCCTTCGATGCCGACGCGGTGCTGAGCATGATCGAGCGGGAACGCGTCACCAACTGGGGCGCGGTACCCACGATGGCCCATCGGCTGCTCGAACACGGCCGGGCCCACGAGTACGACACGTCGTCGCTGACGGCGTTCGCGCTGGCTTCGGCGCCGTCGTCGACCGAGTTCAAGGAGCGGCTGCGGCAGCAGTTGCCGTTCGCGAAGAACTCGCTCGTGGACAGTTACGGCCTGACCGAGACCTGCACCGCCGTCGCCGCGGCGAGCCCGCCGGAGCTGGCGGCGGCACCGGGCACCCTCGGCCGGCCCATCCTCGGCGTGCGGCTGGAAATCCGCGATCCGCTCGGCGAGGTCCTCGGCGAGGGAGAGGAGGGCGACGTCTGGGTCCGCAGCATGTTCAACATGCTGGGCTACTGGAATGACCCCGCGGCCACCGAGAACACCATCGGTGAGGATCGCTGGCTGCGCACCGGCGACCTGGGACAGCTGCGCGAGGGACGGCTGTATCTCAGCAGCCGCCGCTCCGACCTGATCATCCGCGGTGGCGAGAACGTCTACCCCGCCGAGATCGAGACGGTGCTCGCCGAGCACCCGGACGTCAGGGAGTGCCTGGTCCTCGGTGTGCCGCATTCGGACCTCGGCCAGGAGGTGGCCGCTGTCGTGGTGCTCAAGCCCGGTTCGACGGTCACCGAGGAGACGCTGCAGGAGTACACGGCGAACGAACTGGCCTATTTCAAGGTCCCGAAGCGCTGGCGGCTCACCACCGACGAACTGCCGCGCAACGCCACCGGCAAGGTGATCCGGCCCAAGGTCCAGATCTGACTCCGGGTGCTACGGGTGCTCCGGGTGCCCGACGGTGGATGCCACCGGTGCTCCGGCCGCGTGACGCGGTGGGAGCACCGGTGGCATCCGTCTGTGGAGCCGGTCTCGGAGGTCCGGGGGTGACGGTTTCTCAGAAGACGCGAGGTCCGCGCAGCGTGACTTCGGCGCCGCCGTCGACATAGAGCACCTGCCCGGTGACGTGGCCGTTGTCCTTCGATGCCAGGAACAGGACGACCCGGGCCACGTCCTCGGGCTCCAGATAGCCGTTGAGCGGCATGGGGACCGCCGCGTCCATGATCTTCTTCATGGCCGGGTCGTCGAAGAGCCCCGCGGTCATCGGCGTGCGCACGATGCCGGGCGAGACCACGTTCACGGGGATTCCGGCATCCGCCCAGCCCTCGGACACCGCCGTGCGCCGCGCCCACTGGGCGAGCGCCGCCTTGGACGAGGGGTAGAGCTGCTGCGCGCGGCCGTCGGCGACGGCTCGCTCGGCGTGCTCCAGGGCCGTGTTCTCGTCGGCGTCCAGGCAGGCTGCGACGACGTCCGCGTCACCGGGGTGGGTGGCGTCGATGGAACCGATGAGGACGACCCGGGGCTGTTCGGCCGCGGCGAGCGCCGGCCTCAGCGCCGTCACGAACTCGGTGGTGCCGAAGTAGTTGACCGTCACCATCGCCAGTCCCGGCACGGCGGTGCCGGCGCAGGTGACGACCGCGTCCACCACCCCGTCGGCCGCCTCGAAGGCCGCCGCCGCGGCTGCGGCACGGCCGTCCGGGGTGGACAGGTCCGCTTCGATCTCGCCTCCTCGCAGATCCACCCCGATCACGCGGTCCCCCTGGGCGCGGAGCAGGGTGGTGAGGGCGGCGCCGATCCCGGAACCGGATCCGGTGACGACGACAGTGCGCTGCATGGGTACTCCTCAGGTCGCGACGGTGCTCGGGGAAAGGACCCCGTCCGGCGGGCCGGCAGGCACCACGCGGGTGGGGCTGCTGCTCCGGCGGACGGGTTCCGTACCGCACCGTAGGCACTGCGGCCCCGGCCGGGCGTGCGCACTCCCGGTGACCGGGCGGTCCGCCCTGGCCCGGGCACCAGGCGACCTGCCCCGCCCGGTGTCGGCCCAGGAGCGCGGCCTCCCGCCTACCGGGACGGAGCCTGCGGGCGCGGGGGGCAAGGACTTGGATGGTCTTTTCTGCCACGTTCCGTCCGAGAAAGGTGCCCCATGCGGATCGGCATCAACAGTCCCATCGTCACGGCCGTTCCCGGCGTGCATTCCCCGTGGGAGCGCGCCGCCGGCATCGAGGAGCTGGGGGCGGTCGCCGAGGCCGCCGACCGGCTCGGCTTCGACCATCTGACCTGCTCCGAACATGTCGCGGTGCCCGCGGAGATCGCAGAGGAGCGCGGCGGGACGTACTGGGACCCGCTCGCCACCTTCGGATATCTCGCCGCCCGGACCCGCAGGATCCGGTTCGCCACCCAGGTGCTGGTGCTCGGCTATCACCATCCGCTGGCCATCGCGAAGCGTTACGGCACGCTGGACCGTGTCTCGGGCGGGCGGCTGGTGCTGGGGCTCGGCGTGGGCAGTCTGGAGGAGGAGTTCCGGCTGCTCGGTGCGGCCTTCGCCGGACGGGGCGCGGTCGCCGACGACGCGATCGCGGCGCTGCGCGGCTCCCTGTCGCGCCGTGAACCCGCATACCACGGTGAGCACTTCGACTACGAGGGGTTCGTGGTGGAGCCGCACGCCGTGCAGGACCGGGTGCCGCTGTGGATCGGTGGCCGTACCCCGCGTTCGCTGCGCCGGGCCGTGACCCACGGCGACGGCTGGGTGCCGTTCGGGCTCCCGCTCGACCGGTTGCGCGAGATGGTCGACGCGGCCTCGCTCCCGGAGGGCTTCGAGGTGATTCTGAGCGCGGGCCGCCCGCTCGATCCGTCCGGAGACCCGGACGGCACGTCCAAGGCGCTGCGGAAGGTGTCGGAGGCCGGTGCCACCCTGGTCAGTGTGTCGTTGGCCGCCGAGTCGTCGGGCCACTACGTCGAACAGCTGGAGGCGCTCGCCGGGCTCGCGGGCACCGTGGCGGTCGAGGAGGGGCGGGCATGAACGAGGACCGGCTGGCCGCCGTCGAGGCGCGCCTGAGGCAGCTCGAGGACGAACGTGAGATCGCCCGGATCATGGCCTCCTACGGGCCGCTGGTCGACGGTGGCGAAGCGGACGCTGTCGCCGCGCTCTGGGCCCCGGACGGTGTCTACGACATCGACGAGATCTTCCTGGCCGGCCGGGAGCAGATCCGCGAGATGGTGCGGTCCCCCGCCCACCAGGGCTGGATACGTCAGGGCTGCGCGCATGTCGTGGGGCCGCCCCACATCACGGTCGACGGCGACGAGGCGGTCGCGGTGTGCCACTCGCTGATGGTGGTGCACGAGGAAGGCCGGTACGTGGTGCGCCGGGCCACCGCCAACCACTGGCGGATGCGGCGTACGGATTCCGGCTCCGGATGGCAGGTGGTCACTCGGACGAACCGGATTCTGGACGGGCGGCCGGAGTCCCCCGCCCTGCTGGTCGACGGGGTGCGTGGGGTACCGGCCCGCGGCTGAGGAACCGATAAAGCGGCGAGGCGGTGGTGGTCACCGCCTCGCCGCATCGCGTTCCCGTGCCGGGTCAGCGCGCGCCGTACACCGGCTGCGGCGTCCGGGACGCGGCGAGCAGCTCGACCGCCGTCGCACCGGCCTCGGCCGGAGTCCAGCGGGCGCCCTTGTCGGCGGTGGGGCCCGGCTGCCAGCCCTCCATCACGGTGATCCGGCCGGCCTCGGCCTCGAAGACCCGGCCGGTCACACCGGCGGACGCGGCGGAGCCCAGCCACACGACGAGCGGTGAGACGTTCTCCGGCGCCATGGCGTCGAACTCTCCCTCCCCGGGCGCCGTCATGGTCTCGGCGAAGGTCTCCTCGGTCATCCGGGTGCGGGCGGCCGGGGCGATGGCGTTGACCTGGACCCCGTAGCGGCCCATCTCGGCTGCGGACACCAGGGTCAGGCCGAGGATTCCCGCCTTGGCCGCGGCGTAGTTGCCCTGGCCGACGCTGCCCAGAAGACCCGCCCCGGAGCTGGTGTTGATGACCCGGGCCTCGGGCGTCCGGCCCGCCTTCGCCTCGGCGCGCCAGTGCGCCGCCGCGTGCTTGAGCGGGAGGAAGTGTCCCTTGAGGTGGACGCGCATCACCGCGTCCCAGTCGTCCTCGTCCAGGTTCACGAGCATCCGGTCGCGGAGGAATCCGGCGTTGTTGACGAGTGTGTCGAGCCGGCCGAAGGTGTCGAGCGCGGTGGCGACGAGGGAGGCCGCGCCCTCGGTGGTGGCGATGTCGCCCCCGTGCGCGACGGCCTCGCCGCCGGATGCCCGGATCTCATCGACGACCTGCTGCGCGGGGCCGGAACCGGCTCCGGAGCCGTCGAGGCCCACGCCGAGGTCGTTGACCACGACCCGGGCCCCCTCGGCCGCGAAGGCCAGGGCGTGTGCGCGGCCGAGTCCGCGGCCGGCGCCGGTGACGACGACGACGCGTCCGGAGCACAGGGCGGTGGGTGAGGTCATGGCAAATGTCCTTCCGGTTGGGGCGAAAGCGCGGGGCGGTCGTACCGCTCAGTGGCATGACGCCCTCCCGCGGCGTCCACATCACTGCTACCTTCACCTAACAAACGTTTGATGGAAAGGTAGCTGATCTGCTCATGGGTGTCTCCACCTCCGTCCCGGAAGAGGGCGTCGCGCTCGTCACCGTGGACTTCCCCCCGGTCAACGCCCTGCCGGTGCAGGGCTGGTACGACCTGGCCGCCGCGGTGCGCGCCGCCGGAGCCGACCCGAAGGTCCGCTGCGTGGTGCTCGCCGCCGAGGGCCGCGGCTTCAACGCAGGCGTGGACATCAAGGAGATGCAGCGCGCCGAGGGGCACGAGCCGCTGATCGGCGCCAACCGGGGCTGCTACGAGGCGTTCGCCGCGGTCTACGACTGCGAGGTTCCCGTGGTCGCCGCCGTGCAGGGCTTCTGCCTGGGCGGCGGCATCGGCCTGGTGGGCAACGCGGACGCCATCGTGGCCGCCGATGACGCGGTCTTCGGCCTCCCGGAGCTGGACCGCGGTGCGCTCGGCGCGGCCACGCATCTCGCCCGGCTCGTCCCTCAGCACCTGATGCGGACGCTGTACTACACCTCGCGCACCGTGACGGCCGAGGAACTGCACCGGCACGGCTCGGTGTGGCAGGTGGTCCCGCGCGAGGGGCTGACGGCTGCCGCCCTCGAACTGGCGCGGGAGATCGCCGCCAAGGACGGCTACCTGATCCGGCTGGCCAAGGCCGCCATCAACGGAATCGATCCGGTCGACGTACGCCGCAGCTACCGGTTCGAGCAGGGCTTCACCTTCGAGGCCAATCTCAGCGGCGTCGCCGATCGCGTGCGCGACACCTTCGGCACGGACAAGGAGAAGCATTCGTGACACAGGACAAGACGATGACGGCCGACGATGTCGTCGACCGTCTGGAGAGCGGCATGACGATCGGCATCGGCGGCTGGGGCTCGCGCCGCAAGCCGATGGCCCTGGTACGAGCGATGCTGCGCTCGGACCTCACCGACCTGACCGTGGTCTCGTACGGCGGCCCGGACGTCGGTCTGCTCGCGGCCGCGGGGAAGATCCGCAAGCTGGTCACGGCGTTCGGAACGCTCGACTCCATACCGCTCGAACCGCACTTCACCGCCGCCCGGCAGCGCGGCGCGTTCGAGATGGTCGAGCTCGACGAGGCCATGCTCATGTGGGGTCTGACCGCCGGGGTGCACCGGCTGCCCTTCATGCCGGTACGGGCCGGACTCGGTTCGGACGTGATGAGGGTCAACCCGTCGCTGCGCACCATCACCTCGCCGTACGACGACGGCGAGGAACTGGTCGCGGCACCGGCGCTGCGTCTGGACGCCGCCCTGGTCCACCTGAACCGTGCCGACGCGCAGGGCAACGGCCAGTACCTGGGCCCCGACCCGTACTTCGACGACCTGTTCTGCGAGGCCGCCGACCACGCGTACGTCTCCTGCGAGCGGGTCGTCGACACCGCCGACCTGCTCAAGGACCAGGGGCCGCAGACCCTTCTGGTCAAGCGCCTGTTCGTGGACGGGGTCGTCGAGACGCCGAACGGCGCGCACTTCACGTCCTGCGAGCCCGATCACCCCCGCGACGAGGCCTTCCAGCGCGCCTACGTCCGGGCCGCCCGCGACCCCGAGGAGTGGCGGGCCTTCCACGAACGGTTCCTGTCCGGGGACGAAGCCGCCTACCAGGCCGCCGTCACGGCGTTCCACCAGGAGGAAGCATGAGCGCCACCGAAACCGGGACCCCTACGGCGACCCGTGCCGACTACTGCGTGGTGGCCTGCGCCGAGGCGTGGCGGAACGCCGGCGAGGTTCTCGCCAGCCCGATGGGCACCGTCCCGACGATCGGGGCGCGTCTGGCGAAACTCACCTTCTCGCCCGATCTGCTGCTGACCGACGGCGAGGCCATGCTCATGGGCGAGGTGCCGGCGGTGGGCGTGAAGCCGGGGATCGTCGAGGGCTGGCTGCCGTTCCGCCAGCATCTCTCGCTCACCGCCACCGGCCGTCGGCACGTGATGATGGGCGCCAGCCAGATCGACCGGCACGGCAACCAGAACATCTCCTGCATCGGCGACTGGGCCAGGCCCGCACGGCAACTGCTCGGGGTACGCGGCGCTCCCGTCAACACCCTGAACAACCCGACCAGTTACTGGGTTCCCAAGCATTCGTCCCGGGTGTTCGTCGAACACGTCGACATGGTCAGCGGCGTCGGATACGACCGGGCCGCGGCGGCCGGTCCGTCCGCGACCCGCTACCACCGGATCCCCGAAGTCATCACCAATCTGGGCGTCTTCGACTTCGAGACCCCCGACCGCTCGATGCGGCTGCGTTCCCTGCACCCGGGAGTCACCGTCGAACAGGTCGTCGAGGCCACCGGTTTCGCCCTCACGGTCCCCGACGAGGTGCCCTTCACCCGCGAGCCCTCCGAGGCGGAACTTCGGCTGATCCGCGAGGTCATCGACCCGAAGGGGCTGCGCGAGCGCGAGGTTCCGGCATGACCGGCGCCACGGCCTTGCCGACCGCACTCACCGAACTGACCGGGGTGCGGTATCCGATCGTGCAGACCGGAATGGGCTGGGTGGCCGGCCCTCGCCTCGTGTCCGCCTCGGCGAACGCGGGGGCGCTCGGGATCCTCGCGTCCGCGACGATGAGCGTCGAGCAGTTGCGCGCAGCGGTCCGCGAGGTCAGATCCCGTACGGACGCGCCCTTCGGCGTCAATCTGCGGGCGGACGCGACGGACGCCGGTGACCGGGTGCAGATCATCATCGACGAGGGGGTGCGGGTGGCGTCCTTCGCGCTCGCGCCGTCGAAGGACCTGATCACCCGGCTCAAGGACGCGGGCGTCGTCGTCATCCCGTCCGTCGGGGCCCAGCGGCACGCGGAGAAGGTCGCCGCGTGGGGCGCCGACGCGGTGATGGTGCAGGGCGGCGAGGGCGGCGGCCATACCGGGAACGTGGCCACCACCGTGCTGCTCCCCCAGGTCGTGGACGCCGTCGACATCCCGGTGATCGCGGCCGGCGGCTTCCACGACGGCCGCGGTCTGGTCGCCGCACTCGCCTACGGGGCGGCCGGCATCGGCATGGGCACCCGCTTCCTGCTCACCTCCGACAGCACCGTCCCCGATGCGGTGAAGGCGAAGTACCTGGCCGCCACCGTCAAGGACGTCACCGTCACCACCCAGGTGGACGGGCTGCCGCACCGCATGCTGCGTACCGCCATGGTCGACTCGCTGGAGCGTTCCGGCCGTGCCGCCTCGCTGCTGCGGGCGCTGCGGCACGCCTCGGCCTTCCGGAAGGAGTCCGGTGCAAGCTGGTCCCAACTCGTCCGTGACGGACTGGCAATGAAGCACGGCAAGGAGCTGAGCTGGAGTCAGGTCCTGCTGGCCGCCAACACGCCGATGCTGCTGAAGGCGTCCATGGTCGAGGGGCGCACCGACATCGGGGTGATGGCCTCGGGCCAGGTGGCCGGGCTGATCGAGGACCTGCCGTCCTGTTCGGAACTGGTCGAGCGAATCATGGCCGAGGCGCAGGAGGTGCTGAAGCGGCTCCCGGCCGCCGGCTGAGTGCCTGTCGGTCACCGACAGGCACTGCGGGGAAGGTGTACCTGCCCGAGGGGGCGGCCCGGACGGGCCGCCCCCTCGGCGTTTCGGTCCGTCAGGCATGCGCCGCCGGTCAGGACGGAGTCGCCTGCGTGGCGGACTCGTCCTTCGGGGCGATCTGCGCCTCTGCCGCCCGGCCTTCCAACAGCTTCCAGAAGTAGGCGAGATGGTCCGCCATGTCGATCTCGGAGTCGTACATCCACTGCGTCTGCAAGCCGTCGAGCAGGGCGAAAACAATGACCGCCAGCTTGTCGGTGTCCAGCTCGGCGGTCAGGGTGCCGGCGGTCTGCAGCTTCCGCATCGCCTCGGAGCCCGCGGTACGGGCAGCGAGGTAGCGGTCACGGAAGTACGCGTGGGCGGGATGATCGGGTTCGGCGGCTTCCGAGGAGAACCGCGAGTAGAGCTGTACGAGTCCCGGAACCTGCGCGTTGTGGCGCAGCAGCGCTGCGATTGCCGCTGCCAGGTCGGGCGGGGTGTCGCCGGTCTCTCCGGTGACGTCGTCGATCACGCGGCGGTCCAGTTCGTCACGGCGGCGCAGGATCTCGATGAAGAGCTGCTCCTTGGTGCCGAAGTAGTGCAGCAGTCCGGCCTGGCTCAGACCGACCGCTCGCGCCAGCTCGCGCACGGTCGCGCCGCCGTATCCGACGTGCGCCACGATGTCGAGCGCCGTGTTGAGGATCTCCTCACGCTTGGCAATGCCTTTCGCGTACGAACCACGTCGAGCCATGGGTACGACTCTACGTCACGTCGAATCACGTGCCGGACCCCTTGCCAGGCGAAAACCGAGCGTCGTACAGTTTTCGTTGTCGACGGGTGGGTCGGCCGCATACCCCTCGGTATGTCCTGCCTTTTCCCTGCCTGACCAGGGGCTCGCCGACGCCGAGGGTGGCCATGGGGTGCGCGTCGGGGGCGTGCGAGCCCCGCCGCGCCTCCGGCACGCCCGTGGCATGTGCCGCAGCCCTCTGTCGCCGCACCGCAAGGCCCGCTCTACCCGAGGAGACCCCCGTGACCACTCTTGACCCCGCTTCCCTGTCGCGCGCGGAGCAGGCCGCCCTGGGCAGCGGCGCGGACTTCTGGAGCACGAAGCACGTCGGCACGGTTCCGTCCCTGACCCTGACCGACGGGCCCCACGGGGTGCGACGTCAGTCCGGCGCCGGCGACCACCTGGGCATCGAGGGAAGCGAGCCCGCGACCTGCTTCCCGCCCGCGGTCGGCCTCGGCCAGAGCTGGGACGCGGACCTCGTGCGCAGGGTGGGCCGGGCCCTGGGGGTGGAGAGCCGCGCCCTCGATGTCGACGTGCTGCTCGGCCCCGGCGTCAACATCAAGCGCGACCCGCGCTGCGGCCGGAACTTCGAGTACTACTCCGAGGACCCGTACCTGACCGGCACGCTCGCCGCCTCCTGGGTGGAGGGCCTGCAGAGCACCGGTGTCGGCGCCTCCCTCAAGCACTTCGCCGCCAACAACACCGAGCACGACCGCATGCGGTCCAGCTCCGACGTGGCACCGCGCCCGCTGCGCGAGATCTACCTGCGCGCCTTTCAGCACGTGGTGCAGAAGGCGCAGCCGTGGACGGTGATGTGCTCCTACAACCGCATCAACGGCACGTACGCCTCCGAGAACCACTGGCTGCTCACCCAGGTGCTGCGCGACGAATGGGGCTTCGACGGGGTCGTCGTCAGTGACTGGGGCGCCGTCCAGGACCGCGTCAAGGCGGTCGCCGCCGGTCTCGACCTCGAGATGCCCGGCACCGGCGGGATCACCGATGCCCAGGTCGTCGACGCGGTCGAGGCGGGCACCCTGGACGAGGCCGCCCTCGAAGGCGCCGCCGGCCGCATGGTCGCGCTCGCCGCGAAGGCCGAGGCCGGACGAGCCGTGTATGCCGCCCCGTTCGGCCCTGCGGTCCACCACGCACTCGCTCGCGAGGTCGCGGCCCGCTGCGTCGTCCTGCTCAAGAACGACCCGGTCGACGCGGAGCCGGTGCTCCCGCTGACCGCGGGCCGTTCCCTCTCGGTGATCGGCGAGTTCGCGCAGACCCCGCGCTACCAGGGCGGCGGCAGCTCACACGTGAACCCCACCCGCGTCGACATCCCGCTGGACGAGATCCGGGCCCTGGCCGGTTCCGCCGACGTCACCTTCGCCCCCGGCTTCACCACCGACGGCACCGGCGACGAGGCGGCCCTGCGCGACGAGGCGGTCCGGGC
Source organism: Streptomyces sp. NPDC052052 (assembly GCF_040680455.1). Lineage (NCBI taxonomy): Bacteria > Bacillati > Actinomycetota > Actinomycetes > Kitasatosporales > Streptomycetaceae > Streptomyces > Streptomyces sp. NPDC052052. The sequence goes on along the minus strand of NZ_JBFAWU010000006.1, from coordinate 276,021 downwards.
CGCGGCCGCGGCCGACACGGCCGTGCTCTTCCTCGGCCTCGCCGCGCACCAGGAGTCCGAGGGCTTCGACCGCGACCACATCGAACTTCCCGCCGACCAGCTGAAGCTGCTCGACGCGGTGGTCCGCGCCCAGCCGCGTACCGTGGTCGTCCTCTCCCACGGCGGCGTGCTGCGCCTGGCCCCCGTGGCGGCCCACGCGCCCGCCGTCCTGGACGGAGCACTGCTCGGCCAGGCCGGCGGCGGGGCGCTGGCCGATGTGCTGTTCGGCCGGGTCAACCCGTCGGCACGCCTCACCGAGACCGTCCCGGTCCGCATCCAGGACACCCCCGCCTACCTGGACTTCCCCGGCGAGCACAGCCACGTCGCCTACGGCGAGGGCCTGTTCGTCGGCTACCGCTGGTACGACGCCCGCGACATGTGGGTCACGTTCCCCTTCGGGCACGGCCTGTCGTACACCTCGTTCACCTACTCCGACCTGCACGTACGAGCCGACGCCGACGGCATCACCGCGAGCGTCGCGGTCACCAACACCGGCGACCGCGCGGGCCAGGAGGTCGTGCAGTTCTACGTGGCGAAGCCGGACTCGTCCGTCGCCCGCCCGCCGCAGGAGCTCAAGGGCCACGCGAACGTCACCCTCGCCCCGGGCGAAACCGAGCGCGTGACCGTTCTCCTGGACCGCCAGGACCTGGCGTACTGGGACATCCGCGCCGAGCGCTGGATCGTCGAGGACGGCACCTACGAGGTGCGGGCCGCCGCCTCCAGCCGGGACATCCGCGCGACGGCGATCGTCGAGGTGGCGGGTGACGCACTCGTGCTGCCTCTCACCCTGGACTCGACCCTGGGCGAGGCGATGGCCGCCCCGGGTGCCGCCCAGATCCTGGGCTCCCTGTTGCCGATCCCCCAGCCCGCCGCGGACAGCGACACCCTGGGCGTCGACCTGGCCCGGATGATGGCCTCCATCCCCGTCCGCCGCCTGGTCAACTTCGCGCGCGGCGCGGTGACCCTGGACGACCTGGACAGGCTCCTCGCCCACCTCAACGAGGCGCGGGACAACGCCGACCAGGCCTGACCTTCCCGTGGGGCGGAGCGCCGCCCCGCCCCACGGGCGCCGGGGCCACGCCAAGGGGTGCGCGCCGGCAACCAGCCACACCACCGCCGCCTCACCGGTGACGGCATGACCCGTACGGCACCCGTACACCGCTCCACCGAAACCCGCTGTTCAGCGTTCCGCTCAGTGCACCTCATCCTCCCCGCACGACAACGAGGTCGTCATGACTACTGCACCCGCCGAACCCGGCTCCTCGCCGTCCGTCTCCCCGGACGGTCTCCCCGACGGCACCCGCCCTCCGGGGGAACGGCGACTGCTGGCCGGCCTGATGGCCAACAGCGTCGCCCTGTACGCCGTGTACGGCGCGGTCCCCGCGGTCCTCCTGGCCAACCTGGTGGCGGACGTGGCCCCCGGCTCGAAGTCCACCTCCCTGGGCATCATCAGCGCCATCGGCGCGTTCGGCGCCATGCTGGCCAACCCGATCGCCGGTGCGCTCTCCGACCGCACCCACGGACGCTTCGGCCGCCGCGCCCCCTGGATGGCGGGCGGGGCGCTGCTCGGCGGGCTCTCACTGATCGCGGTCGGTGTCGGGAACAACCTGCTGTGGATCGGCGTCGCCTGGACCCTGACGCAGATCTTCCTCAACGGTCTGCAGGCCCCCCTGACCGCGGTCATTCCCGACCGCGCACCCGAGAACCGGCGTGGCCTGTTCTCCTCCGCCGCCGGCCTGGCCCAGATGGTCGGCGCCGTCGCCGGTACCGCCGTCGCTGCCGCGTTCGCGGACGCCCTCGGAGTCGGATTCGCGGTCTTCGGCGTCCTGGTCATCCTCGGCACCGCGGTCTTCCTCCTGCTCAACCGCGAGCCGGCCGCCGCCGCTCCGCAGGGTGAACCGTTCCGCTGGAAGGCCTTCTTCGCCGGATTCTGGGTCAGCCCCCGCCGCCATCCCGACTTCGGCTGGGCCTTCCTCGGCCGCTTCCTGATGGTCCTCGGGTACTACTGCGTCTTCTCGTACCAGCTGTACGTGCTCGACGACTTCCTGGGACTGACGCGCGACCGGGCCAACGACCTGGTGCCGCTGCTGAGCCTGACGATGATGCCGGGGCTGATCGTGATGATCGTGGTGTCCGGGCCGTGGTCCGACCGCGTCGGACGGCGCAAGCCTTTCGTGATCGCGGCCAGCCTGGGCATGGCCGTGTCGCTCGTGCTGCCCCTGGTGATGCGCAGTGAAGCGTCGATGTTCGCGTACGCGGTGCTGTCGGGGCTCGCGTTCGGGGTGTACATGGCGGTCGACACGGCGCTGATGACGCAGGTCCTGCCGCGCGCCGACGCCGCCGCGAAGGACATGGGCGTCCTCAATGTCGCGAACGCCCTGCCGCAGGCACTGGCTCCGGCTGTCGCCGCGGGCGTCATCGGCATCGGCGGCTACCGGTCGCTGTTCGCCGCCGCCATCGTCCTGGTGGTTCTCGGCGCGTTGAGCATCGTGCCGATCCGGTCCGTGCGCTGACCGACCGGGACGTCGTCCCGCTCCGGGCCGGAAGGCCGCGGGTGGGCGCGCCCCGGTCACGGGCAGCGGACCGATCGGACCCGGCGCCGCGGGGAGCAGCTTCCTGGCTGTTCCCCGCGGCGTACTCGTTTCGTCGCCCGGATCTCAGAGGCGTTCGATGATGGTGACGTTGGCCTGGCCGCCGCCCTCGCACATGGTCTGGAGGCCGTAGCGTCCCCCGGTGCGCTCCAGTTCGTGCAGCAGGGTCGTCATCAGCTTGGTGCCGGTGGCGCCGAGCGGGTGGCCGAGCGCGATGGCTCCGCCGTTGACATTGACCTTCTCCGGGTCGGCGCCGGTCTCCTTCAGCCAGGCCAGGACGACCGGTGCGAAGGCCTCGTTGATCTCGACGAGGTCCATGTCGTCGATGGACATGCCGGCCTTCTTGAGCGCGTACGCCGTCGCCGGGATCGGCGCCGACAGCATCCGGATCGGGTCCTCGCCGCGCACCGACAGGTGGTGGATGCGAGCGCGCGGGGTCAGGCCGTGTTCGGCGACGGCCCGTTCGGAGGCGATGAGCAGCGCGGAGGCGCCGTCGGAGACCTGCGAGGACACTCCGGCGGTCAGCCTGCCGCCCTCGACGACCGGCTTGAGGCCCGCCATCTTCTCCAGCGACGTGTCGCGGCGCGGTCCCTCGTCGGTGGTCACGTCGCCGTAGGCGACGGTCTCGCGCGCGAAACGGCCCTCGTCGATGGCGCGAATGGCCCGCTGGTGCGAGCGCAGCGCGAACTCCTCCATGGCCTCGCGGGTGATCCCCCACTTCTCGGCGATGAGTTCGGCGCCGTGGAACTGGTTGACGGGCGCGTCGCCGTAACGGGCACGCCAGCCCACGGATCCCGCGTACGGGCCGTCGGTGAGCCCGAGGGGTTCGGCGGCCTGGCGGCTGGCGAAGGCGATCGGGATCATCGACATGTTCTGGGTGCCGCCCGCGACGACCAGGTCCTGGGTGCCGGAGAGCACGCCCTGGGCGGCGAAGTGGACGGCCTGCTGGGACGAGCCGCACTGACGGTCGACCGTGGTGCCGGGCACCTCCTCGGGCAGACCGGCGGCGAGCCAGGCGGTGCGGGCGATGTCCCCGGCCTGCGGGCCGACGGTGTCGAGGCAGCCGAAGACGACGTCGTCGACGGCGGCCGGATCGGCTCCGGTGCGCTCGAACAGCGCCTTGATGACATGGGCGCCGAGGTCGGCGGGGTGGACTGCGGACAGTCCGCCCTTGCGCCGGCCGACGGGGGTGCGGACTGCTTCGACTATGTAGGCCTCGGCCATGACTGCTCCTTCGTGAGAGGGCGGTGCGGTGCGGTTCGGTTCGGTGTGGTGACGCCTTCCAGGACCATGGACAGGTACTGGCGGGCGATCTCCTCCGGGCTGTGGGCGCCCCCCGGTCGGTACCAGGAGGCGGCCACCCAGACGGTGTCGCGGACGAATCGGTAGACGAGGCGGACGTCCAGGTCCTTACGGAAGACCTGTTCGGCGACGCCTCGTTCGAGCGTGCGCAGCCAGGCGTTCTCGAATTTCGCCTGGGAGTCGGAGAGGTAGGTGAAACGCGGCTGGACGGAGAGGTGCTTGGACTCCCTCTGATAGATGGCGACGGCGGGGCCGTGGCGGTCTATCTGCCGGAAGGACTCGGTGACGAGCGCCCCGATGGTCTCCCGCGGTCCGAGCCCGGCGGCGAGGACGGTGTCGTACCCCGCCCAGAGTTCGGACAGGAAGGCCGAGAGGATCTCGTCCAGCATCGACTCCTTGGAGTCGAAGTGGTAGTAGAGGCTGCCCGCGAGCAGCCCGGCGGCATCCGCGATGCGGCGGACGGTGGTGGCGTTGTAGCCCTGGGCGGCGAACACCCCGGCCGCGATGGCCAGCAGTTCACCGCGGCGCTCGGTGGAGGAACTCACCGGGTGGCGTCCCGGACCGTGCCGTCACCGGCCCTGCCGTTCCCGGGTCCGGTCATCGGCTCAGGCCCTCTGGCTGCTGACGGAGACGGTCTCCCCGGTCATGTACGAGGAGTAGCCGCTGGCCAGGAAGACGATGACATTGGCGATCTCCCACGGCTCGGCGTACCGGCCGAACGCCTCGCGTTCGGTGAGTTCGGCGAGGAGTTCGGGGGTGGTCACCTTCACCAGGTGCGGGTGCATGGCGAGGCTGGGGGCGACGGCGTTGACGCGTACGCCGAAGTCCGCGGCCTCCAGGGCGGCGCACCGGGTCAGCGCCATGACGCCGGCCTTCGCGGCGGCGTAGTGGGCCTGACCGCGCTGGGCCCGCCAGCCGATGACCGAGGCGTTGTTGACGACGATGCCGCCGCTGTTCTGTGCCTTCAGGCGGCGCAGGGCCGCGCGGGTGCAGCGGAAGGTGCCGCCGAGGGTGACATCGAGGACCTTGGACCACTGGTCGTCGCTCATGTCCACGAGGTCGGCGGTACCGCCGAGACCGGCGTTGTTGACGACGATGTCGAGTCCGCCGTGGCGCTCGGCCGCGAGTGCGAAGAGGGCCTCGACCTGTTGTTCGTCGGTGACGTCGCAGGGCAGACCGGCGACGTTGTCCGCGCCGAACTCCTCGGCGAGGGCGGCCGCGCTCTCCTTGAGGCGGCGCTCGTGGGCGTCACCGATGACGACCCGGGCGCCTTCTTCGAGGAATTTGCGCGCGGTCGCTCCGCCGATCCCGGCACCCGCGGCGGCGGTGATCACCGCACTGCGTCCGTCCAGGAGGGAGTGCCCCGGTACATAGGGCGGCTGGGTGGTCACGGGCGGATCTCCTTGGGGAGGCCGAGGACGCGCTCGGCGATGATGTTGCGCTGGATCTCGTTGGATCCGGCGTAGATGGTGTCGGAACGGGAGAAGAGGAACAGCCTCTGCCAGTCATCGAGTTCGTACGGCTCCCCTTCGGCGAGCATGCCACCGGCGCCCAGCACGCTCATGGCGAGTTCGCCCAGTTCGCGGTGCCAGGTGGCCCAGAAGATCTTGCCGATGGACGCTTCGGGTCCGGGTGCGCCCGCCGCCACGCCGTCGAGCATGCGCAGGGCGTTGCAGCGGATGGTCTCCAGCCCCGTCCAGGCGCGGGCGAGCCGGTCACGGATCAGCGGATCGTCGACGGCGCCGTTGCGTCGGGCCAGGTCGATCAGTGTTTCCAGCTCGCGCCGGAAACCGACCTGCTGGCCGAGGGTGGAGACGCCACGTTCGAAGCCGAGCGTGGCCATGGCCACGCGCCAGCCGTCGCCCGGGGCGCCGACGATGTTCTCGGCAGGGGTGCGGGCCCCGTCGAAGAAGACCTCGTTGAACTCGGAGGTGCCGGTCAGCTGAGTGATCGGGCGGACCTCGACGCCGGGCCCGTCGAGCGGGACCAGAAGGTAGGACAGGCCCTGGTGCCGTGACGAGCCGGGCTCGGTGCGGGCCACCACGAAGCACCACTGCGACTCGTGGGCGAGTGACGTCCAGATCTTCTGCCCGTTGATCACCCAGGAGTCACCGTCGCGCTCGGCCCTGGTGCGGACGTTCGCCAGGTCGGATCCTGCGTCGGGCTCGCTGTAGCCCTGGCACCACAGTTCCTCGACCGCGACGATCGGCGGCAGGAAGCGGGCCCGCTGCTCGGGTGTGCCGAAGGCCACCAGGGTCGGACCCAGCAGTTGTTCGCCGATGTGGTTGACCCGGGCGGGCGCGTCGGCGAGGGCGTACTCCTCATGGAAGGCGACCTGTTGCTCGATGGTGGCGCCCCGGCCGCCGTACTCCACGGGCCAGCCGACACAGGTCCATCCGGCGGCTGCCATGTGCCTTTCCCAGGCAAGCCGTTCGGCGAAGGCCTCATGCTCACGTCCCGGTCCGCCGCGGCCCCGTAGGTCCGCGAAGGCACCGGTGAGATTGGCGGCCAGCCAGCCGCGGATCTCGGTGCGGAACTCCTCGACGCTGCTCATGGGAGTACGTTAATCTACCAAACACTTGTTAGGGAAGGAGGGGCCGATGCCAGCTGCCCACGACGAACCGGTGCACTACGAGAAGCAGGGCCCGGTCGCGACCGTCACCATGAACCGGCCCGACTACCGCAACGCGCAGAACTCCGCGATGACGTACGCCCTGGACCGGGCGTTCTACCGCGCGGCCGACGACAGCGAGGTGAAGACGGTCGTCCTGGCCGGTGCGGGGAAGCACTTCTCCGCGGGCCACGACATCGGCACCCCGGAGCGGGACGCCCACCTGCCGTTCGAACGCAAGGCGGGACTGTGGTGGGACCACTCGGACAAGGAGGGCGCGGAGAGCCGTTTCGCCCGCGAGTCCGAGGTCTATCTGGGCATGTGCCGCCGCTGGCGGGAACTGCCCAAGCCGGTCATCGCGTCGGTGCAGGGCGCGTGTGTGGCGGGCGGTCTGATGCTCGCCTGGGTGTGCGATCTGATCGTGGCCTCGGACGACGCGTTCTTCGCCGATCCGGTGGTCCGGATGGGTATCCCCGGGGTCGAGTACTTCGCACATCCATGGGTCATGCCGCCGCGCATCGCCAAGGAGTTCCTCTACACCGGCGACCGGATGAGCGCCCAGCGCGCGTACGAGATCGGCATGGTCAACCGGGTCGTGCCCCGGGAGGAACTGGCCGACAGCACCCGGGAACTGGCGCTGCGGATCGCCGAGATGCCGCGCCTGGGCCTCGCCCTCACCAAGCGCGCCGTCAACCAGGCCGAGGACCTGCAGGGCCTGCACGCCGGCATGGACTCGGTGTTCGGCCTGCACCACCTCGCCCACGCGCACAACGCCGAGACCGCGTCCGACTCGCTCGGCGGCATGGACATCCGCTCGATGAAGAAGGCAGGCTCTTGATGGACCTCGACTTCAGCGAGGCCGACCTGGCGTTCCGCGCCGAGGTCCGCGACTGGCTGGCCGGCCATGTCCCGGCCACTCCCCTGCCCTCCCTGGAGACCGCCGAGGGTTTCGCCGCCCACCGGGAGTGGGAGGCCGAACTGGCCGCCGACCGCTGGTCGGTGGTGTCCTGGCCCGAGGAGTACGGCGGCCGCGGCAGCTCGATCCTGTACTGGCTGATCTTCGAGGAGGAGTACTTCGCCGCCGGGGCCCCCGGTCGCGTCAGCCAGAACGGCATCAACCTGCTCGCCCCCACTCTCTTCGAGCACGGCACCGCCGAGCAGCGGGCCCGCGTCCTGCCCTCGATGGCGCGCGGCGAGGTCATCTGGGCGCAGGCCTGGTCCGAGCCGGAGTCCGGGTCCGACCTGGCCTCGCTGAGGTCGACGGCCGTGCGTACCGAGGGCGGCTGGCTGCTGAGCGGGCAGAAGACCTGGTCGTCCCGGGCCGCCTTCGCCGACCGGGCCTTCGGTCTGTTCCGCAGCGACCCCGGGGCGGCCAAGCCGCACCAGGGGCTGACCTATCTGATGTTCCCGCTGGACGCCGAGGGCGTCACCGTGCGCCCCATCGGCCGCCTGGACGGCAAGCCCGCCTTCGCGGAACTCTTCCTGGACCAGGTGTTCGTGCCGGACCAAGACGTCATCGGCGAGCCCGGTCAGGGCTGGCGGGTCGCGATGAGCACCACCGGCAACGAGCGCGGGCTCACTCTGCGCAGTCCGGGGCGCTTCACGGCCGCCGCGGACCGGCTGACCGCTCTCTGGCGCGAGCAGGACGATCCCACCGACACGGCACTGCGCGACCGCGTCGCCGACGCGGTGATCGGTGCCCGCGCCTACCGTCTGTTCTCCTTCGCGGGCGCCTCCCGCATCCTGCACGACGAGGACGGGGCGGCCCCGGCCGCCTCCAGCCTCAACAAGATCTACTGGTCCGAGCTCGACATCGCCCTGCACGAGACGGCCCTCGACCTGCTCGGCCCGTACGGCGAACTCGCCGACCACGCCGCCGAGTCGCCCGCCCACGGCGCCTGGGCCGAGGGTCACACCTTCTCCCTCGCCGGGCCCATCTACGCGGGCACCAACGAGATCCAGCGCGACATCATCGCCGAGCGGCTGCTCGGCCTGCCGAAGGGACGCCGCTGATGCGCTTCCTCCTCGATGCCGAGCAGCGGGAGTTCGCCCGCACGCTCGACGCCCTGCTCACCGCCGGCGACATCCCGGCCGCGGTACGGTCCTGGTCGGCCGGCGACCACGGCCCGGGGCGGGCCGTCTGGGCCCGGCTCGCCGAGGCCGGGGTGTTCGCGCTCGCGGTGCCCGAGCAGCACGGCGGCTTCGGTGTCATGCCGCTCGAACTGACCGTCGCGTTCACCGAGTTGGGGCGGCACGCGGTGCCCGGCCCGCTGGTCGAGACGGTCGCCGCGGCGGCCCTCCTGGACCGGCTCGGCGACGACCACCAGGCCGCCGCCCGGCTTCCCGGCATCGCCTCCGGCAAGACCGTCGCCTCGCTCTGTCTGACCGCGCTGGGGCCGTACGCCCTGGACGCGGACGCGGCGGACGCGGTGTTCGTCGTGGACGGCGACACCCTGCGCGCCGCCGGGGAGCCCGGTCCCGTGCAGCCCTCGGCCGACCCGGGACGGCGCCTGTCGCGGCCGTCCGCCGGGACGGTCCTGGCCCAGGGCCCGTCCGTGGCCGCCGCCGCCGCGTACGCCGCCGACGTGGCGGCGCTCGCCACCGCGGCCCAGGCCCTCGGGGTCGGCCGCGCGCTGCTCGCCCGTACCGTCGAGTACGTCAAGCAGCGCACCCAGTTCGGCGTGGCCATCGGCTCCTTCCAGGCCGTCAAGCACCGGCTCGCCGACACTCTCGTCGCCCTGGAGTTCGCCGAGCCGCTGGTGCACGGCGCCGCGCTCGCGCTCGCCGCCGACGACGAGGACGCGGGCCGGGACATCGCCGCGGCCAAGGTCACGGCGGGCGAGGCCGCCCACCTCGCCGCGCGCACGGCCCTGCAACTGCACGGGGCCATCGGCTACACCGACGAACTCGACCTGTCCCTGTGGATCCGCAAGGCACGCCCGCTGCGCGACGCATGGGGCACCCCGGCCGCCTGCCGGGCACGGGTCCTGGCCGCCTGACGCGCACGATGCTGAGCGCCACACCGAGGGGAGCAGTCCGATGCGGCTGACTGAGGAACAGGAAGAGCTGCGGTCGGCCGTACGGTCGCTGCTGACCCGGCACGAAGGAGCCGCGGCCTGGGGGCCGTTGGCGGAACAGATCGGAGTTGCCGGGCTGGCCGTGCCCGAGGAGTACGGCGGCGCGGGCGGCGGTGCGCGGGACGTGCACGTGCTGATGGAGGAACTCGGCCGGAGCCTGAGTCCGCTGCCGTTCCTCGGCTCCGCGGTACTCACGGCCGGGGCGCTGCTCGCCTCCGGCGACAAGGAGGCCTGCGGGCGCCTGCTGCCGGGCCTCGCCGAAGGCAGCTCGGTGGGCACCCTGGCCTGGGCCGAAGAGGGGTCATGGGACCCGGAATCGGTACATGCCGAGGCCGTGCCCGGCCCCGGCGGGACCTGGCTCGTCACCGGGACCAAGGAGCATGTGCTGGACTGGCCCCAGATCGACGTGCTGCTCGTCGCGGCCCGCACGGCGGCCGGGATCTCGCTCTTCGAGGTGGCGCCGGACGCCGCCGGAGCGCACCGCGAGCCCGTCGTCACCATGGACAGCACCCGGAGCCAGGCGCGCTGGATACTCAACGGCGCCGAGGGGCGTCTGATCGGCGTGGACGGCGACGGCGCGCGGGTCCTGGCACACGTACGGGACCTGGCCTGCGCGGCACTCGCGGCGGAGCAGGTGGGTGCGGCCGGACGCTGCCTCGATCTCACCGTCGCCTACGCCATGGACCGCGTCCAGTTCGGCCGCCCCATCGGCTCGTTCCAGGCGGTCAAGCACCGGCTCGCGGACGCCTATGTGCTGGTGGAGTCCGCACGCTCGGCAGCGCTCGGCGCGGCGTTCGCCGCCGACGAGGACCCGGCCGCGCTGCCGCGGGCCGCCGCGGTCGCGAAGTCGGTCTGCTCCGAGGCGTTCTCGGCGGTGGCCGGCGACATGATCCAACTGCACGGCGGCATCGGCATCACCTGGGAGCACGACGCGCACCGCTACTTCAAGCGGGCGCACGGAGCCGGCGAACTGTTCGGTTCGGCCGCTCTGCACCGGGCGCGGCTCGCCGCCGAACTCGGCCTGATCGCACACTGACCACCGGCTGGGCCCACCCAGCAGAGAGGCCGGAAACCATGGACATCGGCAACGCGTTGGACTTCGGCGGACGCGTGGTGCTCGTCACCGGCGGCACCAAGGGCATCGGTGCCGCGATCGCCGAGGCGTTCCTCGATGCCGGGGCCGACGTCGTCGTCTGCGGCCGCAACGCGCCGGACACCACACCGGCGGCGCGCGGTCGCGAAGCGGTCTTCGTCCCCGCCGACGTACGCGATCCCGCGGCGGCGGCCGGGCTCGTCGACGCGACGGTGGAACGCTTCGGCCGCCTCGACGTGCTCGTCAACAACGCGGGCGGCTCCCCGGACGCGGACGCGGCCACCGTCTCGCCGCGTTTCGTGGAGAAGATCGTGGCGCTCAACCTGCTGGCGCCGTTCTACGTGGCGCAGGCAGCCCATCGCGTCATGCGGACCCAGCAGGGCGGCGGCTCGATCATCAACATCGGCAGCGTCTCCGCCCACGACCCGCAACCCGGTACCGCCGCCTACACCGCCGCCAAGGCCGGGCTGCTGGCCCTCACCAAGGCGCTCGCTCTGGAGTGGGCACCCGAGGTGCGGGTCAACCACATCACCACCGGGCTGATCCGCACCGAGAGCGCGGCAGCCGTCTACGGCACGGACGGCGGCGAGTCGGTGGCCCGCGTCATCCCGATGGAACGGATGGCCGTCCCCGCGGACGTCGCGCGCGGCTGCCTGTTCCTCGCGAGCGGTCTGGCCGGATACGTCAACGGAGCGGACCTCGCCGTGCACGGCGGCGGGGAGTTCCCGGCCCGCTACCTCGCATCGAAGTCGGCCGCCGGACCGGCGTAGATCACCACGCGAACCGGCCCGGCCCCCTCGGGGGTCGGGCCGGTTCGCGTGGTGCTCCCTCAGACGTCGGCCTCGCCCGGCCCGTCGAGCAGGGCCAGTTCTTGCTCGGTCAGACGAAGGGTGCCGGCGGCGATGTTCTCGGCGAGGTGGGCCGGGTTGGCGGTGCCGGGGATGGCCAGCACGTGGGGTCCCTGGTGCAGGGTCCAGGCCAGGCGAATCTGGGCGGGCGTCGCGTCGTGGGCGAGGGCGACCGTGTGGACGCGCGCGTCCTGCTCCTGGGCGGCGGCCGCCTCGCGCCGCAGGCTCGCGATGGCGAAGAACGGGACGAAGGCGATGCCCTCCTCCCGGCACAGGTCCACCAGCCCGGTCTCGTCGGCGTGGCGCCAGTCCAGGCCATAGGAGTTCTGCACGCAGACGACGGGCGCGATCGCCCGGGCCTCGGCGACGTGCTGCGGCCCGACGTTGGAGAGCCCGAGGTGCCGGATCAGACCTGCCGCGCGCAGCTCGGCGAGGGCGCCGAAGTGCTCGGCGACCGATTCCATGCCGTCGCTCCGCAGGTTCACCACGTCCAGGTGGTCCCGGCCGAGCTGACGCAGGTTCTCCTCGACCTGGCCGCGCAGTTGGTCGGGGCGGGCCATGGTGAGCCACTCCCCGGAGGGGTCACGCCCCGGTCCGACCTTGGTCGCCACGACCACGTCGTCGCGCCAGGACGCGAGGGCCCGGTTGATGAGCTCATTCGCGGAGCGCCGGGGTGAGAAGTAGAAGGCCGCCGTGTCGATGTGGTTGACGCCCTGCTCCAACGCGCTGTGCAGCAGTCCGACGGCGACAACGCGGTCGATGGGCGTACCGTCGGAATTCCCCATCATGCCGTTGCCGGTCAGCCGCATCGCGCCGTAGCCGACGCGGTTCACCTCCAGGTCACCCAGCTTCCAGGTCCCTGCTGCCGCTGCTGCGCTCACCATGCTCCTTCACCTGTCGGTTCGCCAGGTTCGGAAGTATGAGGCGATGGCGGGGTGCCGCACCAGGTCAACAGGCTGGGTGAAACATCACATCAGAGTCTCCATCCGGCAAGGGGCGGTCCCGTACGGAAGCAACCGACCCGTTGCGCGAATCGGCATTTCATGACCTGTTCGAGAGACCGGTACGGTCGGATCCATGGAGTGGAAATTGGCCACGGCCGGAGAACTCTCGGCTGCCTTACGTGCTGGTGAAGTGACCTCGGCGGAACTGACCGACGAGGCGATCGCCCGTATTGAGCGGGACGACGATGCGATCAACGCGATCTGCGTGCCGGACTTCGACCGTGCACGGGCCGCCGCGCGCACTGCCGACCAGGCGCGCGCCCGCGGTGAGGACCGGCCGCTGCTCGGCATTCCGGTGACGGTCAAAGAGTCCTACGACATAGCCGGGTTGCCCACGACCTGGGGCCTGCCGCTGCACCGGACCTACATGCCTACCGAGGACGCGGTGCAGGTGTCGCGGCTCAAGGCCGCGGGCGCGGTGGTGCTCGGCAAGACCAACGTGCCCGTGGGGCTGCAGGACATTCAGACCTTCAACGAGATCTACGGCACCACCAACAACCCATGGAACCACCGTCGTACGTCGGGCGGATCCTCCGGCGGCTCGGCGGCGGCCCTGGCGTCCGGATTCGGCGCGCTGTCCATCGGCTCCGACCTCGCCGGTTCGTTGCGCACCCCCGCGCATTTCTGCGGCATCTACGCGCACAAGCCGACACTCGGGCTGGTGGCGAGCCGAGGCATGGTCCCGCCGCCCGGACCGGCCCTGCCGGTCGAGTACGACCTCGCCGTCGTCGGTCCGATGGCCCGGACCGCTCGCGACCTCATGCTCCTGCTCGACGTCATGGCCGGACCGGACCCGCTGACGCTCGGTGTGGCGCACGACGTGGCGCCGCCGCCCGCGCGTCATGAGCGGCTGTGCGACTTCCGGGTCCTGGCCCTCGACGAGCATCCGCTCCTTCCGACCGGGTCCGCTGTGCGGGCGGGCGTGGGCCGGGTGGCCGACGCGCTTGTCGACGCCGGTGCTCGCGTCGAGCGGGACAGTCCGCTGCTGCCCGATCTGGCCGAAGCCGCGGTGCTCTACACGAAGCTCCTGTTCTCGGGCTCCGTGGCACGTTTCCCCGTCGAAGCGTACGAGCAGCTGCAGGCCCGCGCCGCCGGACTGAGCGCAGACGACCGGGGTCTCGATGCGGCGCGGCTGCGCGGCATGGTGCTCAGCCACCGCGACTGGATCGAGGCGAACGGCTTGCGCGAACTCCACCGCCATGGCTGGCGGCAGTTCTTCGCCGAGTTCGACGCCGTGGTGTGTCCCATCACGCCCACTCCCGCGTTCCCGCACGACCACAGCCCCGACCTGATGAAACGTCGGATCGACATCGACGGCGTCGAGTATCCGTACTTCGACCAGCTGATCTGGGCCGGTCTGGCCACCATGCCCGGCCTGCCCGCCACCGCCATACCAGCGGGCCGGTCGCCCGACGGCCTGCCGGTGGGGGTGCAGCTCATCGGACCGACGTTCGAGGACCGCACCCCGCTACGGCTGGCCGAACTACTCGAGCAGAAGATGGGCGGCTTCCAGCCACCTCAGTAGGGCCTACGGCGAACTACTGCTGGTTCACCGACGACGTCCCGAGCACTCTGCCCATGCCGGCCGGCACTCGCCAGCAGGCAGACCGCGCACTGGTCGGGATGTGTGACTCGGCCCGCTGCCAGAAGGTCACCCCTCGCAGTGCCACACGCCCGGTCCGGGCCGAGCACGCCGACGCTCCCAGATCTTCCTCGGCCGGCTCGGCCCCACAGGACTGAACACACCGGCTCCAGGCCGACCACGACCTGGGGCAACGCGGGGTCGTCGAGATCGGCGTCGTAGGACAGGTCCACCCGGAACAAGCAACATCGAAAACGAAGTTGGTGCCAATAACATGGTAGAGGCATTGAATCTATGGCGGCACGGTCTCGGAGACGTGCCGGAACCGGTCTGGCTGCGGACCGACCTGGAGATTCTGATCCTGGCGGAAAACGGGCTGACGACGATCTCCCCCAGGGTCGGATCTCTGCACCAGCTGCACACACTGGACCTGGGACACAACACACTCACTACCGTGCCCGACGAAGTGGGTGAGTTGCCGGCACTCACCGACTTCCTCTATCTGCACGACAACCAGCTGACAGAACTCCCCGAGTCGCTGGGACGACTGCATCGGTTGCGCTACCTCAACGTCAGCGAGAACAACCTCACCGAACTCCCGCAGACCATCGGCGACATGCACAGCCTCATCGAACTACGAGCCCAGCACAACCACTTGACCCGGCTCCCCGACACTCTCGGACACCTGTCCCTGTTGCGAGAGCTGTGGCTCCGCGGAAACGCCCTTGGGCATCTACCGGACTCCGCCGCCGAGCTGACACAACTGCGCCACCTGGACCTCCGAGAGAACGCGCTCACCGAGATCCCCGAGTCCCTGGTCGAGCTCCCCCGTCTTCGGCACCTCGATCTACGGTCCAACCACCTCACGAAGCTGCCCGGATGGCTTGTCCGTATGCCCTCACTCGAGAAGCTGGACCTGCGCTGGAACGACCTCGCCCCCGCCCCACAGGTCCTCGCCGACCTCGGCCAACGTGGGTGTGTCGTCCTGAAGTGACCACGGGATCCTCCTCGTCGCCACCCTCGTCGGACGAAGGTCACCAAGGGCGCCGGCCACCGCGCCGCCGCCCTGGCGAGGGTCTTCCAAGCTGGTCGAGTCCGCCCAGGACCGTTGGCGGCCCGTGGATGCACCCCACCTCGTCGCCCTCGTCCGCGCCGGAGCCCTCTTCGAACGCGGGCACCTCGTCGAACGCGCCGAGAGCCTCGCAGCATGAGTGGCCTCATCCCATCCCAACGCGCCGACCTGGCGTGTGGCGCAGGTGGCGGTGAGACGGTCCAGCCCGTGCTCGACAAGGTTCAGGGCTGGTCGTACCAGGAGAATGCGGCGATCCGCCAGCCGTCTGACGTGTGGACGAACTGGATGGCCTTGGCCCCGCCACCCTCGAACGGCTCACCGTCCAAGATCCCGGACTTGCGGTACTCGCAGAACCGCGACGCGATCTCGCCCGCGATCTCGGTCCGTTCGGAGACCTCCCACTCGGAGAACTCGACCAGCCGACCGTCGGTCAGCAGCCGCTGACGAGGCTCGATGAACTCGTCCACGGTGTAGACCGTGAAATCCGGACGGGTCTTGACGATCACACCGCTCGGAAGAACCAGCCGGCAGATCCGGGCCACATCGGCAGCCTTGCCGCCTCGGTTGTCGAAAGCGTCGAAGAGCTCAGCGGTCAATGCGTCGATCTCGGTCTTGGACATGGTGCGACAGTAACACCGGACGCGGTCCGAGTAGTTGGCCCTCTCCTCGCCCAGCACCCTGAGGATCGCGCCCATGTCCCGGACGATGGTCAGGGTGCCGGCGCGGTCGATGACCGGACCGCTGTGCCGACGGAAGGCATGGCATACGTCCTGCTTGTACGTGGCGAGTTGACCGAACGACTCCTGGTTGCACGGGTAGCCCAACGGCCCTTTGCCCTGCAACTCCACTGAGCCCTTGATCGATTGACTCCCTCCGGCACCCATGGGTCGAACCCGACGATGTCGAGCCCCGGCAGGTTCGCCGGCGACCCGTCGCCGATAGCGGCCAAGTCGGGCCGTTACCTGGCGACATCTGCGCCAGATGGACCAGCACAGCGACCTGGCCACAGTCACGGCCGGTGGGTTGAAGACGAGGTCGAGACGGCCGGCCCATGGCGAGGCCCGAGGGCCCGGGGGCCCGGTGGCGCCTGCGGCAGCCGTCGCGAAACTCGCCGGGCCGCGCCCCACCCACCCCTGGACCTGTGCAACTTTCGCCAATATGGTTTCGCCCAGCCCATGTTGGGCGACAGATTAAGTGCACTTACGTTTCCGCTTTACTTCACCTTCGTGCTGGAAACCAGAGTGAGGATTGACATGCGCACACCCAGAACCGCCGCCATATCCGTGAGCCTCGCACTCACGGCCCTGCTGGGGGCGGCCCTCGCCGCTCCCGCGGTCGCCGCGAACCCGGAGCCCACCCAGGAGCAGCGCGTCTCCGTCGAGTACTTCCCGGAGCCCGGCGGCGAGGGCCGGCGGACCGAGGTTCCGGCCAGCACCGAGACGGTGACCGGAAGTTCCGCTGCCCGGAGCGTGGCAACCGCCGCGGCGTCCACGGACGGCCAGGTCGGACAGTTGGCCGTCACCGGCTCTACCGCCGACCGGCTCGACGTGGTGATCGTCGGCGACGGCTACACCGCCGACCAGCAGGACGCCTTCCACACCGCGGCCGCCGCGAAGTGGGCCGACATCACCAAGATCGAGCCCTACGCGAGCTACAAGGGCCTGATGAACGTGTGGACCGTCGACGCCGTGTCCACCGACTCCGGCATCAGCGGCGACCCCACCGCCAGCGTCACCAAGAACACCGCGCTCGGCACCTACTTCTGGTGCTCGTCCACCGAGCGTCTGGTCTGCGCCGACATCAAGAAGGTCGCCTCCTACGCCGCCAAGGCCCCCGCGGCCGACCTGGTCGTCGTCATCGCCAACTCCACCAAGTACGGCGGCGCCGGCTACTCGGGCCTGGAGGCGCAGGGGTACTCGTTCGACGGTGTCTCGACCCTCTCCTCGGACAACGCACAGTCGAGCATGATCGCCAGCCACGAGATCGCCCACTCTGTGGGCCTGCTGGCGGACGAGTACACCTACGACAGCTACGGCACCTATCGGGGCAGCGAGCCCACGCAAGCCAACTCCACCATCTACACCGCGGCTCAGCTGACCAGCAAGAAGACCAAGTGGTACCGCTGGCTCGGCGAGACCGACCCCACGGGCGGCACCGTCGGCACATACCAGGGCAGCAGCTACTACCCCTCCGGGATCTACCGCCCCTCCTCCAACTCCATCATGCGGGCCCTGAACATCACCGAGTTCAACCTGCCCGGCCGTGAGGCCATGATCGCCGGCTTCTACCGCGAGGCCAACGCGCTGAGCAGCGGCGTCAGCACGAGCACCTCAGTCCCCAGGACCAGCACCATCACGGTCTCCCAGGCCCAGCTCACCGGGCTGGCCGCGCCGGAGCTGCACTGGTACCTCGACGGCGTCGAGGTGTCCGCGGCACTGAACCTCACCAGCGTCACCCCCGCCTCGCTGGGCGCCACGGCTGACGGCAAGACCCACACCGTCACGGCCAAGTCGGTGGACGGCACCGCCTCGATCCGCGACCCGAAGATCCTCGCCACGGCCACCGAGAGTCTGACCTGGACGGTCCAGGCGTCCACGGTCTAGCACTCCGGTCCGACTTCGCCATCGTGTGGCGGTCCCGGCCGGAAACGGGTACGGCCACCGCGTGATCCCGGGGGTATGCGAACTCCTGAGGATCGCGCGGTGGCCGCAGGCCATGCGTGGATCCTGCGCGTCGGCGGGCTGGCCCAGCTGACCAGAATGAACGGGGCTTGAGTGTTCGGTACACACAGGAGCCTTGATCAGCGTCTCGGGCTGATCGAGGATCTGGGCATGACTGTCGAAGAACTCATCTGGGACATGGACGGCACATTGCTCGACACCACGACCGTCGTGCCTGCTGCGTTTGTTCGTTCGGTGCGTACGCTGGGTGGCCCCGTCATCGACGCGAACGACGTCGTCGGCGCGTACTGGCGCGGCACGCCGGAAGTCATCTTGGAGCACTTGGTCGGTCGGCCTCTGGAAGGGTCGGAGACCGAGGTGTACTACCTGGAGCTCGCGGGCGTCGAAGTGGCCCCGTATCCCGGGGTGGCTGACGTGTTCGCCGCCCTGCGAGCCAGGGGTCGGGCTGTTGCAGTGTTCACCGGGAACAGTTCCCGAGCGGCCGAGGCGCTGCTGAGGTCTGCGGGCTTGCATGCCGACGTGCTCATCGGCGGCGACCATGTGTCACGTCCCAAGCCGGCGCCGGACGGAATCCTCCTGACCGCGGCGGAACTTGGCACCGATCCCGTACACGTGGCCTACATCGGGGACTCGCCGCTCGATCTACGGGCCGCAGCAGCAGCTGGCAGCCGCGGTGCCGCTGCGGCCTGGGGGCACCTGTGCGACCAGGCGGAGCACGCAGATGTCGTGCTGTCAGGGCCTTTGCAGGCGCTTGATCTCTTGTCCACCGAGAGCATCGTGGTGTGACGTATCACTTGCGGCGCGGCTGTAGAGCCGCCGGTCCCCGTCGGCAGATGAGTGCGCGTCCATCGACGGTGACTCATGAACCAGAGCCTGATCCCTCGGCGCCTCTCTCTGACCCACGGTGCAGAGTAGCCATCGACGCTCTGCCCGCCCCGTTGCCTTCCGCCCGGCCCGTTCGTGAGGCCGAACGATTCGGCAGCGGAGGGGTGGGAGCGTTCATGCGCCGGGAGTGGTCCTCCAAAAATCGGGTAAGCCGGGTGTCGACCGGCGGGCAGAAGCTCGAACAGCAGTCCGTGAACTCATCGTCATCGGCACCAACGAGGGCCTGGCCGCCGCCCGCAGCCGGGTCGCCGGACGCCCCACCGTCGTCACCGAGGAGGTCGTCAAGGCCGCGCGCAACCTCCTGCCCGACCCGGCCCGCTCCATCACCTCGATCGCCAGGCTGTTGGGCGTCTCCCCCAAGCACTCTCCACAACCGCATCCCTGACCTTCGCGAACTACGTGCCGGAGCCGTCCCCAGCAATTCGAAGTCGGGGAGCTGTGACCACGTGCTGATCCGACCCGAGGACCGCGGCCGCTACCTCAACAACAACTCAAGTTCAGTTTGCTGAGCCCGCTATCGGACGAAAGCTGTGGTGACGGACTCCATGTAGCGAGCAGACAGGGGGAGGCATGGCCGACGACGTGGCACGGGTGATCGCCGCCGCGAGCGCACTGGGGACTGCGTGCAACATGGCAGTGAGCTACGCCAATTATCGAAGGAAGAGGCCAAAAGCGAAGCTGAGGGCATCGTGCACCATGCTCGGTGAATACCGCGGGGAGCATGAGTTGGCGCGGCCACAGTTCGAACTGAGACTGCGCAACTTGAGTGAGTCCCCCACCAAGATCGTGGCCATCGAAGTCCAGGCGTCCCATTCGTACTTCAGCCGCACGGCTCTCTGGCAACTGACAAACCACCGACGAGTATGGAGGGGAGGGCGCACACACGAGCTGGTCATGGAGGACGGCCAAAACGTCTCGGCATACGGGTACGACAAGGTAGGCGAACTCCCGTGGACGCTTGAGCCCTTTCAATCGCTGAAGTGGTGCGGTGTTACGGACGGCCACTTCTGGTGCCGGTATAGCGGGCTGAGCGGCCGTTCCGTCGTGAGAACACGCGTGTGCTTCCCGGGAGGCCATTCGGTCGAGAGCCGGTGGATGCCCATCACTCCGGAAATGCGGGCCTCTACGTGCCTCACGTGTGTCGAGAAGACTGGCTGGGACAGCCCGGACCAGTTGTCGTTCGACGACATCTGAGCCATGCAGCCCGCTGTCCTACGCGGCAGACGGCTGCCAGCCGTCTTTCAGTCGGCCACCTCACCGCAGAGCTCGGCCAGCAATCACCGCGGAGAACCGTGCGACATACGTCGCCCACGTTCGTAGGCCCGGCCTCCACGCCGGGCCCGACCTCACGCTCCCAGCACCCACGGCACCACCATCACGGTCACTTTGCACTGTGGGTCAGGGCTAGGACATCGGGGCCATCAGCTGCCGCCGGAACGACCTCGAACAGACAGTGCGGCAAGGCTTCCGGGCGCAGCTGACCGGCCTGGACCCGGTTCCGTCACCGGGCTTCGGCCTCCGGGGGCGCGACGGCTCGCGCCCCCGGCATGCCCGCCCCACGGGGCGGCGCGGCTCAGACCAGGTTGTCCTCGACGGCCAGGCCGAAGGCCCCGCGGCCGTACATGGCGAGGGCCCGTTCCACGTCGTTGGCCACGTGGACGCTGCCGGCGTGGGCGTCCCGCCAGGCGCGCTCGATGGGGTTGCCGCGCCGCAGCGCGTTGCCGCCGGCGGTCTTGAAGAGCAGGTCGATCGCCGCGACGGCCCGTTCGGTGCCCCGGACCTGGTCCCGCCGGGTGCGCAGTCTCAGTTCCATGGGGATCTCCTCCCCTGCTGCGGCGAGTCGGGAGAGCTCGTTCAGGTTCCGGTCCATCTGCAGGATCGTCGCGTCGATGTCGGAGGCCGCGCGCCCGATGGCGACCTGGGCGAACGGGTCCTCGGTGAACCTGCCGCCGCCCAGGCTGAGCCGCACCCGCTCCTTCATCAGCGAGAGGTACGAGTCGTAGCCGCCCGACACCGCGCCGATCACGGGGGCCGTGATGGCACTCGTGAGGATCGCGCCGAACGGCAGCCGGTACAGCGGCCCCTGGTTGATCTCCTGGCCCGGTCCCTTGAGCTGGGCCTGCTCGTAGTTGCGCAGCACCCGGTGGCTCGGCACGAACGCCGATTCCACGATGATGTCGTTGCTGGCGGTGCCGCGCAGGCCCACCACGTCCCACATGTCCTCGATCGTGTAGTCGGACCGGGGCACCAGAACGGTGAGGAAGTCCACCGGCCGGCCCTGCGCGCCGACGACGAGAGCGCCGAGCAGTGCCCAGGTGGCGTGCTCGCAGCCCGAGGAGAAGCTCCACCGGCCGGTGAGCCGGTAGCCGCCGTCGACGGGGGTGAGGCGGCCCACCGGCGCGTACGACGAGGAGATGCGTGCGTCCGGCGTGTCGCCCCAGACGTCGTCCTGCGCCTGTTGCGGGAAGAGGCCCAACTGCCAGGGATGCACGCCCAGGACGGATGCCACCCAGCCCGTGGAGCAGCAGACCGCGGAGATCTCGCGCACCACCTGGTAGAAGTCGACCGGGTCGGCCTCCGCACCGCCGTAACGGGTCGGCTGGAGCATCCGGAACACTCCGGCCTCGGCCAGTTCCCGGACCGTGGACTCCGGTATGCGCCGTGCCTCGTCCACGGCGACGGCCCGCTTCTCGATGACCGGCAGCAGTGCGCGTACCGACTCCAGAACCTGATTGCCCATCGTCCGTCCTCCAGGCCCTTGCGAGCCGTTGTTCGTGCGGCGCCCGAGGCGCCGCGGTTCGTCAGATGTTCTGCAGCGCGGCCTTGTCGACCTTGCCGGCCGCGTTGCGCGGGAGTGCCCCCAGGACGACGACCTCGCGGGGGACCTTGAAGTTGGCGAGCCGGTCGCGGCAGTAGCCGATCAGGCCGGCCGGGTCGGGTCCGGCTCCCGGGCGGGCCGTCACGTAGGCGCGCGCGACCTCTCCGAGCCGTTCGTCGGGGAACCCGACCACGGCGGCCTCGGCAACGTCGTCGTGTCCGGCGAGCACCTGTTCGACCTCCGCCGGATAGACGTTGAATCCACCGACCACGAACATGTCCTTGGAACGGCCGGTGATGACCAGATTGCCGCGCGGGTCGAGGTGGCCCACGTCGCCGGTGGCGAACCAGCCGTCCGCGTCGATGGCCGCCTGGCTCGCGGCCGGGTCGTCCAGGTAGCCGAGCATCACGTTGTAGCCACGGACCAGGATCTCGCCGTCCTGCCCGGCGGGCAGCGGACGCCGGTCGGCGTCGGCCACCAGCAGCTCGGTGCCGTCGATGGGGCGGCCCGCGGTCAGGGCCACGGTCTCGGCGTCGTCGTCCGCGGAGCAGGCGGTGACGGTGCCGCAGCACTCGGTCAGGCCGTATGCGGTGAGCACCTCGGGGAACAGTTCGGCCCGCATCCGCCGGACGAGAGCGACCGGCACCACGGCGGCACCGGTCACCGCCAGTCGCAGCGACGACAGGTCGAAACCGTCCCTGCCGGGCGCGTCCAGCAACTCGGTGTAGATGGTGGGCGGTCCGGGCAGGACGGTGATCCGTTCGGCCTCGATGTCCCGCAGGGCCCGGTCCACGTCGAACACCGGTTGCAGCACGGCCGTGGCGCCCCGCAGCAGGCACACCAGTACACCGGCCTTGTAGCCGAAGCAGTGGAACAGCGGGTTGATGATCAGGTAGCGGTCGTCGCCGGTGACTCCGGTCCGGTCGGACCAGGCCCGGTACGTGGCGAGGTTCTGCTGGTGCGTGGTCAGGGCGCCCTTGGGCCGGCCGGTCGTGCCCGAGGTGAAGAGCAGGTCGGAGGGGTCGTCGGGGCGCACGGCGGCACCACGGGCGATGGCCTGCGCGTCCGGCAGGTGCGCGCCGAGCCGGAGGAAGTCGTCCCAGGCGAGGGCGGAGCGGTGTTCGGCGCCGTCCAGCGTCACCACCCCGGTCAGGCCGTTCAGTCCCGGCACCGGCGTCCCGTCGGTCCCGGGACCCTCACCCGCGCCCAGCATGGCCAGGTAGTCCTTGCCCAGGAAGCCGTTCTCGACGAACAGCAGCCTCGCCGCGCTGCGTTCCAGGAGCCAGCGCGCCTCGTCACCCTTGTAGCGCGTGTTGACGGGTACCAGTACCGCCCCGGCCGACGCAGTGGCGAGCGCGGCCACCAACCAGCGGTGGCTGTTGGGTGCCCAGACGGCGATCCGGTCGCCCTGTTGCACGCCGAGCTCGATCAACGACTTCACGGCCGCTCGCACCTCGTCGCGCAACTGCGCCCAGGTGAGCCGCACATCGCCGTCCACGACCGCCTCACGGTCGGGGCGGCCGCCCGCGACGAGGTCGAGGGCGGCGGGAATCGTCAGTGGGTGCTCGGTCTCGCTCATCTGCTCTCCGGGAGGGGACTGCCTGCGCGGGGGTTCTGGTGGTGGTCGGGCACGAGGGCCTTTCGTTTGGATCAGGCTGGATCAGGGAGCGGGGTCCGGTGCCGTGCATCGCAAAGCGGAGGAGGGAGCCAGATGGGGTCTCCCCTGCTCGAGCGGAGCCGAGAGCTTGGGGAAGGAGCCATGGCGACCGACGACAACGCGGCGAGGTGCGGTGCCGGGGCACGCGAGCCCGGCCTGATCCAAACGAAAGGCCCTAGGCCGCCGCTTCGAACCGCCGTCGTCCGGCGTCGCACGGCAGACGGCGGTCCGAAGACACGGCCTGGGCCCGTTGCCTCGTCAGGAGGGCTTGGGCAGCAGCCGCTTGGACGCCTCGTGCGCACCCAGGACCAGTTCGGCGCGGGGGAAGCCGCTGCGCTTCTCGGCGGTCCTGGCGTTCCCTCCGGCGATCCACACGGGCCCGTCGGCGAGATGTTCCAGCCCCTCCCGGGCGACGTCGTCCGGCTCGGCGACCCGCAGGCCGGGGATGTCCATGCGCAGTCCGGCACGCTCCATCGCCGGGGTGCGGGTCACTCCGAGGACGAGTTCGAGGACATGTACGTCGTACTCCCGCAGCTCCAGCCACAGGCCTTCGGCGAAGACCCGGCCGAAGGCCTTGGCCGCCGAGTAGACGCTGATCTGTGCCTGCCCCATGTACCCGGAGAGCGAGCCGACCAACAGGATGCCGCCGCGTCGCCGTTCCTTCATCAGCGCCCCGAAATGGTGCGTGAGGGCCAGCTGTGCGGTGATGTTCAGGTCCAGTACACCCTGGACGCGGTCGAGGTCGCCGGTCACGAACTCGTGGCCGTAGCTGTTGGCTCCCGCGTTGAAGATCAGCAGGCCGACTTCGAGACCGTCGGTGACCGCGCGGACCGACGACAGTGCCGCCGGGTCGAGCAGATCGAGTTCAAGGGTACGGACCTCGACGCCCTTGGCGCGCAGTTCCTCGGCGGTCTCGTTCAGCGGACCGGGCTTGCGGGCGATCAGGACCAGGTTGATCCCGGCGTCCGCGAGCTGGTGGGCGAACGAGGAGCCGACGCCCTCGGATCCGCCGGCGATGACCGCCCAGGGCCCGTACACACTCTTGTCGATCATCAAGCACCTCTCTGTCCGTGCTGGTCGGGGCTCGGTGGCACCCGTACCGTGCGGCGGTCCCGTGACCGTAGATCGCCAGGTGAGGGCCGCGCCCGTACGGATCCCACTGGTCGGGACGGTGCCCGGCCGGTGCCGCGGCAGGCAACGTCTGCCGACGGGGCAGACGTTGCCTGGTGCGGTACGGGTCAGGCGGTGGGCTGACGGACGAGCCCGTCGTCGGCGGACACCTCTGTCATGTGGCCCACGGCCAGGGAGGCGGCCACCATGGCGGTGCCGAGAGGGACGCCGGGGCCCGGGTAGACGCGGCTCGTGAAGGACGCGCTGGTGTTGCCCGCGGCGTACAGCCCGGGGACGGGACGGCCCTCGGTGTCCAGGACACGCGCGTGGACGTCCGTGCGCAGGCCCCCCTTGGTCCCGAGGTCGGACAGGACCAGGCGCGCCGCGTAGTAGGGCGGCTGGTCGACGGGGACCAGGCAGGGGTTCGGGCCCGCGTTCCTCCTGTTGGCGAAGAACCGGTCGTAGGGGTCCTCGCCGCGGTGGTGGTCCTCGTCGGTGCCGGTGGCGGCAAAGCCGTTGAAACGGGCGACGGTGTCCGACAGGGCATCGGCCGGGACCCCGATCAGGGCGGCGAGCTCGTCCAGCGAGTCGGCCCGTACCCAGGTGCCGGCCGCCAGGTTCTCCCCCGGGTCGGCGGGAGGCACCGTGATGGCGGGCAGTGCGCCGCCCTCGCGGGAGTCGAAGATCAGGTACGTGGGCGACTGCGCTCCCCCGGCCGCGGCGATGGCACGGCCCATGCGGTCGTACGGCAGCGACTCGTTGGCGAAGCGTCGCCCGGAGCCGTCCACGACGAGTCCGCCGCGCAGGCCGAGGGTGAACGCGGCCGTACCGTCGGGGCGTTCGGTCCCCGGGCACCACCAGGCCTCGTCCAGGAGAGCGGTGGCGGCGCCGATCTCGACGGCGGCGCGCAGCAGGTCGCCGGTGTTGGTTCCGCGCGGAGCCATGGTCCACGCCGCACCGCCCGGCACCCCGTGCTCGGCGCGCAGGGTGTCGTCGCCCTCGAATCCGCCCGCGGCCAGCAGCACGCCGCGCCGGGCTCGTACCCTGACCGTGCCGTGCGGCGTCTGCGCCTCGACCCCGGTCACGCGGCCGTCCTCGGTGATCAGACCGGTGACACGGTGCTCGGTGCGGACCGTCGCGTTGCCGGTGCGTACGGCGGCCAGCAGGAGGCGGCCGATCAGGGCGCGGCCCTGGGCGAGCGGGGCGTCCGGATGGCCCTGGCCCGCACGGTCCCGGTCGACGGCCGGGCGTACCAGGGGCAGCAGGTCCCCCAGCTCGTCCTGCGGCAGGTCGAGCGGTATGAAGGAGCGCCCGGCGTCCATCCGGCCGGGTGCGGCGACGTAGTCCGGGAAAGCCTGCCACTGGAACTGGACGGCCGGGTCGCGTTCGAGGCGGGCGACCAGCTCGGGCGCGTGCCGCAGGAAGGCCTCCCGGCGTTCCTCCTCGGCGTCGCCGAGGAGGGCCCGCAGATAGTTCCTGGCCGCTTCGGTGGAGTCGTCGAGGTCTGCTCGTTCCTGCACCTGGGTGCCGGGCAGCCAGCAGGCGGCTCCGGAGTACGCGGAGGTGCCGCCTACCAGCTCCGTTCGCTCCAGTACGACGGTGTCCAGGCCGTCCGCCGCGGCCATCAGGGCTCCGGTCAGTGCTCCCGCGCCGGAACCCACGACGATCACCTCGTGTGTGGCGTCCCATTCCTGTCGGTCGTCCTGCATCGCTGCCTGCCCCTCCTGAGTCGCTCGGTGGTGTGCGGCTCAGCAGACCCTGGGGGCGGCGGCGGGGACGGGAACAGTCCCACTGACCGGTACGTCTCGGGCATCCCACCTGACGCGGCGCCGGGCTCCGCGTATTGTCGGAGGCTGTTGACGGAACCGAGTGCCTTGAGGGAGAACGTGCCCAGAATCTCCGAGGCCAGGGCGGGGGCCGAGCCCAGTTCGCCCCGGCAGTACGCACGCCGTCAGAGCATCCTGAGGGCGGCGGCGGACATCGCCGCCGAGACCGGGCTGGAACGGGTGCAGATGCATGAGGTGGCCAAGTCCGCGGGCGTGGCAATCGGCACCCTGTACCGGTACTTCCCGTCGAAGACGCATTTGTTCACGGCGGTGATGGCCGACCAGATCGAGGGGTTCGGGGCGCGACTGCCCGACCGCGCGGCGCATTCCTCGTCCGAGGACGCCGTCTTCGCGACGCTGGTCAGCGCGACCCGCAATCTGTTGCGCCGGCCCGCGCTCGCCACCGCGATGATCCAGTCGGCGAACGCCGCCCGCTCCACGACCGTCCCCGACGTGGAACGCGTCGACACCGGGTTCCTCGATCTGCTGCTGGACGCCTGGGGGGTCAAGGAGCCCACGGAGGGCCAGATCGCCCGTCTGAGGCTGCTGATGCTGCTCTGGTACGGCGTACTGCAGACCCAGCTCAACGAGCGGATCACCCCGAAGGAGGCCGACGCCGACCTGCGGCTCGCCTGCCACCTGCTGCTCGCGCCCGAGACCGACGCGGGCTGAACGCACGGAGGCCGGGCGCCGGCTTCCGCCGACGCCCGGCCTCCGATTCCGTCAGTGCGCGGACTTCTGCGTGCCGGTCGTGTCGAGTCCGGCGACGCTGTAGGCGGCGTAGGTCCGGTACGGGTCACGGCCCTTGAAGTACGGCGACAGCTGGGCGTCGAGTTCCGCCGGGGTGAACGTGCCGTCCGCGGCGGTGAACTTCTTCTCCACCGTGGGCGGGGCGAGCAGGGCGACCATGTCGCCGTAGACGACGAAGACCTGCCCGTTGATCTCGTCCGCGGCCGGCGAGGCCAGATGGGCCACCAGGGTGCCGACCCGCTCGGGAGCCATGATGTCGAGGCCACCCGGTGCGCCGACGCCCTCGCCGAAGGCTTCGGCCGTCATCGCGGTGCGGGCCCGCGGGCAGATCGCGTTGGCCCGCACACCGTAGCGGCCCAGGCCCTGCGCGGTGGCCAGGGTGAGCGCGGTGATGCCCGCCTTGGCGGCGGAGTAGTTCGGCTGCCCCGGGGCGCCGAACAGAAAGGCCTCGGACGAGGTGTTGATCACGCGACCGTAGACGGGGCCGCCGGACGCCTTGCTGGCCGCACGCCAGTGCACGGCCGCGGCACGGGAGACACCGGCGTGCCCCTTGAGGTGGACCCGGATGACGTCGTCCCAGTCGGACTCGGTCAGGTTGAACAGCATCTTGTCGCGCAGCACGCCCGCGTTGTTGACCACGACATCGAGGCTTCCGAAGTTCTCCACCGCGGCCTGCACCAGGCGGTCGCCCAGGGACCAGTCCCCGACGTCACCGGTGACCGCCACCGCCCCCAGGCCGAGGGCCCTGATCTCGCCGGCCACGTCCTCGGCCGCCGGGCCGACGTCGTTGACCACGACGTTGGCACCGAGGCCGGCCAGTGCGAGCGCCTCGGCACGGCCGAGACCTGCTCCTGCACCGGTGACGACGGCGGTACGCCCCTCCAGTGTGTTCGTCGAGCTCATGTGTCTCTTCCCCTGTTCCGTCGGGCCGTTGGTTGCGCCGGTGTACTTCTGGCGTACACCTCCCGCCGAAACTAGTATCAATTCTATTCTTCGCTCGGGGGCTGTCCCGTTGAGTGGACGAAGCCGACCGAGACGGAACCCAGTCCCTCGAATTCCGCACGGAACTCGTCCCCCGGCCGCGCGTCCACCGCGCGGGTGCACGAACCCGGCAGGACGACATGCCCGGCCTCGAGACGCACCCCGTACGACGCCACCTTGCGGGCCAGCCAGGCGACGGCCTCGGCCGGGTCCCCCAGCACCGCGCTGGTGTTGCCGCGGGCGATCTCCTCGCCGCCCCGGTACAGCACGGCGGCGATGTCGGCCGGGTCCAGGTCCGCCGGCCGCACCCGGGCCGAGCCGAGGATCACCCCGGCCGACGAGGCGTTGTCGGCGATGGTGTCGGCGAGACCGATCCGCCAGTCCACGATCCGGCTGTCGATGAGTTCGATGCTGGGAACGATGTACTCGGTGGCGGCGAGGACGTCCGCCGCCGTGCAGCCCTCGCCG
Organism: Streptomyces sp. NPDC052052; assembly: GCF_040680455.1. Taxonomy (NCBI): domain Bacteria; kingdom Bacillati; phylum Actinomycetota; class Actinomycetes; order Kitasatosporales; family Streptomycetaceae; genus Streptomyces; species Streptomyces sp. NPDC052052. Next base: position 247,626 of record NZ_JBFAWU010000006.1, on the reverse strand, counting down.
GGCAGGCTCCGGCCCAGGACGTAGCCGATCTCGACCTCGATCCGGGGGCTGCAGTAGCGGTCCGTCGAGACGGGGGTCCCCTCGGGCAGCACCATGTCCGAGAGCAGATGGCCGTAGTCGGGCTCGTCCACCCCCATCATCTGCTGCATGACCTTCGAGGACAGCCCCACCTTGTGGCCGCTGACCGTGCGCCCTTCCTCCAACTGCCTTCGGATGTTGATCAGTTGGATCTCGTAGGCGTCGGTCGCGTCGATCCCCGGAAAGGTGGCGGTCAGCGGTTCGACCGGGGCCCGGTCGCACTGTGCGGCCCACAGCACGTCGGCGGCCTCGGCTCGCCGGGCGGGTTCAAGCATCGTTGTTCTCCTTGCGGGTCGGTGCGGTGGCGGCGAATCGCGCCCGGCCGCCTGCGAGCACCGTACGGTCGGCGTCCGCGGACGTCTCGAAGCGCACCTCGACGCCCCGGCCACCAAAGTGGGCTTCGGTTTCGGTGTCGTCAGCGCCGCTCCAGCCGAGCACGGCGAGCCGGTCACCGGGGAACACCGGAGCGGCGAACCGGGCCTCCAGCTCCACCAGATCGGCCGGGTGCGCGCCGAGACCGTCGGCCAGCGGCAGCAGGACCGCGGCGAGTGTGCACAGTCCGTGCAGGAACGGCCGGGGCATCCCTGCCGCCTTCGCCGCCTCGGGATCGATGTGCATGGCGTGCCGGTCGCCGAGCAGCCGGTACAGGGCCGCCTGCCGGGAGTGCGTGTGCACCGTCACCTCGTGCCCGGCCGGCCTGTCCGGGCGGCGCGGGGCGGACGGGCCGCGGTCACCGCCGAAGCCGCCGCACCCCGGCGCGAAGATCGACCAGGTCGCCGTGAAGTGGTCGCAGTCCACCTCCACGTCGAAGACGGCGGCGGAGCCCTTGTCCCACACCGCGGCGACCCGCGCCGAAGTCGTCAGCTCGCCGGAGGCTTCCAACGGCCTCTTCATCACCAGGAGTTGACTGCCGTGCACGGCAGTGGTGACGTCGAAGGCACCGAGTGCGCCGAGCGCGTCGGGTGCCCACTGAGCCAGGGTCAGCGCAAAGGTGGGCAGCACCCGCAGGCGCTCCTCGTACACCAGGTCCAGCCGGTCGGCCGGGGCGCCGACCGCGAGCGCGTAGAGGATCGCGTCGCGCTCGGTCCAGGAGACGGTACGGGTGCCGAGATCCCGGCCGTGCCACGGGGAAGCGGTCATCGGTCGACTCCCAGGATCAGGCCGCTGGTGGGCACTCCGGTGCCGGCGGTGACCAGCACGTGGTCGGCGCGGTCGGGCTGGTTCACGGAGGTGCCGCGGATCAGCCGGACGCCCTCCGCGATGCCGTTCATGCCGTGCAGATACGCCTCGCCGAGCTGTCCGCCGTGGGTGTTGGTCGGCAGTCTGCCGCCGACCTCCAGGTGGCCTTCGGCGATGAAGTCCTTCGCCTCGCCGGGCTTGCAGAAGCCCAGTTCCTCCAGCTGGGGAAGGACCAGCGGGGTGAAGTGGTCGTAGAGGACCGCCGCGTCGACGTCGTCGGGCCCCAGGCCGCTCTGCCGGTACAACTGCCGTGCGACCAGGCCCATTTCCGGGATCCCGGTGATCGTCGGCCGGTAGTAGCTGGTCATCATGTGCTGGTCGTCGCCGAGCCCCTGGGCGGCCGACCGGATCACCGCGGGCGGGTGCGGCAGGTCGCGGGCGCGTTCGGCGGAGACGATCACCAACGCCTGGCCGCCGTCGGTCTCCTGGCAGCAGTCGAGCAGCCGCAGCGGCTCGGCGATCCAACGGGACTCACGGTGGTCCTGCAGGGTGATGGGGCGGCCGTGGAACCAGGCGGCCGGGTTGTTCGCGGCGTGCTTGCGGTCGACCACGGCGACCCGGCCGAAGTCGTCCGTGGTGGCGCCGTATTCGTGCATGTACCGACGGGCGAACATGGCCACCCACTGGGCCGGGGTGCTCAGTCCGAACGGGGTCATCCAGGCGTAGGCGGCCCGGTCCGCGGTGGTGTCCATGGGACGGGCGGCCTGCCCCAGTCCGTAGCGCTCACCGGAGCGTTCGTTGAACGCCCGGTAGCAGACGACCACGTCGGCCACTCCGGTCGCGACGGCCATGGCCGCCTGCTGAACCGTGCCGCATCCCGCCCCGCCGCCGTAGCCGATGCGGGAGAAGAACGTCAGGTCGCCCATGCCGGTGTTGCGGGCCACATGGATCTCGGAGTTGGTCTCCGCGGTGAAGGTGACCAGCCCGTCGACGTCGGCGGGCTTCAGTCCCGCGTCGGCGAGGGCCGCGAGCACGGCCTCACAGGCGAGTTGGAGTTCGCTGCGCCCGGAGTTCTTGGAGAACTCGGTGGCGCCGATGCCGACCACGGCTGCGGTCCCGGACAGCGGGCCGACGGTACTCATCGTGCCTCCTCGGGCAACCGCACCGACACGGTTCCGGCGACATGGGCGCCCAGGCTGTTGGTGCCCCGGACCGCGATCTCGACGCAGCGGTCCGCGTCGGACTTCGCCGTCACCGTGCCGGTGAGCACCATCGTGTCGCCGGGGTGGTTGGGGGCACCCAGACGGATCCGGATGGCCTTGACGACGGCGGCCGGACCGGCCCAGCCGGTGACGTACCGGTCGACCAGGCCGTTGCTGGTCAGAATGTTCATGAAGATGTCCTTCGAACCCCGCTCCCTGGCGAGATCGGGGTCGTGGTGCACGTCCTGGTAGTCGCGGCTGGCGAGCGCCGTGGCGACGATCAGGGTGCGTGTCACGGGGATGGACAGGTCGGGGAGTACCTCCCCGACGGCCACCTCGTCGTACGCCCGGGTGGCCGGGAGGGCGGCGGCGCCGGACGGCCCCCGCGTGCTCGGCTTCGTCATGAGGCCACCACGCCGTCCACGACCGCCGCGCCGAGGCGCGCGAGGTCGTCGCCCGCGCCGCCCAGGGTGGTGGAGATCTGCTTGCCCCACAGGAAGTGGCGGTGCACCGGGTAGTCGGTGTCGACACCGATGCCGCCGTGGAGGTGCTGGACCCGGTGGACGGTGTTCAGACCGCCTTCGGTGGCCCACCACTTGGCCACCAGCGCGGCACGGTCGGCGGCCTCCGCGTCGAACGGTTCCGCCAGCGCGTCCACCGCCTGCCACAGCGTGACCCGCATCGCGTCGATGTCGATGTAGCAGTCGGCGAGCTGGTGCTGCACGGCCTGGAAGGTGGCGAGCGGGCGGCCGAACTGGAGGCGCTCGCTCAGGTGGTCGGCCGCGTACCGCAGCGCGCCGTCGGCCACCCCGACCTGGACCGCGGCCAGCGCGACGAAGGCGTTCCGCACGAGCTCCTCGACGGCCCCCTCGCCCGGTGCGCCGACGGCCTCGCCCGGTGCCCCATCGAGCGTGAGATGGGCGCTCAGGTCGTGGCTGGTGGTCTCCGCCTGCTCCCAGGTCACCCCGGCGGCGTCAGAGGCGACCAGGAACAGACCGGGTCCCGTCGTCGTGGTGGCCGTCACCAGGACGTGCCGGGCACCGGCCGGTGCGGGCACGACCGCCTTGGTGCCGGTCAGCAGCCATCGTGACCCGTCCGCCACCGCGGTCGTCCGCGGCGTGAGCGGATCGACGGGGCCGAACTCCTCCAGGGCGACGGTCGCCCGGCCGGTGCCGGAGGCGAGATCCGCCAGCAGCTCCGTCCTTTGCCGGTCGGTGCCGTGCGCGGCGACGGTGAGGGCGCCGACCAGGGCCGGCCACAGCGGCACCGGCGCCACGCGGCGGCCCTGCTCCTCCAGGAGGACGCAGAGCCCGGCCATGCCGAGTCCGGCGCCGCCGTCCTGCTCCGGCAGCATGGCCGCGAGCAGTCCGGCCGCCGCCAGATCGGCCCACAGGCGTTCGTCGACACGGGTCGGGGAGGTCTCCACCTCGCGCAGCCGCTCGGGCGTGGCACGGTCGGTGAGAATCTCCCGGGCCAGGTCACGGACCGCTTCGAGCTCTTCTCCCAGGGAGAAATCCATCAGGGCGCCTCCGTCGGGGCGGGCCGGAACACCGGCAGGGTCAGATCGGGGTCGGCGTCGAGCCAGTCGAGGACCACGGGCATGTCGATCGCGACGTCCTCGGGTGCGACACCGGTCAGGTTGGTGATGAGGCGGGTTCCCTCGTCGAGTTCGACCACCGCGACGACCATCGGGAAATCGAAGGCGGGATGCCGCGGGTGGTGGTTCACGACGAAGCTGTACACACGACCGCGGCCCGATGCCTCGACGGTGTCCCAGTCCAGTGAGTTGCACGCGGGGCAGCAGGGCCCCGGGGGGTGACGCAGGGCCGAGCACGCGGTGCAGCGCTGGATGAGGAGCCGGTGCTCCTTCGCGCCCTCGAAGAAGAAGGCGTTGTCACGGTTGACGGCCGGGCGCGGGCGCAGAGCCGGGGCCGCGGGAGCAGCCTGGGCCGATGCCGGCGCCGCGGGTGCGGCCTCGGCGGTCGCGGGGGCCGCGTCCGCCTCAGGTCGCTTCTCCGCGGGGCGGAACCTCAGCGTGCGCCAGCGCTGGGTGGCGACGGTCTCGCCGTGCTGGTCGCTGTACGTCTTCAGGGTGGTGACGAACCGTCCGGTGCCGAGGCCGGTCCGCTTCTCCGCCGAGATGGACTCGACGACCTCGCGGACGGCGATGTGGTCCCCCGGCTCCAGCTCGCGGACGAAGGAGAACTCCGAATCGGTCGCCACCACGGAGGTGTAGCCGCCCTCGTCGAGAAGGCCGACCAGTTCGTCGAAGCCGCTTCCGCCCGGGGGCGGGGAGACGGTCGCCGCGTAGCCGCGCATCGTCCACGCCTGGACCATCGACGCGGGTGCGACCACCCCGTCGCGTCCGGTGGCACGGGCCGCTTCGGCGTCGGTGTACACCGGGTTGGTGTCGCCCATCGCCTCCGCCCAGTGCCGGATCATCGGCTGGTTGACCGGGTCCTGGGCCGGTGTGAGGGCGCGCAGTTCGCGCCCTTCGAAGGCCGCGAGCCGCTCCTCGTACCGCGGCCCCGGACGGCCGCCGTTCCCCGTCATGCGCCACGCCCCTGACGCGGCAGGCCGAGCCCCTGGGTGGCGACCATGTCGCGCAGGATCTCGTTGACGCCGCCGCCGAAGGTGTTCACGATGCCCTGCCGGGAGAGCTGTTCGATCTGCCCGCCGAGCACCGCGCCCGGTGACTCGGGCCGGATGCGCCCGGCGGCGCCGAGGATCTGGGTCAGTCCGCGCTGGACGTCGATGTGGGTCTCGGTGCCGTACGCCTTGGCCGCTCCGGCGTCGGCGCCGGTCAGGGTGTTCCGGGCGACGGCGGCGGTCATCTTCCAGTTCATCAGCCGCATCGCCTCGAGCCGTGCGTAGGTACGGGCGAACTCCTGCCGCACCCAGGGGATGTCGGCCGTTCCGTTCTCCTTGGCCCAGGCGAGGACCTGTTCCCACAGCTGGAACATGCGGCCGCCGAACGCGGCGAGTCCGATGCGTTCATGGTTCAGCTGCGCGGTGATCAGCCGCCAGCCGCCGTCCACCTCGCCCACGACATCGGTGACCGGGACCCGTACCCCGCTGTAGTAGGTCGCGGTCACGACCATGCCACCGACCGTCCGGATCGGGCTCCAGGAGAAACCGTCGTCGGTGGTCGGCACGATGAGGATGGAGATGCCCTTGTGCTTGGGCACGTCCGGGTCGGTGCGGGCGGCGAGCCACACGTAGTCGGCCGTGTTGGCGCCGCTGGTGAAGATCTTGCTGCCGTCGACGACGAACTCGTCGCCGTCCCGGACCGCCCGGGTGGTCAGCGAAGCGAGGTCGGTGCCGGCCTCGGGCTCGGTGTAGCCGATCGCGAACACGATGTCACCGGAGAGGATGCCGGGCAGGAAGCGCTTCCTGTGCTCCTCGGAGCCGTAGGCCATGAGAGTCGGGCCGACGGTGTTGACGGTGACGAACGGGAAGGGCAGGCCCGCCCGCTGGACCTCGTCGAAGAACACGTACTGGTCCTCGACCGGCCGGCCCTGGCCGCCGTACTCGGTGGGCCACCCGATGCCCAGCCAGCCGTCCGAGCCGAGCCGTTTGACGACCTCGCGGAAGCGGTCTCCGCCCACGCCCTCCTCGCCGACACGACGGCGTTCCTCCTCGGGCATCAGGCCCGAGAAATAGGCCCGCAGTTCCCGTCGCAGCTCACGGTGCGCGGCACTCTCGCGCAGTTGCATGTGGTTCTCCTTGATTGTCGCGGCCGGGTGGGCCGGGCCCCGGTCAGGGCAGGAAGCGCCCTCGTCCGTTGGCCACGAACTCGCCGCGCAGCGCGGCCTTGTCCTCGTCGGTCATCCGCTCGTACGCCGGCCGGCCCCGGCCCGCCCAGCGGTACACCACGTCGTCCGTGCGCCAGCCGTCCAGCTGCATCTCCTTCTTGCGCAGCTTGTTGGAGCCGGTCGTGGGCAGCGCGTGCGAGACACGGACGTAGCGGGGTGCGCCCTTGGTGCCCAGGTCCTCCTGGAGGTCCAGGAAGCCGGGCAGGTCCAGATCCTCGAAGCGGGTGCCCTCCGCGATCTCCAGAGCGGCCATGACCTGGTCGCCGGAGCGCGGGTCGGGAACGCCGAACACACCGGCGGCGACGATGCCCGGGTGTCTGCGCAGGATGCGTTCGGTGAGCAGGGCGGAGATGTTCTCGCCGTCGACGCGGATCCAGTCGCCGGAGCGGCCCGCGAAGTAGAAGTAGCCGTCCTGGTCGACGTAGCCGAGGTCGCCGGTCCAGTACCAGCCGTGGCGGACGCGTTCCGCGTTGGCGGCCTCGTTGTTGTAGTAGCCCTCGAAGCGGGCGGCGCCCTCGGTGTCGACGATCTCGCCGATGGCCTCCTCCGGGTTGCCCACCCGGCCGTAGGAGTCGAGCACGGCGGGCGGGCAGGTCTCCCGGGTCGTGGCGTTGACGATCCGGACGCCGTCCCGGGCGGGCACACCGAGGGCGGCCGCCGGCCCTTCGGGCGTCCGCTTGAGCATGCCGGCGCCCTCGCTGGAGCCGTACCCCTCGACGAGGCGGCAGCCGAAGCGGCTCAGGAAGCGCGCCGCGTCCTCGGGCGATGCCTCGGTCCCGAAGGCGTGGGTGAGCTGGTTGTCGGCGTCGTCGGCGGTCTCGGGCCGGGCCAGGATGTAGCCGATCGCCTTGCCGACGTAGGTGAAGAAGGTGGCTCCGAAGTGGCGGACGTCCGGGAGGAACCCGGAGGCGGAGAACGAGCGGGGCAGGGCGATGGTGGCGCCCACGGTGAGGGCCGGTGCCCACAGCGCCATCAGCGCGTTGCCGTGGAACAGCGGCATCGGGCAGTAGCAGGTGTCCTCGCGGGTGATGTCGTACTTGGCGCTGTTGGCGGCACCGAGCGCGGCGAGCCTGCCCTGCGAGCAGATCGCCGCCTTCGACGTGCCGGTCGTGCCCGACGTCAGGAGCAGCAGCATGCGGGTGGCGGCGGTGACATCCGGGGCGGGCACGGGCAGGCGGGACTGGGCGGCGAGACGGCTCGGGTAGTCCGGCTCGTCGACGACGAGGAACCGGTCCCGGTCCACGCCGATGTCCAGGCCGTCCAGGAGGTCGAGACCCGCCCGGTCGGTGATGATCAGCTGGCAGTCGGTGTGGCGTACTTCCCGTTCGAGTTCGACGCCGCGCCGGGTGGGGTTGATGCCGACGACGGCCGCGCCCGACAGGGCGGCGGCGCCCAGCCAGAAGATGAACTCCGGCACGTTGTCCAGAAGTACGCCGATGTGGAACGGCCCCTCGGTACGAAGCTCCGTGGCCCAGGATGCGCGGGCCGCGCTCTCCGCGACCACCTCGTCCCAGGTCCAGGACCGTTCGCGGGTCAGCAGGCCCGGGTGGTCGTCCCCGGCTCGGGCGAGCAGCAGGTCGGCAATCGTCTGGTGTGGCAACGTCGGTCCCTCTCACCCGGTGGACGGGTTTCCCGATGTGGGTACGAAGACGGGTCGCGCGGATGCGCGGAGTGTCCTGTGTGGTCGTGGCGCCCGGCGGGGGCACGTGGGTGTGGGCGGGGGCTGGCCGTGTCGCCGGTCGCCCGTGCCCGGACTCCGCTCCGTCCGCGCCGGTGGTGACGCTAATCGCGGGCGGTGGGTCCCGGACCGGCTGATCCCGCTGACTGGGAGGGCCTGCGGGATCACTGTGCGGGGCCGGACAAAAGGGCCGGCCGGAGGGGCCGCGGCGCGGCGTCGTGGCGGCGGTCCGGCAGCTGGGCCGCCTCCGCCCGTCGTCAGCCGAAGTTGGCCTGGCCGCCGTCGAGGGGCACCGTGGCGCCGGTCAGATAGCGGGCGTCCGGGCCGCACAGCATCACCACGGCCCGCCCGATGTCCTGCTCGCAGTCGCCGACGTAGCCCAGCGGGATGGAGGCGCAGAACTCGGCAGCCTCCTCGGGGTGAGCGGCCTGCCATCCCGCATAGGCGGGTGACGCGGCGTGCGGGGCGATCGCGTTGACCCGGATCCCGTCACGGCCCCACTCGTTGGCGGCTGCCCGGGTCAGGGAGCGCAGGGCGGACTTGGCGGCCGCATAGGCGCCGTAGGTGCTCAGGTCCCAGCGCACCATGGCCGAGGTGACCAGATTGATGATCACCCCGCCGTTCCGCTTCAGATACGGATGGGCGGCCTTCATGAAGGCGAAGGCCGCGAACGGGCCACTGGTGAAGCCCTTCTGGAACTGCTTGTCGCTCAGGGTGAGGAGCGGTCCGTAGCATCCGGTGTAGGCGTTGTTCACCAGGATGTCGATGCCGCCGAAGCGCTCGGCGACCTGGTTCACGCAGGCGGGGATCCGTTCCGTGTCGAGCACGTCGAGGACGAACGGCTCGGCCCGCGCTCCCCTGGCGCGCAGCATCTCGCAGGTCGCCTCCAGCTTGGTCGCCGTCCTCCCCAGGACGGCGACCGAGGCACCCTCGGCGGCGAGGGCGAGGGCGATGCCCTGTCCGACCCCCTGTCCGGCTCCGGTGATGACCGCGACCTTTCCGTCGAGGTGTCCCATGGATGTCCCTTCCGGTCGTACGCGGCTGTGGGTGTTCCGGGGGCTGCCGCCCCGCGGTCGGCGGCTGTGCGGGGCCGCCGACCGGTACGTCAGCTGGGTCTGGGCAGCTGCTTGTCGATGAACAGGCCCTCCGCGGTGACGCAGGTGCGGCCGCCGGCCGAGATCGCGCCTTCGGTGCGGATCCGTGCACCGTCCACCGAGACCTGCCGTGCGGTGACCGTCAGGGGTTCGAACAACGGGGTGGGCCGCAGATAGCGCAGGGTCAGTTCCGCGGTCATCCCGGAGGGGCCGCTCCAGTGGTTGGCCATGCCCAGGGTGTGGTCGAGGAGCAGTGCGGAGATGCCGCCGTGCACATGTCCGGGCGGCCCCTGGTAGGGCAGGTCGAGTGTGACGACGCCCTCGACCGAGCCGTCGTCCTTGCCGTGCAGCCGCAACGGCGGTGCGAGGGCGTTCTCCGGGCCGGTGACGGGGTCGTGCCGGGTCACGCCCTCGCCCCGCCACATCACGGCGAGGCGTTCGCGGACCGTGGGGGCCCGTTCGGTGAGCCGGTCGGTGACGGCGTCCAGCTGGGCGGCGATCTCGGCCATGTCGGCGCCGGACTGGTCACCGGCCCGCAGCAGTGCGCCGATCAGCCGGCGGGCGGCGGCGACCGCCACATCGACGCCGTCCTCGTGCGGTTCGGCGCCCAGGCGCGGTCCGGCGGCCTTCTCGTCGGCCCGGCAGGCCGAGACGCTCATGACCTCACCGTCGCCGTGGCGTGGGTGAGCACGGGCGCGCCGTCGCGCTCGGGGCAGGCCGCGTGCAGCACGTACCGCTCGGTGCCGTCTTCCGCCGTTCCGTCGTGCCATACGGACGTGACGATCGACTCCCCGGGAACGAGGGGTCCGGCGAAGCGGACGGCGAGCCCGGTGAGGCGGGTGACGTCGCCGTCGAGGACGCCGTCGACGAGGGCCTTGCCGACCAGCCCGTAGGAGGCCAGCCCGTGCAGGATCGGCCGGTCGAAGCCGGCCGACCGGGCGAAGGCCGGGTCCGCGTGCAGCGGGTTGAGGTCGCCGTTGAGCCGGTACCACAGGGCCTGCTGGGGTGTGGTCGTGGTGGTGAGCACGGTGTCGGCGGGGCGGTCCGGGGCCGTCCAGTTCTCCTCGGGACCGGGGTCGTTGCTGAAGCCGCCCTCGCCGCGGACCCAGATGCGGGTGGTCATGGTCCACAGCGGTTCGTCGCCGGGGCCGGTGGCCGCGGCCTCCAGGACGATGAGCGCGGCCTTGCCCTTGTCCCACACCTCGGCGACGCGCGAGCGGAGTGTCGCGGTGCCCGACGCCGGGAGGGGGCGGTGGATCCGCAGGCCCTGACCCGCGTGCAGCACGGCCCGCAGATCGATGTCGATGCCGGGCATGTCGAAGCCCGGCACGATGCCCTCTCCCGCGGAGATCCCGGAGCCGGCCACGACGGCGAAGGTCGGGAGCACGGCGAGGTTGCGTTCATAGGTGAGGTGCAGTTCGGGGTCGGTGGCCGCATCGGCACCGGCGCCCAGGCTCAGGTGGTACAGCAGTACGTCACGGGTGGTCCAGCGGATCTCGCGGACGGACGGGTCCGCGTTCAGCGCCTTGTCGCGGTCGATGGGCATGGTCAGCCTTTCTCGGTGGGCTCGGGATCGCGGGGCAGCCCGAGGAGGCGCTCTCCGATGATGTTCAGCTGGACCTCCGTCGTCCCGCCCGCGATGGACAGGCAGCGGCAGTTGAGGAACATCCAGGTCGCGTCGTGGCGTTCGCCCTCGCCGGTCAGCGCGGCGGTGCCCTGCCATTCCATACAGGTCTCCCAGACCTGCTGCTGGTGTTCCACGCTGAGCAGTTTGGCGATGGACGCCTCGGCTCCGGGCTGCTGTCCGGAGACGGTGCGCAGCGTGGTGCGCAGGGAGAGGAGGGCGCCGGCCTGCGCGTCGCACAGGTGGCCGCCGAGCGTGGTGAGCTGTTCGTCGTCGAGTCCGTCGGACGCGGCGGCGATCTTCAGCAGGGCCCCCGCGCCGGAGCCGACCGAGTCGTGGGAGAGGGCGACGCGTTCGTTGGCGAGGGTGGTGCGCGCGAGTTTCCAGCCGTCGCCGGGTGCGCCGACGAGCCCTTCGTCGGGCACGAACACCTCGTCGAGGAAGACCTCGTTGAACTCGGCCTCCCCGGTGATCTGCCGCAGCGGCCGGATGTCGAGGCCCGGGCTCTTCATGTCGAGGAGGAAGTAGGAGATGCCCTTGTGCTTGGGCACGTCGAGATCGGTGCGGGCGAGCAGGACGCCCCAGTGGGCGTCGCGGGCCATGGAGGTCCACACCTTCTGTCCGGTGATCCGCCAGCCACCGTCCACCTTCTCGGCGCGGGTGGTGAGGGCGGCCAGGTCGGATCCCGCCCCGGGTTCGCTGAACAGCTGACACCAGACGATGTCGCCCCGCAGGCTCGGTGCGAGGAACTGCTTCTGCTGGTCCGGGTCGCCGTGGGCGATGAGTGTGGGCACCACCCAACCGCCGATGATCATGTCGACGGGGGTGAGTTCGCCGGCTGCCAGTTCCTCGGCGATGACCAGCTGGGTCACGGGGTCGGCGCCCTTGCCCCAGGGGGCCGGCAGATGCGGGGCGGTGTAGCCGTGGTCGGCCAGGTGGGTCAGGCGTTCCTTGCCGTCCAGGGCCGCGGCGGCCCGCAGTTCGGCCCGGATGCCCTCCCGTACGGCCTCGGCCTCCGGCGGCAGTTCGACGCCCAGGGTCCGGCGGGTGCCGTCCAGGCTGAGGCGGGCGACGCGGCGGCGCCAGGCGGCCGCGGGGCCCAGTGCGATACGGAGCGTGTGGGCGCGGCGCAGGGCGAGATGCGCTTCGTGCTCCCAGGTGAAGCCGATGCCGCCGAGTACCTGGATGCAGTCCTTCGCGGCGGTCAACGCGGCATCGACGCCGACGGCCCCGGCGACGGCGGCGGCCAGCGAGGCCTCACGGGGGTCGGTGCCCTCGGTGCTGCTCGCGCGGGCGGCGTCCCAGGCGCAGGCGCGGGCCTGTTCGGCCTGTGCGAGCATGCGGGCGCAGCGGTGCTTGACGCCCTGGAACTGGCCGATGCGCCGGCCGAACTGCTCCCGTACCCGCGCGTATTCGGCCGCGGTGTTCACGCAGCGGTCGGCGATGCCGGAGGCCTCGGCGGCGAACAGGGTCGCGGCGAGGTCCCTGGGCGTCTGCGGGTCGAGGTCCAGGAGGTCGCCGGCCGGCACCGTGACCGCGTCGGCGGTCACCCGGGACGAGCGGCGGGTGAGGTCGTGGCTGCGGACGTCGGTGGTGTCGACGGCCGCGCGGGGCAGCACGAGCCAGGTGGTGCGGTCGCCGTCGGTGGCGGGGAGTACGAACACGTCGGCGAGGTGTCCGCCGATGACGAGTTCGGAGGTGCCGGTGACGTTGACGGTGCCGTCGTCGGCACGGGTCAGGGCGAGGGTGCCGGGGGCGAGTCCAACCGCGCCGACGGTGGTACCGGCGGCGAGCGGGGCGAGGTACGTCCGGTGTCCGGCGGCGTGCAGGACGGCCGAGGCGAGCGTCGTCGGCACGAAGGGTCCGGGGGCGACCGCGCGGCCGAGTTCCTCGGTGACCACGGCGAGTTCGACGAGTCCGTAACCCGCGCCGCCCGCCTCCTCCGGCAGGTGCAGTCCGAGCAGTCCCTGTGCGGCGAGGCCGCTCCAGTGACCGGGCAGGGTCTCCTTGTCGGCGTCGGCCGCCGACCGGAGGGTGTCCTCGGTGATGTGACGGTTCGCGAAGGCGCGCACGGCGTCGCGCAGGTCGCGGTGCTCCTGGGTGAGCCCGATGGTCATGACGCCCCTCAGATGCGTTCGATGATGGTGGCGGTCGCGTGCGCCCCGCCGGCGCACATGGTGATCAACGCGGTGGACTTGCCCGTGCGCTCCAGTTCGTGCAGGGCCTGGGTGATGAGCCGGGCCCCGGTGGAACCGACGGCGTGTCCGAGCGCGATGGCTCCGCCGTTGACGTTGACCTTGTCCAGGTCCGCCTTGTGGACCTGGGCCCAGGACAGCACGACGGAGGCGAAGGCCTCGTTGATCTCGACGATGTCGATGTCGTCGAGGGTCATGCCGGCGGTGCGCAGCACCTTCTCGGTCGCCGCGACGGGTCCGTCGAGGTGGTAGTAGGGGTCGGAGCCGACCATGGCGGAGGCCACGATCCGGGCGCGCGGACGCAGGCCTTCGCGGGCGGCGCGCTCCCTGCTCATCATGAGGACGGCGGCGGCGCCGTCACTGATCTGGGAGGAGTTCCCGGCGGTGTGGATACCGTCGGGCATGACCGGTCGCAGGCCGGCCAGCGCCTCGGCCGTGGTGTCGCGCAGCCCCTGGTCTCGGCCGACGTGCTGGGTCTCGCCGGTGGGCCCGTCGGGGCCGATGACGGGAGCCTCGATCTCGATGATCTGCCCCTCGAAGCGGCCTTCGGCCCAGGCCCGTGCGGCCTTCTGCTGGGAGGCGAGGCCGAGGGCGTCCGCGTCGGCCCGGGTGATGCCGCGGTTGCGGGCGATGCGTTCGGCCGCCGTGAACTGGTCGGGCATGTCCAGGGACCAGCTCTCCGGCACCGGGCGACCGTTGTCGGGGGTGAGGGCCGCGCCGAGGAAGACCCGGCTCATCGACTCGACGCCGCAGCCGATGCCGGTCTCGATCGCACCCGCGCCGATCAGTGCGGCGACCAGGTGCACGGCCTGCTGGGACGATCCGCAGGCGCAGTCGATGGTGGTGCACGCGGTGGTGTGCGGCAGTCCGGTGTGCAGCCAGGCGTTGCGGGTGACGTTGTTGGACTGTTCACCGGCCTGGGTGACGCAGCCTCCGATGACCTGCTCCACGGTGTCGGGGGCGATGCCGGCCCGCTCGATCAGGCCCTTCTGGGCCAGCCCGAGGAGTTCTGCCGGGTGGAGCCCGGACAGGACGCCGCGGCGCCGCCCGACCGGCGTCCGAGCGGCTTCGACGATGACTGCCTCGGTCATGACGCTCCAAAGGGTGTGAGGGCCCGCATCCTCGGGGCCGGGAGACTGACGAAGAGAAAACTAGAATTCGTTCTCGAAATAGGCAAGGCCCAGTCCCGCTGAGTGGCCGCGCGCACCGGGCCGGGGTCCCGCGCGGCCTTCATGCCCCGTCAGATGTGCGATCCGCCGTCGGCCCGGAGTTCCGCCCCGGTGAGGTAGCCCGCGTCCCGCGACGCCGCGAAGGCGATCACCCCGGCGATCTGCTCCGGCTCGGCAACGCCGAACGGGGCCCGGATGCGCCGGTAGTAGGAAGTGTCGAGATCCGGCGGCAGTACGTGCGGCCCGGCCAGCGGGGTGGCGACCGAGCCGGGCGAGACGGGCACCACCCGGATGCCGCGGTGCGCGACCTCGGCGGCCAGCGACAGCGAGAACCCGAGGAGCGCGCCCTTGGAGGCGGCGTACGCGGTCATGTACGGGTTCCCGTGCGCAGCCGCCGAGGACACCACGTTGACGATGACGCCGGATCCGTCCGGCAGCAGGGGCAGCGCCTCCCGGCAGAACAGGGCCGCGCCCACCGTGTTGACCAGGAACAGCCGCTGCATGTCGGCCACGGTCAGCCGGTCGATCGGCGTGGTCCGGTGGATGCCCGCCACGTTCACCAGCACGTCGATCCCATCGAGCCCCTCGGCTGCTGCGCGTACGGTCTCGACCACCGCGTCCTCGTCGGTGACATCGGCGACCCGGGTCACGATCCGTCCCGGCCCGGACGCCGTGGCGGCGGTCTCCGCCAGGCCCTCGGACGACAGGTCGACGGCGAACACGGCCGCCCCCTCGGACACCAGCCGCAGCGCGGTGGCTCGGCCGATCCCCGACCCCGCCCCGGTCAGCAGGACTTTCACACCGTCGAATCGGTTCATCACGGACCCCTTCACTGTTGCCTGCGGACAAGGCGGCGGACTGTACCCCCGGCCGGTACCGCCAAGCGGGCCCGGTCCCACCGACCGGGACCGGCCACCGAGGCCCCCGGAAACACCGGTTCCGGTCAGTGGGACTCCCCGCCCGGACACCGGTGTCCCCGCCTACCGTCCGAATACCGGTCCAGGCCTGTCGCCCGGATCGCGGATACCACGCGTCCTGAGGGGATGAGAACCACGTGAGCGCAGTCGAGTCAGCACACGACGACGTCAGGGCCATCGAGGCCACTGCGGCACCCACCCGTTTCGCGCGCGGCTGGCACTGCCTGGGCCTCGCGGAGAATTTCAAGGACGGCAAGCCGCACGCGGTCCAGGCGTTCGGCCAGAAGCTCGTGGTGTTCCAGGCGGGCGACGGCACGCTCAGCGTCCTGGACGCGTACTGCCGCCACATGGGTGGCGACCTCTCGCAGGGCACGATCAAGGGCGACCATGTCGCCTGTCCCTTCCACGACTGGCGCTGGGGCGGCGACGGCCGCTGCAAGCAGATCCCGTACTCCAAGCGCGTTCCGCTGCGGGCCCGCACAGCGGCCTGGCAGACCCTGGACCAGGACGGCATGCTCTTCGTCTGGAACGACCCGGAGGGCAACCCCCCGCCCGCCGACGTGACCATCCCCCGCATCCCGGGGGCGACGAGCGACGAGTGGACCGACTGGGTCTGGTACGAGACCGTCGTCGACGCCAACTGCCGTGAAGTCGTGGACAACGTCGTGGACATGGCCCACTTCTTCTACGTCCACTACTCCTTCCCGACGTATTTCAAGAACGTCTTCGAGGGCCACACCGCCAGCCAGCACATGCGCGCCACCGGCAGGCCCGACGCCCGCCCGCAGGAGCGCGACGGCAAGTCGAAGACCATCGGCAGCACCTCGGACGCCTCGTACCACGGCCCGTCGTTCATGATCGACGACCTCACGTACCACTACGACACCGGTGACGTGCAGTCCGTCCTGATCAACTGTCACTACCCGGTCGACGCCAACCGGTTCATCCTCCAGTACGGCATCATCGTCAAGCGCTCGACCTCCATGCCGGGTGGCGCTGCCGATGAACTCGCCAAGGGAATGGCGCAGTTCATCAAGCTCGGCTTCGAGCAGGACATCGAGATCTGGAAGAACAAGGCCCGCATCGACAACCCCCTCCTGTGCGAGGAGGACGGACCGGTCTACCAACTCCGTCGCTGGTACGAGCAGTTCTATGTGGACGTCGCCGACGTGAAGCCGGAGATGACCGATCGCTTCGAGTTCGAGCTGGACACCACCCGGCCCGTCGAGGCATGGCAGAAGGAGGTCGAGGCGAACCTCGCCCGCAAGGCCGCCGCTGCCGAGAGCCGGCCGGCCTGATGCGGGTCGACAACCGGCTCACCGACGGCGCGCCGATGGAACCCCTGGAGTGCGCACGATGCGCCGCGCAGGTCCTGGTGCGCAAGAGCAGCTGGCAGCAGACGAGCGTGCAGTGGAACGCCCGGGCCGTGGAGACGTGCGCGGAACGGGATCCCGGAGCCCGGTACTTCCGGGGCTGCGGGTCTCTGCGCGACACGATCCGTGAGGCCGCGCTGCTCGGCACGATCGGGGTCGTGGACCGCGACGAGGACGAGCCGCACCCCGGTTCCCCGGGCCACGAGGGCTGACGTCCATCACAGCATCCCCTGGGCGTTGCGTCCGCCGGTTCCACTCCCCCGGGTCCGGCGGACGCGACGAAGAGGCCGGGTACGCGCCGATCGCGCGTACCCGGCCTCTTTGCTCTGCTCAGGCGTTGCCCGCCGCAGCGACCCCCGCCCGCCGGCCGAAGAACGTCCCGTCGCCCAGCGACGTGCCGCTGATGTAGCCCTCGCCGTGGATGCCGGACGTCGCACGGCCCGCCGCGAACAGACCGGGCACGGCCGCTCCGGACACGTCGAGCACCGCACCGTCCACGGTGGTGTGCAGCCCGCCGAGGGTGAACCCGGCGACCCCGGTCCCGGCCCCGGCGCTCTGCCGGCCGCCCTGGTGGAAGCCGATCCTCGGGTCGACCGCCGCGAACGGACCCTTCAGGGGCCTGAGCCAGCGTGCGTCCTTGTGGAAGTACGGGTCCTGCCCCTGTGCCGCGTACGTGTTGTACGTGCCGACCGTGGATTCCAGGGCGCCTTGCGGCATGCCGAGTTCGGCCTCCAGCTCCGCCAGGGTCTCGCAGACGAACTGCGGGAGCACGCCCCAGCGTTCCCGCTCGGGGATCGACTCGTACCCCTCCTCGTCGATGACGACCCAGTAGGGGGCGGGCTGGGTCAGCACCGCGGCCACGCTGAAGAGGCCGGGGTAGACATCCTCGTTGATGAAGCGCTGCCCGTGGGCGTTCACCAGCATGCCCCGGGTCACCATGGCGGGCAGTGCGGTGAGCGCCAGCTCGACCACACCCATCCGCCGGGTGGCGGCACCCATCGCGGAGGCCATCCGGATGCCGCTGCCGTCGTCGAGTCCGTCGCTGACCTTGCCGTGCCCGATGAGCTGCGGCGCGTGGTCGGCGAGCATCTCCTCGTTGTCGACGAACCCACCGGTGGTCAGCACCACCGCCCTGCGGGCCCGGTACGTCCGGTCCTCGCCGTGGTGACGGGCGGTGACGCCGACGACCCGCCCGGCCGCGTCCACGATCAGCGCGGTCGCCAGGGTGTCGGCGTGCACGGCGGCCCCCGCCCCCTGGGCGGCTGCCACCAGCTTCTCCATCACCAGCCAGCCGCCGTACGCCTCGGTGGCGCAGCGGTGGCCGCGCGGTGCGGGCCGGGCGATCTCGTGGTAGGGCCAGGCGTTCTCGCCCAGCCACATCAGTCCGTCCCGGGTGGTCGGCATCCAGGTCGGCGCATCCCACAGGGTCGGCTCGAAGGTGAGTCCGCGCTCCACGAACCACTCGTAGTGCGCGAGGCTCCCGTCGCAGTACAGGCGCAGCTTCTCCTCGTCGGCGTGCGGCCCGAGTGCGGCCCGGAGGTACGCGAACATGTCGTCCGCGCTGTCCTCGAAGCCGCACGCCTTCTGCACCGGGGTGCCGCCGCCCAGATACAGCTCACCGCCGGACAGGGCCGACGACCCGCCGGGGCCGCCCGCCCGCTCCAGGACCAGGACGTCGGCGCCTGCCGAGGCCGCCTCGAACGCGGCGGCCGCTCCCGCACAGCCGAAGCCGACGACCAGGACGTCGGTCTCCGCGTCGTAGTGGGTGACCGTCTCCGCGCGGACGGGAGCCACCCGCTGCGCAGTGGTCACGTGGCCGCCCCGGGCGGGGTGAAGGCCGCCAACGGCTCGGACCCGGACCAGTCGTGGCCCCAGTAGCTGTCGGCAGTGATCTCCTCGGCGGTGTAGTACCGCTCGTCGACGCGCATCCCCTCGCAGCCGTACTCGATGTCCCAGCCGCCGGGTGCGCGCACGTAGAACGACACCATCTTGTCGTTGGTGTGCCGGCCCAGGGTGGAGGAGAGCGAGAAGCCCTGCCTGCCCACGTTGTCGAGGGCGCGGCCGACCGCGTCCAGGGTGTCCACCTCCACCATCAGGTGCACCATGCCGGGGTCCCCGGCGTGCGGGGCGGGGCACACGGCGAGGCTGTGGTGGCGCTCGTTGACGCCCATGAAACGCACTCGGCGGGGCGAGGCGTCGGGCGACTGGCCGCCGACCCTGATCGCGCCGCGCGGCAGGAAGCCGAGCACCTCGGTGTAGAAGGAGATCGTCTCTTCCATGCGGGTGGTGGGCAGCACCACGTGCCCCATCCCCTGGCCGCCGGTGACGAACCGCTGGCCCAGGCTGGTCAGTACGGGGCTGTGGTCGAGGATCGGGCCGAAGAACACCTCGACGGGCATCCCGGCAGGGTCCTCGAAGGTGATGCCCTGCTCGACACCGCGGTCGTCTGCCTCCTGCTGGCTGAGCAGCTTCACCGCCGTACCCGACGCCTCGACGGCGCGGCCGACCGCGGCGAGCGCGAACTGGTCGCGCACCTCCCAGCCGATCGACAGGACGCGGTCGCTGTCGCCGGGCAGGACGACGAGCCGGGCGCGGCGTTCGTCCATGCGCAGGTAGAGGCCGTCGGGGTCCGGCCCCGAACCCTCGGCGAAGCCCAGGGCGTCCACCGTGAGTTCGCGCCATCGGTCGATGTCACGGGTCTGGACCCGGAGATATCCGAGTCCACGGATCTGCGTCATATGTATTCCTCCCTCATCTGGGGGCCGCCGGCCGGAAGGTGGCCGGACGGCGGCCGGGTCGCCGAAGTCCGGCGCTGCCGTGACCGGCGTACGTGCCGCGGCAGGCAACGTTTGCCGGTCATGGAGCGGTGTCCGGTGCGTGTTCTCGGCGTGCCGGGCGTCGCGACGGGGCGAACGTTGTCTGTTGCGGCGCTAGATCATCGAGCGCATCGGGCCCTGCGGCGGCTCGATGCCGATGTCGGTCAGGGCCGAGGCGTGGAAGACCGAGCCCGGCACGTGGATGGCATGGACCAGACCGGTGTGCACATCACGCCAGAAGCGCTGGATCGGGTTGTCCATGCGCAGCGCGTTGCCGCCGGAACGGGCGACGACCTCGTCGACCGCGCGGACCGCCCGCCAGGCGGCGGCGACCTGGTTGCGCCGGCCGACGGCACGCCGCGCGAAGCTGACCTCCTGGCCGGCCGCCACCATGTCGTACACCTGACAGATGTTGTCGAGGAGCGCCGCGCGGGAGGCGGCGATCTCGGCTGCCGCATCGCCGACGGCGTAGAGGACGTACGGGTCGTCCTTCGCGGCCTGGCCGGTGATCTGCACCCGGTTGCGCTGGTAGTCGAGGTGGTGGGCGAGGGTGCCCTCGCACATACCGATCACGGCCGCGGTGATGCCGAGCGGGAAGGCGGCGGAGAACGGCATGTGGTAGGCGGGGTTGGTCAGCCCGGACTCGGCGGCGAGCGAGCCGTCGACGACCTTGGCGTAGTCGATGACCCGGTGGGCGGGCACGAAGGCGTCCTTGACGATGATGTCCTTGCTGCCGGTGCCACGCAGCCCGACGACGTCCCAGGAGTCCTCGACGATCTCGTAGTCGGCGCGCGGCAGGATGACGTGCACGGACTGCGGAGGGTTGAGCCGGTTGCCGTCGCCGTCGGCGAGGAAACCACCGAGGAAGATCCACCGGCAGTGGTCGGTGCCGGAGGAGAACTGCCAGCGGCCGTTGAAGATGTAGCCGCCGTCGACCGGCTTCAGCAGGCCCATCGGCGCGTACGGAGAGGCGATCCAGGTGTCGGGGTCCTCGCCCCAGATCTCTTCCTGGACCCGCGGGTCGGCCATCGCCATCTCCCACGGGTGGATACCGACGACGCCGGCGACCCAGCCCGTGGCCCCGTCCAGGGAGGCGATCTTCATGATGGTCTCGGCGAACTCGCGCGGGTGCAGTTCGAGGCCGCCGTAGGCCTTGGGCTGGAGCATGCGGATGGCACCGACGTCCCGCAGGATCTTCGCGGTCTGGTCGTCGAGCCTGCCGAGCGCCTCGTTGGAGGGGCCGAGTGCGCGGATCTCGTCGGCCCGTGCTTCAACGGCTTCGAGTACCGGATTGGACATGGCTGTTCTCACTTCCCCGGGGTGTTCTGCGCGGTGGGCGTGCCGTTCTTCGCCGCGAGGCCGACCGCGATCTCGATGAGCTGGTCCTCCTGGCCGCCGACGAGCTTGCGGCGGCCCGCCTCCATGAGGATCTCGGCGCCGGACACCTGGTAGGTGGCGGCCTGCCGGGCGGCGTGCTTCAGGAAGCTGGAGTAGACACCGGCGTAACCCATCGTCAGTGACATGCGGTCGAGCAGGCACTCGCCGTCCATGACGGGACGTACCACGTCCTCGGCCGCGTCGATGATCTTCAGGACGTCGATGCCGGTACGGATGCCGAGCTTCTCGGCGACGGCGGCGAATGCCTCGACGGGTGTGTTGCCCGCGCCGGCGCCGAACCGGCGCGTCGATCCGTCGATCTGCGTGGCCCCGGCGCGCACCGCGAGCACCGAGTTGGCCACACCGAGGCCGAGGTTCTCGTGGCCGTGGAAGCCGACCTGTGCGTCGTCGCCGAGTTCGGCGACCAGCGCCGCGATGCGGTCGCTGGTCTGCTCCAGGACGAGCGCGCCCGCGGAGTCGACCACGTACACGCACTGGCAGCCGGCGTCGGCCATGATGCGCGCCTGCCGGGCCAGTTCCTCCGGCGGACTGCTGTGCGACATCATCAGGAACCCGACGGTCTCCAGGCCCAGTTCGCGGGCGAGGCCGAAGTGCTGGACGGAGATGTCCGCCTCGGTGCAGTGGGTGGCGATCCGGCAGATCGCGGCGCCGTTGTCGGCGGCCTCGCGGATGTCGTCCTGGAGCCCCAGGCCGGGCAGCATCAGGAAGGCGATCTTCGCCCTCCGCGCGGTCTTGACCGCGGCCTTGATGAGTTCCTGCTCGGGCGTGTGGCTGAAGCCGTAGTTGAAGGACGAACCGCCGAGGCCGTCGCCGTGCGTGACCTCGATGACGGGGACGCCCGCGTCGTCGAGGGCCGCCACGATGGAGGTGACGTGATCGACCGTGAACTGGTGCTGCTTGGCGTGCGAGCCGTCCCGCAGGGACGAGTCGGTGACGCGGATGTCCAGGTCGGAGCTGAAGGGCATGACTCGTGTACTCCTCGGTTTCAGGCGCCGGCGCGACGGGAGACGATCCGCTGGGCGAAGCCCTCGCCGACCTCGGTGGCGGCGGCGGTCATGATGTCGAGGTTCCCGGAGTACGGCGGCAGGAAGTCGCCCGCGCCCTCCACCTCCAGGAACACCGCCACGCGGGCGAATCCGCCGCTGACCGCGGTCGGTTCGTCGAACTGCGGCTCGGTGCGCAGCCGGTAGCCGGGTACGTACGAGGCGACTCGCGCGACGGTCTCGTGGATCGACGCCGTGACGGCGTCCCGGTCGACGTCGGCGGGGACGGCGCAGAAGACGGTGTCCTGCATCAGCATCGGGGGTTCGGCCGGATTGAGGATGATGATGGCCTTGCCCTTGGCCGCGCCGCCGATCTTCTCGATACCCCGGCTCGTGGTGAGCGTGAACTCGTCGATGTTGGCCCGGGTTCCGGGCCCGGCGGACGGCGATGCGACGCTCGCGACGATCTCCGCGTAGGGCACCTCGGTGACCCGGGAGACGGCGTGCACGATCGGGATGGTGGCCTGTCCCCCGCAGGTGATGAGGGAGACGTTCGGCGCGTCGAGGTGCTCACCGAGGTTGACGGCGGGCACCACCGCGGGGCCGATGGCCGCGGGGGTCAGGTCGATGGCCTGGATGCCGAGTTCGGCGTACTTGGGGGCGTTGGCCCGGTGGACGTACGCGGACGTCGCCTCGAAGACCAGGTCGGGTCGCTCGTCGCCGGCCAGCAGCGGGTCGACACCGTCGGCGCTGGTGTGCAGGCCGTGGTCGGCGGCCCGCTTGAGGCCGGGGCTCTGCTCGTCGATGCCGATCATCCAGCGCGGCTCGATGAACTCGGAGCGCAGGAGCTTGTACATCAGGTCGGTGCCGATGTTGCCGGATCCGACGATCGCGGCGGTGGCCTTGGTCACTGTGGAAACCTCATCCGATTCGGGTAGGTGCGGAGCGGGGAGGACGGGTCAGCCGTCATAGGTGACCTTCAGCCGGTCGCTGACCGGGCGCGCCTGGCAGGCGAGGATGAGTCCGTCGGCGAGGTCCTGCGCGTCGAGCACCTCGTTGTGGTCCATGGCCACCTCGCCCTCGACGAGCACACAGGCGCAGGCACTGCAACTGCCCTCCCGGCAGGAGTACGGCGCGTCCAGGCCCGCCTTGAGGAGTGCGTCCAGCAGGTACTTGCCCCGCGGCCACTCGACGGTGCGGCTTTCGCCGTCCAGCTCCACCTCGGCCGTGACCGGCGGCCCGGCACTGTCCGGTTCCTGCTCCGACTCCGAATCCGGCTCGGCGAAGGGGTCGCCGGCCAGCGAGTTGAACCGCTCCACCGTGATCAGGTTCGGTGGCACGCCCAGGTCCGCGAGCGCTCCGGTGGCCAGGTCCATGAACGGGCCCGGCCCGCAGATGAAGGCGGGTCGCCCGGCGTACGGTCCGACGAGGGCCCGCAGACCGGCTGCCGTGGGCCGGCCCTGCACGGACTCCAGCCAGTGCAGAACGGTGAGCCGCTCCCCGTACTC
Source organism: Streptomyces sp. NPDC052052 (assembly GCF_040680455.1). Taxonomy (NCBI): domain Bacteria; kingdom Bacillati; phylum Actinomycetota; class Actinomycetes; order Kitasatosporales; family Streptomycetaceae; genus Streptomyces; species Streptomyces sp. NPDC052052. The sequence goes on along the minus strand of NZ_JBFAWU010000006.1, from coordinate 224,597 downwards.
CCTGGCCAGGGCGGCCAGTTCGTCACGGAAGATCACGGACTGCTCATCGCGGTTGGCGTAGAGGAGGGTGACCGTGCCGGTCCCGGCGTGCAGGGCGGACGTGAGGATCGACATCACCGGGGTGACGCCGCTGCCCGCGGCGAGCAGCAGGAAGTCCCCGTCGAGCGAGTCGGGGGTGAAGGTGCCCGCGGGCCGCAGCACCTCCAGGGTGTCGCCCTTGGTGACGTTGTCGCAGATCCAGTGGGAGGCGTAGCCGCCCGGGGTGCGCTTGACGGTGACCTTCAGGTGCTCGTCGCGTACCGGGGAACTGCACAGGGAGTAGCAGCGGGCGGCTCCGCCGGGGCGCTCGGACGGCACCCGGACGGTCAGGAACTGGCCCGGCCGGTACGTGAACCGGGCCCGGTCCGACTCGGCCGGTTCCAGGACCAGCGAGTGCGCGTCGGCCGTCTCCCGGATCACTTCGACGACCCGTACGGTCAGTGCGGGACTCATGCGGTGCCTCCGGTGGCGCCTGTCCGCGTGCGGTCCTCGGCGGCGTGCCGGGCCGCGATGTAGCCGAACACGATGGACGGGCCGATGGTGGCGCCCGGTCCCGCGTACTCGTTGGCCATCACCGATGCGGAGGTGTTGCCCGTGGCGTAGAGCCCGGCGATGGCCGATCCGTCCTCGCGCAGCACCCGGCTGTGCTCGTCGCAGACGAGGCCGCCCTTGGTGCCGAGGTCACCGACCTCGATGCGGATGGCGTAGTAGGGGGCCTTGTCGATCTCGTCGAGGTTGGGGTTCTTCAGGGTCGGGTCGCCGTAGTAGCGGTCGTAGGCGCTGTCCCCGCGGCCGAAGTCGGTGTCCGTGCCGCTCCGGGCGAAGCCGTTGAACCTTTCGACGGTCTCGGTGAGCGTGCCCTCGGGGACGCCGATCTTCCGCGCGAGCTCGGCGATGCTGTCCGCCCGGTGCACGGTGCCGTTCTCGTAGAACGCCTTGGGGAACGGCAGGCCGGGCAGGATCTGGGCGAAGGGGTAGCGGGCCCGCGCCTTGGCGTCCATCACGAACCAGGCGGGAACATGCTGGCCTGCGAGCTGGTCATGCACGAAGTTCACGTACGGGGAGGACTCGTTGGTGAAACGCTTTCCGTCCCCGGAGACGATCACCGACGGCGGGATGCACCGCTCGGAGACCAGCGGGATCGTGACACCGGCAGGATGGTGCACGGACGGCATCCACCAGGCGTCGTCCATGAAGTCGAGGGCGGCGCCGAGGGCCTGGCCGGCGATGATGCCGTCGCCGACGTTCTCGCGGGCCCCGGCACTGTGGTTGTCCCTACCGCCCTCGGGGAGGTACTTCTCGCGCATCTCCTGGTTGTGGTCGAACCCGCCGGTGGCCAGGAGCACCCCGTGCCGGGCGCGGACCCGTACGGTCCTGCCGTCGCGCTCCACGGCCACACCGGTGACGGTGCCCTGCCCGTCGGTGACGAGCTCGGTCATCGGGCTGCGCAGCCATACCGGGACGCCGGCGTCCTGGAGCGCCATGCGCATGCGTGCCACCAGGGCCCGGCCGCCGGTCGCCATGTGGCGGCGGCGCACCATGTTCGACGAGACCCGCCAGGCGGCGATCACGGAGGCCCAGCGTCCGCGCCAGGTCCGCTTGACCATGGCGAGGCTCCGGTAGTCCTTCGCGGTGATCCACAGTCCGAGCGGACCCTTCATGCTGTTGGGCCGCTGGTACTTCTCGTCCTCGCCGAGCTTGCGGGTGTCGAAGGGCAGTGCCTCGATGGACCGGCCGAGCGGACGTCCGCCGTCGTACTCGGGGTGGTAGTCGGCGTAGCCCTTGACCCAGAAGAACCGCAGCCAGCGGCTCTTGCCGAGCAGTGCCATGGCGTCCGGTCCCTGGTCGACGTACGCGTCGAGGCGGGCGCCCGGCACCCGGTCCTCGGTGAGCACGTCGAGGTAGCGACGCACCGACTCACGGCTGTCGTCGTGTCCCTTGGCCCGCAGGGTGGGGTTGTTGGGGATCCAGATGCCGCCGCCGGAGATTGCGGTCGAGCCGCCGTACTTGGACCCCTTCTCGACCACCACGGTGGAGAGGCCGCTGTCGGCCGCGGTCAGGGCGGCCGCCATGCCGCCTCCGCCGCTGCCGACCACGACGAAGTCGAACTCCTCGTCCCAGGCTTCCTGGGCGCGGGCGCTCATGCCGCGTCCTTGCGGGTGAGGAAGGCGAGGACAGTGCTCTCCCAGGCCGCTTTCTGTTCGATCATCACCCAGTGCCCGCAATCAGGGAAGACGTGCAGTTCGGCGTCCGGGATGGTGCGCATGGGAAGGATCGCCATGTCGACGGGGCTGACCCGGTCGTCGCGCCCCCAGGTGAGCAGGGTCTTGGCGCGGAGCCGGTGCAGCATGGCCCAGTACGGGGGTGCGTCGGACGCGGCAGCGGCGGCGGCGGTCGCCGCGAACGCCGCACTGCCGTACATCCGGCGGGCGGAGGCCAGTGTGTCGGGGTCGGTGGCCTGCGTCCACCGTTCCTCGATGAGCTCCTCGGTCACCAGCGAGGGGTCGTAGACCATGGAGTTCAGCCAGCGCACCAGGCCCTCCCGGGACGGCGCGTCGGTGAACTCCGTGAGCAGCTTGATGCCTTCGCCGGGGCCCGGGCTGAACACGTTCCGGCCGATCCCGCCGATCGTCACGAGGCGGCGCACCCGGTCGGGGTGGGCGAGCGCGAACTGGGCGCCGATGATGCCGCCCATCGAGTTGCCGATGATGTCGACCTGCTCCAGCCCGAGCCCGTCCAGGAACCGGGTCACGGACGAGGCCGCCGTCGCCATGGGGTGGCCGTCGGTCGGGTCGCTGACCCCGAACCCGGGAAACTCCAGGATCAGGCAGCGGAAGTGCTCCGCGAACGTGCTCAGGTTGTGCCGGAAGTTGCGCCAGCCCGTGACCCCGGGGCCGGATCCGTGCAACAGCAGCAGGGGCGGGCCGTTGCCGGCCTCGTGGTAGCGCAACACGCCCTGATCGGTCGCGAGTTCGCGCAATGTGGAGTCGTGACTCAGCTCCGTCATTTTCCCTGCCTCATTGACCTCGTTGATCGGATGCACCTGGTGACCGGGGGTTTGGAGTGGTCATCGGCTCCGGGCCGCCACTGGTCCCGTGTGATCGGTTCCTGGACAGTAGCCACGGCCACCGGGGCGGCGCGGCGGGCGTCTCGGTCAGCGGGATACCCCCGGTCACAAGGGTGCGGGGGCGGCCCCAGCGGCGCCGTCCGGACACCGTTCCACTCATCGGGAACGGGCGGCCGACGCGAGCGGCCGGTGTCCTACCTTCGGCACCCTGCCCGCACTCGGGCACACCACCGCGCCGTCCCCCTCGAGGTGAAACCGATGACCGCAGAGCCCCTGTCCGCACCCGAGGCGGCCCCTGAGCACGTCGATCCGACGCCCCTGCAGATGCGGCGCACCATGGGGACGTTCGCGTCCGGGGTCACCGTGGTGACCGGGATCGGTCCGGACGGCGATCCTGTCGGGTTCGCCTGCCAGTCGTTCGCGTCCGTCTCGCTCGAACCGGCTCTCGTGCTGTTCTGCGCCGATCACCGGGGGCGGGCGTGGCCGAGGATCAGGGAGTCGGGCCGGTTCACCGTGAACATCCTGGCGGCCGAGCAGACCGACCTCTGCAGCAGGTTCGGCTCCAGCAAGGGCCTCAAGTACGAGGGACTGGAGTGGGAACTCTCCCGCTGGGGGACGCCGTCGCTGCCCGGGGTCCTGACCCGGGTGCACGCGGATGTATACGACGTGCACACCGCGGGCGACCACGACGTGGTAGTGGGCCGGGTCCTCGGCCTGGAGGACGTGACCGACCGGGAGCCGATGCTCTTCTTCCGCGGCGGCTTCGGTGTGGAGAGCCCGACGGACATCGTGGTCCCCGACCTGTGGGGCTGGGGCGACCACTGGGGGTGAGCGGGGCCCCCAGGGGCGACCGGCCGCGCGCCGGGGTCCGGGCGGTTCCTGGGCCGGGGCCCGCAGGCCCCGCGTGCGGCCTACAGCCAGTCGCCGTACTCACTCGCGGCGAGCAGGCGGTCCAGGGTCTGCGGGGACCATGTCTCCTCCGGGATGTCCGCCACCCGGCGCGCCCCCCTGACCGGCGTCTCCCGCTCGGGGAACAGCTCGAGGGACACCTGCCGGGCCGCGTCCACCACCAGCGGGGCGACCTTCTCCAGCGGGGAGCAGGTGTCCCCCACCAGGGAGATGGCGGCGACGGGCCCCTCGGGACCGCGAACCGCGGTGGCGACGCACGCGATGTCGGGGAAACACTCACCGCGCTCGAACGCGAGACCGTGACGACGCCGGATGCGGTTGAGCTCCTGATGCAGGGTGCTCATGTCGGAGATCGTGCGCTGGGTCTGGCGACGGATCGAGTGACCCGCCCTGACCTCGACATCCTCCGGTTCCAGCCAGGCCAGCATGGCCTTGCCGAGCGCTGTCGAGTGGGCCGGTGCCCGGCCACCGACACGCGACGGGACAGCAGCTGCGAAGCGGCCGCCGACCTTGTCGAGGTAGTAGACGTCCGGTCCGTCCAGCACGGCCAGATGAACGACCATGCCGGTCTTGATCTGCAGCTGGTGCAGCCGGGCCGCGGCGGACTCGCGGATCCTGCCGTGCGCGCCGTCGCCCCCGCCGAACCGGAGGGCGCGGCGCCCCAGCCCGTAGCCGAGCCCGGTGTGCTCGAGCCAGCACAGCCGCACCAGCTGATCGAGAATCCGGTGCGCCGTCGACCTGGGCAGTTGCGTGTACCGGGCCACTTCTTCGAGGGACAGCCGGACCGTCTGCCCCTCGAACACGTCCATGATGAGCGTCACGCGCTCGACCATCGACGGTGGCAACGCTCGATCAACCGGCATCTGCACGGTGGGCACAGCATCGACGACCGTCATGGGAGCCTCCAGTCACAGACTGAAATGAATTCCTGTTTTCCGGAATGTAACAGCGCTCCCCGAGTCCAGAGAAGACATCCGCACCAGCTCTTTTCGGGTGGCCGCCGCGCCGCGCACCTGGGAGGCTCCGCGTCACACGGGACACGCACACGTCCGAACGGGTGACGGCAGCCATGGCGGCGCCACGGCTCGCCCCCTCGGCGCGACCGGCCGGGCCGCCACTCCGGGGGTTCCGTTTCCACGTTTTCAGCTGCCTCAGGCGCATCCCACGCCCGCCCGACAGCGGGTGCCGCACCGGAGGCCGGGCTCGATGCACACCGCACCGACCACGGGCGCACGGGGCGGCCGGGACCGGCCGCAAGGCGTAGCCGTTCTGCGTAGGGGCGTCCTCAACGCTCCGTGGGCACCGGCAGGGTGGAGGCGCGGGGCAACAGCTTGGCCGGGACGAGCCGGTGCTCAGGGCCGGCTCCGGCCTCCCGCGGCCGCCGGATGACGTCGATCAGCAGCTCGGCGGCCTGCTTGCCGATCTCCTCGGGGGCCAGGTCCAGCGCGGTGAGCGCGGGGCGCGCGCTGCGCGCGAACTCCCCGTCGGCGCCCACCACGATCTGCACGTCGTCGGGCACCCGGAGCCCGAGCTCGCGGCAGACGGCGAGGGTGGCGAAGCCGAACTTCTCCATCACGACGTACAGGGCGTCGGGGCGGTCGGGGCGAGTGAGCAGGCGCAGCGCAGCGGCGGTGGAGTCGGTGCCGGGCTCGGCCCGGTCCATGAGCACGGGACGGCCGGTGCGGTCGCACCAGTCGCGGTAGGCGCTTGTCGCGTCCTCGTCGTACGACTGGCCGGTCGAGCCGGTCAGCAGCCCGATCCGGCGGGCCCCCGTGGCGGCGAGGTGCTCGAAGGCGGCGACGGCGCAGGTGGACAGCTCGTTGTCGACCCAGGGGAAGGCGTCCATGCGGGACAGGTCACGGCCGGTGGTGACGACAGGGACACCCATCCCGAGCAGGCGGCTCAGCAGCGGGTCGCCGGTGAGCGGGTCGATGACGATGGTGCCGTCCAGCGGCAGCGAGTCGAAGGGGCGGCCGTCCAGCGACGGCGGAACGAGTACGAGGGAGTAGTCGTACGCCATGGCCGTCCAGGTCGCGGCGTTCACGATCTTGACGAAGTACTCGATGTCGGTGATGCCGCCCTCGACGGCGGTGCGGTGGGTCAGGCCGAGCAGTCCGGTGCGGGATCCACGCAGGCCGCGCGCGTTGGGGTTGGCGCGGTAGCCGATCTCGGCGGCGACGGCGAGGACACGCTCGCGGGTCCCGGCGCCGACCCGGCCGACCCCGTTGAGCGCATGCGAGGCGGTGGTGACGGAGACACCGGCCCGGCGGGCGACCTCACGCAGCCCGCCCCCCTTGGCCGCGCCGGCGGGCGTACGGGAGCCGGAGCGCGCTTGGCGCGGCGTGATGGGGCCCGTCGGCTCTGTGACGTCTGACATGGCAGCGAGCTTACCGGTTGACTGCCAAAACGTTTAGGCATTACCGTCCAGCACGTTGCCAAAACGTTTGGGCACTGTCTTCACGGACACCCCCGGGACCTCTGTCCCGCGGGCCGCCCACTCCCCGCACACCGTCGTGCACCATTTCCGGCCCCGCCGGACCGCCCTGTACACCGCTCGCCCCGTCCCCCCAGGCCGGGGCGCGAGCCCGCAAAGGACGCCTGCCGACCATGGCCGAGGCCACCAGAACCGCCCCGCCGGGATCCCCCGCGCCCACCCACTCCACCGCGCCCACCGCGTCCACCGCGTCCGCCTTCACGGTCGAGCAGCGTGGCATCGACGCCGTGCCCGCCGAGGAGCGCCAGGGCGGGCCCAGTCGCCTGCTCGGGCTCTGGGCCGGGACCAACACCACCGTCTTCACCGTCGTGTACGGAGCGCTCGTCGTCTCCTTCGGCCTGTCCTTCTGGTACGCGGTCGCGCTGATCGTCGTCGGCAATGTGCTGGGTTTCGCCGTCACCGGCCTGACCAGCCTCCAGGGCCCGCGCACCGGCACCTCCACGCACTCCGTCTCACGGGCCGCGTTCGGTCCGCGCGGGGGCCGGCTCCCGGCGCTGCTGAGCTGGGTGATGCTCGTCGGCTTCGAGGCGGGCGGCATGGTGCTGATCGTGCTGGCGGGTCTGGCGCTGCTCGACCAGGCCGGCATCGACCCCGGCACACCCGTGAAGCTGCTGGTCATCGCCGTCGCGGCGGGGCTTCAGATGCTGCTGCCGGTGGCCGGCTACCACCTGATCATGAAGATCCAGAAGTACTTTGCCTGGATCTTCGCCGCGATGTTCACGGTCATGGCCTTCCTCGTCGTACCGAAGGCCGACTTCGGTACCCACGGCGAGGCCCCGTCCCTCGTGACCATCTCCCTGGTCCTTGCCATGGTCACCGCGTCCGGCGGCCTGTCCTGGGCAGACATGGGCAGTGACTACTCGCGGTATCTGCCGGCCGACTCCGCGCCGCGCAAGGTCTTCGCGTGTGCCGCACTCGGCGGCATGGTGCCCAACATCCTGCTCCAGGTCCTCGGCGCCGCCGTCGCCACCGCGACCACCAACGCCACCGACCCCATCTCCGGCCTGCCGGAGATCCTGCCCGGCTGGTTCATCACCCCGTACCTGCTGCTCGCGATCGTCTCGCTGCTCGCCGTGAACACCACGGACATGTACTCCTCGGGCCTGAACCTGCTGGCTGTCGGCCTGCCCATCAAGCGGTGGATGGTCGTCTTCATCGACCTGTCGCTGTGCACCGGCATCACCCTGTGGGCGGTCTTCTCCGCCGACTTCTACACCCTCCTGTCCAACTTCCTCAGTCTGATCGTGCTGTGGCTCGGCCCGTGGGCCGCCGTGTACCTCACCGACTGGGCACTGCGCCGGGGCCGGTACGACGTGGCCTCACTGTTCCCCGAGGAGACCGGCCACAAGGGCACCTACTGGCACCGGGGCGGCTTCCGCCCGGCCGGCCTGGTCGCCGTGCTGCTCGGCTTCGCCGCCGCCGTGCTCTGGGTCGACTCCACCGTGTTCGTCGGCCCGCTGTCCAAGGCCGCCGACGGGCTGGACCTCTCCGTGTTCGCGGGCGCCCTGGTCGCCGGCGTCGTGTACTGGCTGCTCGCCCGCCGCACCGTCCGGGCCGAGGCCGCACTGCCCTCCGCCGCCTGAACCGTCCGCGCGGCTTTCCTCCCACCCCCCGTACCGCCCTCTGGAGCCACTCCCATGAACCACCCCAGCCTCCGCAGCCTCATCGATGCCTCCGAGGGCGTCGTCAAGGCCGACCGCATCATCAGGGGCGGGCAGCTCGTCAACGTCTGCACCGGCGAGATCTACCCGGCCGACGTCGCCATCACGGGCGAGCGGATCGCCGCGACCGGTGATGTCTCGGTGTACGAGGGCCCGGACACCGAGATCGTCGACGCGACCGGCAAGTACCTCACCCCGGGCCTCATCGACGGTCATCTGCACCTGGAGTGCTCCAAGCTGTCGGTGACGATGTTCGCCGACGCCGTCGCCCGGTACGGCACCACCTCGGTCGTCTCCGGACTCGACCAGTTCCTCGTCGTCGCCGGTCTGGACGGGGTCCGCGAGGCGCTCCGGGAAGCGGACGCGAGCCCCATGAAGATCTTCTGGGGTGCACCGTTCAAGACGCCGTACACACTGCCCGAGACGACCGTGGGCTTCTCCTTCGGGCCCGAGGAGCACGCCGAGACGCAGGAGTGGGCGGACTGCTTCGGCGTGTGGGAGACCGTCGCCGAGTTCGTTCTCAACCGCGACGAGAAGGTGCTGCGCGCCCTCGAACTCGCTCACCGCAACCGGCTGCCGATCTTCGGCTGCGCCCCGATGGCCGGGGCGACCACCATCAACGCGCTCTCTGCCGCGGGCGTCCGCCTCGACCATGAGAGCTACACCGCCGAGGAGGCACTGGAGAAGCTGCGCGCGGGCATGTCGCTGCTCATCCGTGAGTCGTCGGTGGCGCACTTCATGAACGAGAACGTGCGCACCGTCACCGAGTTCGGCGCCCAGTCGCGGCGGGTCGGCTTCTGCACGGACGACATGCATGTCGCCGACATCCTGCGCGAGGGCCACCTCGACAAGCTGGTCCGCATGGCGATCGCGGCGGGTGTGCGACCGGTCGAGGCGATCCAGATGGCCACGCTCAACTGCGCCGAGATGTACCGGATCGACCATCTCGTCGGTTCCCTCACGCCGGGCCGGTACGCGGATGTGCTGATCATCGACTCCCCCGAGTCGTTCCAGGTGGAGCGGGTGTTCGCGCGCGGGAAGCTGGTCGCGCGGGACGGCCGGACCGTCGAGGTGCCGCAGGCCCCCGAGCGCTCCGCCGCCTTCTCCCCCGCCTTCCAGGTCGCCCCGCTCACCGAGGACTCGATCGGTGTCGCGGCCGAGGGCGACGAGGTCCGCGTGCTGGTCGTCGAGATGGACCGCACCGTGCCGTTCGTGCGCGAGGGAGTCGAGATGACGCTGCCGGTGCGGGACGGCACGGTCCGCGCCGACCTCGACCAGGACGCGCTGTACGTCACGGTCTCCGAGCGCTACGGGAAGACCGGCGGCTCCACGGTCACCGCGATGATCAACGGGTTCGGCCTGCGCTCCGGTGCGATCGCCTCGTCCGCGGCACCCGACGACAACAACATCATCTGCGTCGGCGCCGACCGGGCCGACATGGCCCTCGCCGTGAATCACCTGGCCCGGCAGGGTGGCGGTCAGGTCGTCGTGGACGGCGGCGAGATCCAGGAGTTCCTGCCGCTTCCGGTGGCCGGCATCGTCGCCGACCTCCCTCCGGAGGAGATGGCCGAAGCGGAGGACCGCCTGGAGGCCGCCGCCCGCGCACTCGGCTGCGAACTCCCGTCCGCCTTCGGCTACTTGATCTTCCTGGAGATCACCGCCATCCCCGAGTACGCCGTCACCGACCTGGGCGTCGTCAACTACCGCACCCAGGACGTCGTCGACATCGTGCGCCCCTCCAACTGACGTAGAGAGCCGAGGCCTTCACTCATGACCACCGCACCCGTCCCCGTGGACGCGTTCATCGCCGGTCTGCCCAAGTGCGAGCTGCACCTGCACATCGAGGGCACCCTGGAACCCGGCCTGAAGTTCGCTCTGGCACAGCGCAACGGCATCGAGCTGCCCTACGCCGACGAGGCCGCACTGCGCGCCGCGTACGACTTCCACGATCTGCCCGGCTTCCTCTCCGTCTACTACGAGGGAATGTCCGTGCTCCGCACCGAGCAGGACTTCTACGACCTCGCGGCGGCCTACGCGGCCAAGGCGCACGCACAGAACGTGCGCTATGCGGAGATCTTCTTCGACCCGCAGGCGCACACGGCGCGCGGCGTCGCCTTCGACACCGTCATCCGTGGCCTGACCCGCGCCCTCGACGACGCGGAGCGCGCCACCGGGTTCAGGGGCCGTCTCGTGATGTGCTTCCTCCGCGACTTCCAGGCCGAGTTCGCGATGACCACACTGGTGCAGTCGCTCCCCTACAAGGAGTGGATCATCGGTGTCGGCCTGGACTCGGACGAGGCGGGCAATCCGCCGGTGAAGTTCCGCGCGGTGTTCGCGCGGGCGCGCGCCGAGGGCTTCCGGCTGACGATGCACTGCGATGTCGACCAGCAGAACTCGACGGAGCACATCCGTCAGGTGATCGAGGAGATCGGTGTCGACCGCATCGACCACGGCGTGAACGCCCTCGAGGACCCGTCGCTGATCGAGCGGATCCGGGAGCGCGGCCTCGGCCTGACGGTGTGCCCCATCTCCAACGCGCATGTCACCGACGGCATGAAGGCGGCCGAGATCCGCGCCCTGCTCGACCAGGACGTGAAGGTCACGGTCAACTCCGACGACCCGGCCTACTTCCCGGGTTACGTCGCGGAGAACCTGGCCGCCCTGCGCGGACCCGCGGCCCTCTCGGACACCGATCTGGTGCGCCTCCAGCGCAACGCCATCGAGATCTCGTGGGCTGCCCCCGCCGTGCGTGAGGAGTTCCTCGCGGAGCTGGCCGCCTACGCGGAGCGCGGAACCGCCTGACGCACCCGAGCCACTTCCACCGCTGCGGACACGACGTCCGCGAATCGAGCCCCGGCGCAGTTCTGCGCCGGGGCTCCTCGCGCTCCCAGCGCAGCATCACCACGAGGACCCCCGAACGCCTTCGGCGAGGCCGCCACGGATGCACCCCACACCACTCCCCATGTCAACACGGACACGCTGGCACCAGAGGGTGACTGAGTATCAGAACGTCGCCCGGAAGGACGAATGGCCCATCAAATCTTCTCCATACAAGGGCACTTCCCCCTTTTACCTGACTATCCGATGACCAGTCATCAGCATCCCCTGTACCTCGAACGGCCCTCCGTCACCCACCGCCCGAACGCGTCCGATATGACAGCTATGAGGGCCCTCAGTACTTTGCGATCACGGGTCGGCTATTCAGCCAACCTCTCTGAGACAGGAGACGTGACATGGTTACCCGTTCCACTGTCGTCACTGCGGCCATCACAGCCGCCTCGGCCCTGACCACCACGGGCATCACCTACGCCTCGGCCGCCGCTCTGGAGCCGATCCGTACAGCCCCTGTCCTTCAGCAGGCCACCCCTCTCTCCGCTCCTGGCGGCAGCGACACCGGCAAGGGGGACGAGGACAGGGGCAACGACGACCGGGGCTACGGCGACCAGGGCTACGACCACGACTACGGGGACCGGGACCGCTACGAGGGCCTCATCCACATCAACGAGCGCACCTACAGCGACTTCCCCGGTGGCTGCATCACCGTGGTCAGTGGCCTGGGCGCCAAGAGCCTCAACATCAGCAACGACAGCCGCAGGACCGTCGAGGTCTTCCGCGGCGCCACCTGCGACAACGGCGCCCCCATCGCCACCGTCGGCCCCCACAGCTCCAGCAACGGCGTGGTCCCCGGCCGCGTCAAGGACGGCGTCTGGGTCCGCAACGGCGTCGTGGGCAGCTTCCGGGTCATCGAGCGCCACTACGAGGAATGGTGACGGACCCACACGGAACGGAACCTCGGCCCGCCGGAATCGGGCCGAGGTTCCCCTGCACATCTTCGCCCCTCCTCCACGGCAGGGTTCCCGGCCAGCCGGCCACGAGGGAACCCCGCCGCACGCGCCCGGATCAGCGCATGTCGAAGACGAGACGCCCTGGCACCTCGCCCTTCAGTACCGACTCGATCGACGCGTTGATGTCCTCGAGCTTCCGGCTCTCGCGGACCACGCGCGTCCGGCCGAGCTGGTGCAACCGGAACACCTCGGCGAGATCCTCACGGGTCCCGACGATGGAACCGACGATCTTCGTACCGTTCAGCACCGTGTCGAAGACGGGCAGTTCCAGCTTTCCCTCGGCAGGCAGCGCCACCAGGACGAGTGTCCCGCCCCGGCGCAGCGCACCGTAGGCGGCGCTGAACGACTCGCTGCTCACGGCGAGAGAGATGGCCGCGTCCGCACCCCCGAGCCGCTGGGTCTCCTCGGCCACGTCCTGGACCCGGGCGTCGATGACGTGATCGGCCCCGAGTTCGCGGGCGAGGGCCAGCTTCTCGTCGGTGACGTCGACGGCAATGGTCTCGGCACCGAAGATCCGTGCGTACTGCAGGGCGAGGTGCCCCAGGCCGCCGATGCCGGAGACGAGGGCGCGCGTGCCCGGACGTGCGCCGGACATCTTGACGGCCTTGTACGTGGTGACGCCCGCACAGGTGAGCGGTGCCGCGTCCAGCGGGTCGATGCCGTCGGGCACCGGCACCACGTACGTTCCGTGAGCCAGTGCGTACTCGGTGTGGCTGCCGTCCACGGAGTAGCCGCTGTTCTGCTGCTCCAGGCAGAGCGTCTCCCAGCCGGACACACAGTGGTCGCAGTGCCCGCAGGCCTCTCCGAGCCAGGGGATGGCCACCCGGTCCCCCACCGCGAGATGGGTCACCTGTTCCCCCGCCGCTTCGACGATGCCGATGCCTTCGTGCCCCGGCACGAACGGCGGGCTGGGCTTGACCGGCCAGTCACCCTGCGCCGCATGGATGTCGGTGTGGCACAGCCCGGAGGCCTCCATACGCACCAGGACCTGGTGTCCGGCCGGTTTCGGCACGGGCCGCTCCTCGACCACCAGCGGCTCGGTGAAACTGCGGACAACGGCGGCTTTCATGGATGACTCCTCCGCTTCGATCAGGCGCGTGGCGGCTGTTCCGTCACCCCTTCACATCACAAGAGGTGACATAAGCCTCGAAACAGAGTATTTCGGAAAGCCATTTTTCGCTTCTTCATGCGAATCGCTCAGCCCGCGACTCGCGCCCTGCTGCAGATCAGGAAACTGCTCGACACACACGGCATCAGCATCCCGCCAGCGACCGCCCCACCGACCGCCCTCGCACCCCTCCGAGCCCAGGTCATCTCCCTGAGCAACGAGCCAAAGAGCACGATCAAAACCCCATGTTGATGACCTGCAAGCCCTTGGTTCTGCAAGAGGATCTGCCGCAGGGCCTCAGCCTGCGGTCCGGTCCCACCCCCGGTCCGCGCTGGTGGATGTCTTCAAGGAGCCGGAAGGCATCGTCACCAGTGGCAAGGATCCTGGTCCTGGGCCGGGTGGGGTTTCCGCCAAGGCGGACCGGCCGGCCGTAGCGGAGCCCCCAGTCCTCGTCGGCCAGGACGGTCATCAGGTGCGGAGCGGTGCGGGCCACTTCTTCCAGCACGTCACGGACGGCTTCGGTGACCAGCTCCGGGCGGCCCAGGTCGCGCACCGCGGCCAGGACATGGGTGGAGTTGGTGCGCTGCGTGGTGCGCTCGCGCACGAGTCCGGCCTCCTTCAGGCGTGCGAGCGCCAGATCGCACAGGCGGTCGGCGCGGTCGTCCAGGGCGAGGCGCTCACGGAAGTCGGCCGGCACCCTGTGGCGGCCGCCGGGATCGTCCAGCTCCATGGCCAGGGCGTACGACGCGGCAGCTGGCAGCTGGCAGCTGGCACCTCGACAACTGCGGAGGACTTCGGATCAGCCACGAGCATGCCCGCTGATCAGGCTGGCGCATCGGGAACCCCGAGATCCCCGACAGAGTCAAGTCACCGCCGAGTCTCAGCCCTTGCGACCGGGGGTGAACGGCATGGGGAAGAGGTGGTTCATATCGAGCATGGTGCAGGCCCGTGGCCGTCCGGCGGTACCAAACCGCCCGAGCGTGAAATTCGCTCACACAAGACGGGCCGCTACTACCTTCGGGTGATCCGCGGTTACGAGCCTTGCTCCTCAAATCTCCCTGTGGGTCACTGAAATGGTGCACGGGCAGGGTGCATATCCCTAGCCGAGGAAGTTGAAAACAGACAACACTTGCCGGTTCTTTTCCGTGCTCGAGAAGAAGTTCCGGCAGCCTGGACCCGGAGCCGGGTCCCAGCCTCATGTGCCCGCTCTCCGCCCCCGGACGATCGGCAACGCCAACCACTGCGTGCTGCCACACGTGGTATCACTTGACTTCGTCGACAACCGACCTTTTGGGCGGAAGCCGAACACTTGGGCCGGATGCGCTCTGCCGGTCCCCTTACGTTCCATCGGAGAACAAGGAGCGTTGTACATGACTCTCTCCCGCACCATATCCCGGCGCAACTCCTCCCGGATCAGGAACGGACCACTCGAATACTGCACGGCGAGACCCACACGCAACTCATCGCCGTCCCGCCGGGCAAGGTCCTGGGCGACGAGGGAACCGGGAGGGCCACTGCCGGGCCATGCGACAGAGTTCGAGTGGCAGCCCGACGATGGACACCCAGGACCGAGGCAGCGGTTCGGGATCCGGACAGCAGAACTCGACCTCGTGATTCCCGGACCACTCGCTCCAGCCATCGAATATCGCGAGTACGGAGCGCTCACCGTAATGGCGACAGCACTCGAAAGTTCTTCAAGGAGCTCTGCATGGAGGAGAAATCCCACGACGTCCTGACGCCCGGGCCTGATGAATCCGCAATCGATACAAGCAGGTTCACCAGTCCGGAGACCGGCATCGAGAAAAACCTCGCCGAGGTGCTGGCCGACGTCATGCGCCTCGAACGAGTTTCGATCGACAGCCATTTCTTCGACGACCTCGGCGCCAACTCATTGGTGATGGCGCATTTCTGCGCACGAGTCAGAAAGCGAGCGGACCTCCCCTCGGCGTCGATGAAGGACATCTACCGGCACCCGACGATCCGCAGTCTGGCGACGGGGCTCACGAACACCGCCCCCGCCGAGCCGTCGGTCCCGGCACCGTCCGACGTGGTGACCCCAGTCGGCACGGTGTGGTACGCCCTCTGCGGAACCCTGCAGTTCCTGCTTTTCCTGGGATACTTATTCTTCGCCGGACTCGTTGTCGATCGAGGCTACGCATGGGTCTCCGCCGGGTCGGGTGTGATCGATATCTACCTGCGATCGTTCGTCTTCGGAGGCCTCGGCTTCGTCGGTCTGTGCGCCTTCCCCATCGCAGCCAAATGGCTCCTCATCGGCCGGTGGACATCACGAAGTTTCCCGGTCTGGAGTCTGACCTATCTGCGCTTCTGGACCGTCAAAGTGCTGATCCACGCCAACCCGATGGTCTTCTTCGTCGGCAATCCCTTGTACGTGCTCTACCTGCGAGCGCTGGGCGCACGGATCGGCAAAGGGGTCACGATCCTCTCCCGAAACGTTCCGATTTGCACCGACCTCCTCACGGTCGGCGCCGGCACCGTGATCCGCAAAGACTCGTTCTTCCTCTGCTACCGGGCACACGCCGGGCGTATCCAGACTGGCCGGGTCACCCTCGGCCGGGACGTGTTCATCGGCGAGAAGACCGTGCTCGACATCGACACGTCGATGGGCGACGGGGCCCAACTCGGTCACACGTCCACGCTGTACAGCGGTCAGGCGGTCCCGGGCGGTCAGAGCTGGCACGGATCCCCGGCACAGCTCACGCAGCATGACTACCTGAGGATCGGGCCGGCCGCATGCGGCACGCTGCGCCGGGCCGGCTTCGGCCTGATCACCGTGCTTCAGCTGTTCTTCCTCTACGTGCCACTGTCTGTCGGGGGTGCGTACATGCTGGTGCCCCTCGTCCCGGCGCTGCACAACGGGCTGGGCACGTTGGAGCTCACGTCACTGGATCTCTACATCGAGGCGCTGATCCTTTCCCTGCTGCTGTTCTTCGGCTTCGTCGTCGTGGGCCTGGCGGTGATTTCCACCGTTCCGCGCCTGCTGAACCTGGTCGTCAAGCCGGACAGGATCTATCCGCTGTACGGGTTTCATTACTCGGTACACCGGGCGATCGGGCGCATGACCAACATCAAGTTCTTCACATGGCTGTTGGGTGACAGCTCCTACATCGTCCACTACTTGCGCGGCATCGGATACGACTTGTCCCGGGTCGAGCAGACGGGGTCGAACTTCGGCACGGAAGTGCAACACGAAACCCCGTTTCTGTGCACGGTCGGGAACGGAACGATGGTCGCCGACGGGCTCTCCATCATGAACGCCGACTATTCGAGCACGTCCTTCCGGGTGTCCCGGGCCTCGATCGGGGCACATAACTTCCTCGGGAACAACATCGCCTATCCCTCGGGGGCCAGGACAGGTGAGAACTGTCTCCTCGCGACGAAGGTGATGGTTCCACTCGAAGGCGAGGTGCGCGAGGGGGTGGGCCTGCTCGGCTCGCCGTGCTTCGAGATTCCCCGGTCGGTCGAACGCGATTCCCGGTTCGATCATCTCCGCGGCGGCGACGAGCTGCGCCGGAACCTCGCCGCGAAGAACCACTACAACATCCGCTCGATGGTCTTCTTCCTGCTCGTGCGGTGGCTGCACTTCTTCGTGCTCACGATGCTCGGCCTGGTGAACGCCGCGCTGTACCGCTCCTACGGGCATCTGCTGATCGCCGAGTTCCTGGTGCTCAGCCTCGGGTTCACTGCCCTCTACTTCGTACTGGTGGAGCGCGGCATCGCGGCATTCCGCACGCTGCAACCGCAGGTTTGCTCCATCTACGACCCATACTTCTGGTGGCACGAGCGCCTCTGGAAGGTGCCCGACACCTACCTCGAAATCTTCAACGGCACCCCCTTCAAGAATGTGATCTGGCGGATGCTGGGGGTTCGGATCGGCAGCAGGGTCTTCGATGACGGCTGCTATGTGACGGAGCGGACGCTCACCACCATCGGGAACGACTGCACGCTCAATGCGGGAAGCAAGATCCAGTGCCATTCACAGGAGGACGGCACCTTCAAGTCCGATCGCAGCATCCTCGGCGCCGGTTGCACCCTCGGCGTGGGAGCCCACGTCCATTACGGCGTGACGATGGGCACGGGCGCGGTGCTCGCACCCGACTCCTTTCTCATGAAGGGCGAGGAGGTCCCGCAGCACGGACGCTGGGGAGGAAACCCCGCCACGGAGATGCGAGACGCCCCTGGTCAGCCCGAGGCGCTGACGCGGACGGGACAGCAGCGCCGCCCTGGTCGGCGCTGAACAGCACGATGGCGAAGGCGAATGGAGAGGGACGACCAGATGGGAATGCATGCGCAGGCCGACCGGGAGTTCTGGCGCGCTGTGCTCGTCGCCGGTGGATTCACCGAAATCCCGCGGTGGACGCTCAATCCGGAGAAGGGCATCGGCGAACATGAGGCGCCGATCCCGGACGACGTCCTCGCGGCGTTGGTCCGACTGGCCGAGGACCTGGCGGTACCACTCGACTCGGTGCTGCTGGCAGCACACTCCAAGGTGCTCGCGGCGCTGTCCGGCGAGCACGAGGTCGCAACCGGATACGTCACCGCTGAGGGCGGCCGACCGCTGCTCTGCCGGCTGACGACCGAGCCCGACTCGTGGCGGGCGCTGCTGCTGGACACTGATCGAGTCAGGTCGGAGCTGCTGGGGCACAAGGACTACCCGGTCGATGAGCTCAGGTGCGAACTGGGTCTGGCAGAGCCGTCGATCGAATCGGTGTTCGATCCGCACGGCGTGGGTGGCGAAGTCGCCGGAAGCACCCTGCTGTGGGTGGGATTTTCGCGACGCGGCCGCCACCTTGTGCTGCGGCTGCGCTATCGGAACGACGCGCTCGACAAAGACTGCGCCGTCAGGATCGCCGGCTATCACCTCACCGCACTCGCGCTGATCGCCGCCGATCCGGACGCCGAGCACGGGCGGCAGAACCTGCTCTCCGCCGAAGAACTCCATTTCCAGCTCGAATCACTCGCCGGCCCACGCCGGGAACTGCCGGACCACCGGTTCCACGAACTGTTCGAGCAGCGGGTGGCGGCACACCCGGACGCCGTTGCCGCGGTACACGGGGAACAGCAACTGACGTATCGGGAACTCAACGCACACGCCAACCGGGTGGGACGAGCGCTGCTCGCGCGGGGGCTGCGCCCCGAAGGTGTCGTCGCAGTGGTGACCGAGCGCAACCTGGACTGGATGGCCGCCGTCCTCGCGGTCTTCAAAGCCGGCGGCGTGTATCTGCCCATCGAGCCGCATTTCCCGGCCGACCGTATCGCGACCATGCTCTCCCGTGCCGCATGCGGGCTCGTGCTGACCGAACCCGGCAGCACCACCACGCTCGACCAGGCCCTCGATTCGCTGTCCGGGGTCCAAAAGCTCTCCGTCTGCGCAGCCTACGAGGAAGACCACGCCGACGATGATCTGGGCCTCCGTATCGCACCGGACCAGCTCGCCTACATCTACTTCACCTCCGGTTCCACAGGTGAGCCCAAGGGTGCGATGTGCGAGCACGCGGGCATGCTGAACCACCTCTACGCCAAGATCGACGACCTGGAGATCGGCGAGGGACAGGTGATCGCCCAGACCGCACCCCAATGCTTCGACATCTCGCTGTGGCAGTTGGTGTCCGGGCTCCTGGTCGGGGGGCGGACCCTACTGGTGGAACAGGAGGTGATCCTGAACATCCAGCGGTTCGTCGACAAGATCGTCGACGGCCGGGTCGCCGTCCTCCAGGTCGTACCCTCCTACCTGGACGTGGTCGTGTCCTGCCTGAAGCAGCACCCCCGCGAGCTGCCGGACCTGCGGTGCGTGTCGGTCACGGGCGAGGCGCTGAAGAAGGAGCTCGTGGAGCGCTGGTTCGCCGCCCAGCCCGGGATCAAGCTGGTCAACGCCTACGGGCTGACCGAGACCTCGGACGACACCAACCACGAGGTCATGGAATGCGTGCCCGACGGAGACCGGATCCTGCTGGGTCCCGCGGTCAACAACGTGCGCGTCTATGTCGTCGACGAGCACCTGGTCCCGGTGCCGCTCGGTGCCCCCGGCCTGATCGTCTTCTCCGGCGTCTGCGTCGGCCGCGGATACGTCAACGACCCCGAGCGCACCGGGCAGGCCTACCTGGCCGATCCGCACCGGGCGGGCGCCCGCCTCTACCGGGGCGGCGACTACGGCCGCTGGACGCCCGAGGGAAAGCTGGAGTTCCTCGGCCGTCGCGACACCCAGGTGAAGATCCGTGGCTTCCGGATCGAGATCGGCGAGATCGAGAACACCCTGTTGCAGGTGCCCGGTGTTCGCGACGGTGCGGTCGTGGTCACCGAGCGGGCCGACCGGAGCAAGCACCTGGTGGCGTTCTACTCCGGTCGGCGGCCGCTCGAGTTCGGCGTCCTGCCGGACCGGCTCGGTGAGTCGCTGCCCGCGTACATGGTCCCGTCGGCCTTTCACTGGCGGGAGGCTCTGCCGCTGACGGCCAACAGCAAGATCGACAGAAGGACCCTGCAGGCACTCGCCGGAGAACTCGAGGTCGTCCGGGACGACTACCGCGCGCCGGATACGCCGACCGAACAGCAGTTGGCGGCCGCCTGGGCGAAGGTCCTCGGCATCCCCCAGGACCAGGTCGGACGGAGGGACCACTTCTTCGACCGGGGCGGCACGTCGCTGTCGGCAGTAAAGCTGGCCATCGTCCTGGACCGTGCGGTGTCCCTCAAGGATGTCACCGGTCACCCGGTCCTCGCCGATCTGGCCGGGCTGATCGACGGCAGGTCCGTGCGGCGTGCCGGGCTGCTTCAGCCGCTGTCGGAACCGGACGGTGCGCAGACCGCAGCCCTGGTTTGCTTCCCCTACGCCGGCGGCAACGCGGTGAACTTCCAGCCGATGGCCGGAGTGCTGCCGGACGGTGGACCGGCGGTCTACGCCGTCGAGCTGCCCGGTCACGACGTGACCGCCGACAGCGAGTCGCTCGTGCCGATGACGCAGGTGGTCGAGCAGGTCGTCGACGAGATCACCGGGCGTGGCCTGACCGGGATCCTGCTATGGGGCCACTCCTCGGGAACCGCGCTGGCCGTGGAGACTGCCAGAAAGCTGCGAGAGCGCGGAGTGGACGTCCAACGGGTGTTCCTCGGCGCGCAACTGCTCGGGGACGCCGACGACCGGCGGGCCACCATCGCCGAGCTGACCGGACGGAGCAACGCCGAGATCGCCGCAAGCCTGAGCGCGCACGGCGGCCACACCTCGCTCGGTGAGCTGAGTGCGCAGCACGCCGAGCACGTCGGCGCCGCGTACCGGCACGACTGCGTGTCCGCACACCACTACTTCGCCGGCGTCCTGGAGCACCCGCCGGCGCAGAAGCTCTCCGCTCCGGTCACCGTGGTCGTTGCCGCGGACGACCCGAGCACGGCGGAGTACCCGCGCCGGTACCTCGACTGGCAGCTCCTGGCCGAGCAGGTCGACCTGCACGAGCTCTCCGACGGCGGCCACTACTTCCTGAGCACCCGTCCGGCCGAGGCAGCAAAGGCCGTGCTGAACGCCGCCGGATGGTCCGCTTCTTCCTGAGTATCGACTGAAAGGAAAACAAGATGTCGTTCAAATCCACGGCGTTGCTGGTCGATGTGGAACTGAATTCCGGCGCACCCCCGCGGGTGCGGGCCCAGGCCGCTGGCGACGCGCCGGCCTGGGCGGCCGAGCACCGGGACGCGCTGCGCGCAGTCGTCGCCGAGCACGGTTCGGTTCTGGTCCGTGGCCTCGGGCTGCGCGACGCAGTCGAGACCGGGGCCGTCTTCTCGAAGCTGGCCTCCGGTCTGATGACCGAGCGGGAAGCCTTCGCACCTCGGCAGGCCTACTCCGACGGGGTGTACTCCTCATCGAAGTGGCCGCCGAACCAGCCCATGTGCATGCACCACGAACTGAGCTACACGCTTGAGTTCCCCGGCCTGATGATGTTTGCCTGTCTCAGCGCGCCCACCGACGGCGGGGCGACCGCGGTGGCCGACTCACCGACCGTGCTGGACGCGCTACCCACCGAGTTGACCAAGCGGTTCGAGCGCGAGGGCTGGCTGCTCACCCGCAGCTACAACGACGAGATCGGCGCGTCCATCGCCGAGGCCTTCGGCACTGACGACCGGGGCGCCGTCGAGCGCTACTGCCACACCAACGCAATCGCGTTCGAGTGGCAGCCCAACGGTGGACTGCGCACCAGACAGCGCCGTAGCGCCGTGGTGCGCCACCCGGTCACCGGCCGACGCTGCTGGTTCAACCAAATCGCGTTCCTCAACGAGTGGACGCTGGCTCCCGAGGTGCACGAGTACTTGGTGGACGTCTACGGCGCCGACGGGTTGCCGTTCAACACCCGGTTCGGCAACGGCGACCCGATCGGCGAGGACGTCGTCCAGCTGCTCAACAGCGTCTACGAGGCGAACACCGCACGCGAACCGTGGCAGACCGGCGACCTGATGCTCGTCGACAACGTCCGCACCGCGCACAGCAGGGAGCCCTTCGACGGACCGCGCGAGGTGCTCGTCGCCATGGCCGAACCGGTGCGTCTGGCCGACTGCTCACCGACCGTGGAGGTGACCACGCGATGACCACTGTCGATTCCACCGCAAGAGAGTTCGCAAGAGAGTCCGCAAGCGTCGCACCGATCACCGTGCCACCCTTCGCGGTGATCTCCGGTGCCCAGGTCCGGCGCACGCTGCACGGACGCGAGAAGCCGATCACGGAGTTGATCGAGACCACCTACCGGGTACACGGCGCCGGTGATTCGGTGAACCCGCCGTCGTACTTCCTGCGATTCCCCGACCGCCCGTCCTCCCGGATCATCGCGCTGCCCGCCTCGATCGGTGGGGACACACGGGTTGACGGCCTGAAGTGGATCTCCAGCTTCCCGAACAACGTGACGGCCGGCATCCCAAGGGCATCGGCCGTGCTGATCCTCAACGACCACGACACCGGCTACCCGTTCGCCTGCCTGGAGAGTTCGATCATCAGCGCCACCCGGACAGCCGCGTCGGCGGCGTCGGCGGCCGACTGGCTCAGCCGCGACCGATCGCGACCGACACGCATCGGATTCTTCGGGGTGGGCCTGATCGCCCGCTACATCCACACCTTCCTGGTCGGTACTGGCTGGTCGTTCGACGAGATCGGCGTACACGACCTGTCCGCCGACAGCGCGGCAGGCTTCCGCTGCTACCTGGAGCAGTCGGGCGCCAGCGGCCGCATCATCGTGCACGACAGTGCCGAGCAGTTGATCTGCAACAGTGACCTGGTGGTCTTCGCCACGGTCGCCGGTCAGCCGCACGTCAGTGACCTGTCATGGTTCGCACACAACCCGCTGGTGCTGCATGTGTCGCTGCGCGACCTCGCACCGGAGATCCTGCTTGCCTCGACCAACATCGTCGATGACGTCGAGCACTGCCTCAAGGCCGACACGTCGCCGCATCTGGCCGAGCAACTCACAGGCAGTCGGAACTTCCTGAACGGCACGTTGGACGACGTGATGGCCGGGCGGGTGACAGTGCCGACGGACCGGCCGGTGGTGTTCTCGCCCTTCGGCCTCGGGGTGCTCGACCTCGCGCTGGGCAAGTACGTGTACACCGAAGTGGCTCACCGCGGCGAGTTGCACGTCGTCGACAACTTCTTCCACGAACTGAGCCGTTACGGATGAGCAGGCCGAGAGTCCAGGAGGCTCCTTCAAGGCTGCTCGAAGGAGAGACCACCGGTCACGTCGCAGCAGGTCCTGACCCATGAGATAGCGGCCGCGGACGCAGGGCCCTTTCCCGCCCGGTTGGGCACGGGGTCTCGCCCGCACAAGCGAGGAACGCGCCCACGGCCGAGTGGAAGTTCCGATAGTGCTCTGCTCCAGACAGAGGAGACCATCGTGCCCGTCATTTCCGCGCCCTACGCCTTCAACGAAGAGAATCTCTATGTCGACCTCCGGTCGATCTTCGGGCACTCGCTCTTCCTGAAGTGCGAGGGCTTCAACTTCGCCGGCTCGATCAAGTTGAAGGCCGCGACCGAGATGGTGGAGGACGCTGAGCGGGAGGGAAAGCTGACGCCGAAATCGATCCTGGTCGAGTCCTCCTCCGGAAACCTCGGCGTGGCGCTGAGCGTGATCGCGGCAAGCAAGGGCTACCGGTTCCTGTGTGTGACGGACGCCCGCGTCAATCTGTCCAACAAAATGATGATGGAGGCGTTGGGCAGCCAGGTGCACGTGATCGCCGAACAGCAGGCCCACGGCGGTTTTCTCGGCGCACGGCTGGAGTACGTCCGCGCGCTGTGCGCCTCCGACGACCGGTATGTGTGGCTCAGCCAGTACACCAATCCGAGCAACTGGAACGCGCACTACCGTACGACCGCGCCGGAGATCGCCCGTAAGTTCCCACAGCTGGACGTGCTGTTCGTCGGAGCCGGCACCACAGGGACCCTGATGGGCTGCGCGCGCTACTTCCGGAGATGGCACCGGCGCGTGCGGATCATCGCGGTGGACAGCGTCGGCTCGGCATCCTTCGGCGGTACGCCGGGCCGACGGATGATTCCCGGTCTGGGCACGAGCATGCGCCCGCCGCTGCTCGACGAGTCCTATGTCGACGAGGTGATTCGTGTCGAGGAGGCGGACACCGTACGCGCCTGCCATCGTCTGGCCAGGCGCGGATTCCTGTTCGGCGGCTCCACTGGCACGGTGATCAGCGCCGCAACGGACTGGATGGCCCGGCGCGACGCGCCCGAACTCACCGCAGTGGCCATCAGCCCGGACCTCGGCGAGCGCTACCTCGACACCATCTACCAGACCAACTGGCTGCAGGGTTTCTACGGCGAGGACGTGCTCGACTCCGCCAAGGAGGCCGCCGATTCCTGCGCAGCCGCCCCCTCGCCGGTGACACCGTAGGGCCGTCGGCCGGACCCTGCTCAAGCTTGTCCCGCAAATGATCTCTGATCGGGCCCGGACGTGGTCGGCGTCGCCCCCGTCGTCCCACTCACCTCGGCTGCCCGCGCGACGGCCCGGATGCCGCCATGCCCCAGCAGCCGGGCCTCGGCTCCCCTCAGGAGCCGCCGCTGCCGTTCGTCGAGGTGGAGGAACAACGCCGCACATTTCACAGCAAGTTGGGCACGAGCCTCGTCCGGGATGCGCATTCCACACCAACGAGCGCCAGAACGGGAAGCAACACCTTGATGATCTCCAAGCGCTTAGCCGCGGGCCCAGTCGCGCAGGGCGCTCCGCGAGGAGAACGCGGCGACGTCCTTGTCGAGCGGCCGGTCGGTGTACTGGTGGATGCGCCACGGCGCCTTGATCCTGGGCTTGCCCGCCGTCACGTAGTCGGCGATCCACAGTCCGTCCCCGGCGTAGGACGTGATGTCGTGGTGCAGCCAGAAGTGACGATTGCAGTACAGCAGAACCCTGTGATGGGGCCTCAGCCGTTTGACCTCACGGATGAACCAGTCCTTCTCGGAGTTGTTCGCCCACGTGCCGTCCCCGTTCTCCTCCCAGTCCACAGCGAGCAGATCCCCCGTCTTCTCCGGGACCTTCCCGACGAAGTACTCCGCCTGCTCCGAGATGTGTCCGGGCCAGAGGAAGTGGTAGAAACCGACCACGCATTCCGCGTCCCTGGCCCGTTTGACCTGCGAGGTCAGCTGCGGATTGAGGTAGGAACGGCCTTCGGTGGCTTTGATGAGGACGAAGTCCAGTCCCTCCGTGTCGAAGGACGACTGATGCGAACTGACGTCTACCCCATGCAGCATGGGCACCGCCTCCACATGGGTCCGGGGATTCCTCTGCTCTTCTCTGCACGTGCCCGGAGTCGCCCGCCCCCATCCTCCCAGTGAAGGGGCGAACAGGTTTTCCTTTGTCCCGATACCCACCCGTCACGGTCCGGAGATGAACCGGCTGCCACCGCCCTGGTGGCGGCCGGTCCCCGGGGCTCGGTTCACAGAGCGTCCTCCGGCTGTGCCGGAAGGCTGTCCATGAACGAGCTGACGGAGAAGACCGCCCGACCGGCACCGGGCGGGCCGTAGCCGGGGGGCGAGCTGAGCCCGTACTCCTCCATGGTCGCGCGATAGGCGTCCAGCAGGCGGATGTGGTACTCCAGCGGCGCCCCGTCCGGGTTGGTCTTGCCCAGCGGCGTGGTGGGCTCGGGGCACCAGGTGGTGAACCGCGGAGTGATGCCGTGCGACATGAAGTAGCGCAGGCCCTCGGTGGTCGATGCGATGGCCTCGTCCACCGTGGTGAAGCCGAAGGGCTCGGCCATCTCCACACCTGCGACGAAATTGGGAATGACGTTGCGCGGGCCGAAGACCTCGGCCGAGTCCAGAATGCGGCGGTGCCACTCGTCGCGGCCGACGTAGCGCTCCTTGCCGGGGCAGTAGAGCTCGAAGAGCCGACGGTCCCAGACCTCGTAGTTCGGGTGGTAGATCTGGATGCCGTAGTCACGGAAACGCTGTACATCGGCCTTGGGAAGGGCCTGGGCCACCACCTTGCCGATCCAGCGACCGGGGAAGCGTTCCTCGATCGCCTTGGCGTACTGCCCGTAGAAGTCCGCCTCGTCACGGCCGCCGAGGTGCGAGGTGATGGCGCCGCCGGTGAGTGTGTAGGCGGTGGAGGTCTTCTGGGTGTCGTACTTGTCGATGATGGCCAGTGCTTCCAGGACCTCCTCGACCGGCTTCACACCGGTGTACGGGCGTCCCGCCGCCTTGTGCTGACGCCAGTTGTGGTTGATGTCGCAGTACTGGCACTCCTCCTTCGCCCCGAAGTACTGGCAGACCCGGAAGACCGTGAGATAGACGAGATAGCCCCACTGGATGGTCGGCGCGACCTCCATGACGGACTTTCCGTTCTCCAGGGTGTGCCGGTAGTAGTCGGGCATCGGCGGCAGGCCGACATCGGAGATCCTCCTGCCGTCGAGGTACAGCCCGAGCACTCCGTCGGCGTCGGCCGCCACCCGGTACGGCGACGCCGGATTGACCCGGACCGACACCACGGTCCTGCGCAGTTCGTAGGGCCCCCCGGTGAGCACGATCTCCTCCGGCGGCCGGCGCAGTGCGGCCGCGCCGAGCTCGGGGAGGGTTCCGTGGTCGAACGAGAAAATGAAGTACGACTTCGGCTTGACCTCACCGCCCTCGTTGTCACTGAGCGCGGACTCGTCGAACGCCACGCCGCCGCGCAGCAGATCCTCCTTGATGACGGCTTCCCGGGGCACGTGCGGGAACTGCTCCATGAGCCGCTCGACCAGGCGGGTGCGGCTCCCGTCGGTTCGCTCGGGCTCGGTGCGGCTGCGGTCGGTACTGCTGGGCATGTGCGGGACTCCTTGGTCCGGTCGAGTCGAAGGCGCTCCGGGTACGCCCCTTTGTGCAACGAATTCACGGCTGTCGGCGTGCCCGACCTCGCCGAACGGTTCTTCTGCGCGCCTGGGAAGCGTATCCGGGCCGCCGCATCGTGATCCGGTCCGTGCGGCGTGAGCACGTCCTGCGGGGTTCGCCCCGTGTGAGGACGGGGCGGACCGCACGCACACCGGATGTCAGACGCCGACGCACACTGGCAGTAGGACGGCACGCGCGAAGGGGACGCTGATGGGCACCGCACACGAGACCGGTTTCGAACCGGCCACCGGGGACGGCCCGGCAGAGTCGGCATCGGATGAGAAGCGTGGGGTCTCGGTTCGCGCGGCGTTCCAGGGGATGCTGCACATCCGGCGGCTGACGAACACCGGTCACGCGGACCCGGAACGCGTGCCCGCGCAGTGGGAGCGACTCCGTCCGGTACGGGCGGTCGCTCTCGCCCTGGAGGCATCCGGTCTGGCCTCCTCGGCAGTTGACGCATCCGGCCTGCGCACGGCGACCGGGTACCGCGTGGAGGAGGGCGAGACCCCGGGCAGCGTGAGGGTCGAGTGGCTCGGCCCGCCAGGGAGCGGGGCCGTCCATGAGGAGGAGGCCGAGCTGGCCCGTTGCGCGGCCGCGCTACGGGAGTTGGGCTGGACGGTTCTGCTGTACCGCGGGCCGCGGCGCAGGAGATTCCTGGAGGTCGAGCCACCGGCCGCTTCCCGACGGCCGAGCGGAGACCAGTAGTTCCCCGCGCCCCGCAGTGCCGGGCGTTGTCGGACCCATGAGGGATGCTGGTGGGTCCGAGGGTCCGACACCTCCGACCGGGAGATGCTGAGATGAGCAATGACGAACTCACCGCGGCCAAGGCCTACGTCCGGCTGCTGAAGGCAACCCGCGCCGCGCTCGAGGAACCTGACGAAGGCCCTGCGCACCTGTCGCTGCTCGCTTCACCGATGGCGGAGGCCGATGGCGCGCTGGAGCGGGCGGGCCTCTGCGGCAACGAGTCCCGCTTCTTCGAACTCGTGCGCTCGCTTCAGCCGACCGTGTCCGGCAACGGTTGGTGAACGCACCTGCCGAGCGGCTCCGCGGCCGCCCCGTCCCTCTCAGTCCGTTGTTCGGGAGCCTCGTCCCGTGGTCCGGGAACCGGGATCGAGGCCGAGTTCGCGGGCGCCCAGCGGGGCGAAGAAGAGCGCCACCTCGTCCTCGGACACCTCGGCGAGTTCCGCCGGCGTCCACCGCGGGCTGCGGTCCTTGTCGATGATCTGGGCCCGTACCCCTTCCACCAGGTCGGGCCTGGCGTAGGCCACGCACGAGGTCCGGAACTCCTGGTCGAGGGCCGCCTCCAGGCCGGGAAGCCTCCGGGCCCTGCGCAGGGCGGCGAGGGTCACCTTGAGTGCGGTGGGCGACTTGGCCGCGATCGTTGCGGCGGCCTGCTTGGCGGCGGGCACACCGCTGTTGTCGAGCCGGTCGAGGATCTCCTCGACGGTATCGGCCCGGTAGCAGGAATCGATCCACTCGCGGTGCGCCGCGAGTTCACCGCTCGGCGCGGGCGAGGCGTGCCGCCGCACCGTCCGCTCGATCTCGGCAGCCGTACCGCAGCCGGCCAGCGCGGTGGTGAGCCCGGGGAGGCGCTGCGCGCGTACGAAGTGGTCGGCGAGCCCGCAGAGCAGCGCATCGGCCGCGCCGACCGCGTCCGCGGTGAGCGCGAGATGGGTGCCGAGCTCACCGGGTGCCGAGCCGAGCAGGTACGTACCGCCCACATCGGGGACGAAGCCGATAGCGGTCTCGGGCATGGCGACACGTGACCGTTCGGTCACCACCCGGACGCTGCCGTGGGCCGAGACTCCGACGCCACCGCCCATCGTGATGCCGTCCATGATCGCGACGTACGGCTTGGGGAACCGGGCGATGCGCGCGTTGAGCCGGTACTCGTCGCGCCAGAAGTCCATCGCGGCGCCGACGCCGGCGCGGGCGTCGTCGTGTATCCAGCGGATGTCCCCGCCTGCGCAGAGGCCGCGCTCCCCGGCACCCGTGATCAGGACCGCGGTGACGCTGTCGTCCGCCTCGGCCTCGGCCAGGGCGGCATCGATGCGCCGCACCATGGCGTGGGTCAGTGCATTGAGAGCGTGCGGACGGTTGAGGGTGATGTGACGGACGCGGCCCTCGGTGTGCAGCAGGACGGAATCGTCGTGGTTCATGGATGCGCTCCGGTCAGCCCCTGTGCCGTACCGTCCGCGGTCGCGGACGATCTTCCGCTGCCATTCTGCGGGGCACACCCCGGGCTCGGGACGGGAGGGTGCCGGGAACGGCGGCACCGGCGCTCGACAGCCGACGGTGCCGTGGCCATCTCTGGCAGCGTTCCCCAAGCGGTTCGACAATGGAGACATCGATGCCGGGCCGCGGCGCGGTCCCGGCATCCTGGCGGGTCCGCAGCCCGCAGTTTCAGTTTCCCGTCGGCCGATTTCCGGAGCAGGCATGGCCGATCAGGACCGGGAGCGACGTGTCCCCGCACTGCCCCGACCGCCGGTCGACAAGACGCACGAGGGCGAGACAGCGACGGCGCAGCGCCTTGCCATGAATCGGACGGGGAGTTTCGAGTGGGATCTGGACGCCCACACCCTGGACATCGACGCCGCGGGCCTGCTGGTCCTCGGCCTGGATCCCTCGACGTTCGACTCACGGCCCGAGGCTCTGGTGGGACGGCTGGCGCCGGTGGAGCGGGCCCGGCTGCGGATGGCGGTCGAGGAGGCGATCAAAGGCGGCCACACCTCGTACAGCGTGCACCTCAGGGTGCCGGTCGACGAGCAGCCGGACCAGTGGACCCATATGCAGGCGCGGATCCTGCGCAGCGACGACGGCCGGGCGCACCGGGTGGTCGGCGTGGTCCGGGACGCGACGGCGGAGGTGACCCATTCGGCCTTCGTACGGGAACTGGAAGAACGTCGCCGGCGCCAGGCCGGCGTCATCGAACGAACAACGAGCGCCTTGTCGCGTGCGGTGACCGTGGATGATGTGACCGCCGTGCTCACCGGCCCCGGTGGACTGGAACGGCTCGGAGCGGAAGGCCTGGCACTCGGTCTGGTCGAGAACACCTCGCTGAACGTCATCGCCCTGAGCGGCGAGCCACTGGAGGCCCTCGACGAGCTCGGATCCACGGGGCTGGACCGCACGTACCCCCTGGCCGACACGGTTCTCAGCGGCCGCCCCCGGTTCCTGAACTCGGTCCCCCGGCTCATCGACCGCTATCCCGCGCTGGCCCCGTACGCGGAGCGGCTGGGTTTCCGCGCGGCCGCCTATCTGCCGCTCGTCGCCCAGGCACGCTCTCTCGGCACCCTGGCGCTCTACTACCGCGAGAACACGGCCTTCACCGCCGATGAGCGCATTCTGTGCCTGGGGCTGGCCGCCATCGTCGCCCAGTCCCTGCAGCGGGCGAAGCTCTTCGACGAGGAGCGCGAATTCGCCACCGGGCTCCAGGCGACGATGCTGCCACGACGGATCCAGGAGATCGAGGGCGGTGAGCTGGCCGTGCGGTACCACGCGGCCTGGAGCGGACACCAGGTCGGAGGTGACTGGTACGACGTGATCCAGCTGCCGATGGACCGCTTCGGCATCGTCGTAGGCGATGTACAAGGGCATGACACGCATGCCGCCGCCATCATGGGCCAGTTGCGCATCGCCCTGCGCGCCTACGCGGGCGAGGGACACCCTCCGCCGACCGTACTGGCACGGGCCTCCCGCTTCCTCGCCGAACTGGACACGGACCGCTTCGCGACGTGTACCTACGCCCAGGTCGATCTCGGCTCCGGGATCGTGCGCGTGGTGCGTGCCGGACACTTCGGACCACTGATCCGGCACGTGGACGGGCGGGTCGGCAATCCCCAGGTGCGGGGTGGTCTGCCGCTGGGCATCTCGACCGACTTCGAGAGCGAGGAGTTCCCTGAGACCCGTCTGGACCTGCTGCCCGGCGAGACCCTTGTCCTCTACACCGATGGACTGGTGGAGGAGCCCGGAGCGGATGTGGACGCGGGCGTGCAGACTCTGGTCGACGAGCTCGGGGCGGGGCCGGCGGACGCTCAGGCCCTGGCCGATCATCTGTCGGACCGGCTGTGGGAGCGTTGGGGGTCGGGGGACGACGTCGCGCTCCTGGTGCTACGGCGTAGCCCCGACCCCGGATCGCCCCAGGCGCCGCGCCTGCATCAGTACATCCACCAGGCCGACCCCGAGGGGTTGTCCGACGCTCGCACGATCGTGCGCCAGGCGCTGACCGACTGGGACCTGGCCGATCTCGCCGACGATGCCGAACTGGCGACCGGCGAGCTGCTGGGGAACGTGCTGCTGCACACCGAAGGTGGAGCGGTCCTCACTCTGGAGGTGCTGCCGGAGCCCGCCCGCCGCATCCGGCTGTCGGTGCAGGACCGATCGAGCGCCCGGCCGAGACGCCGCAGTCCGGGTGAGACGGCCACGTCGGGGCGGGGTCTGCTGCTTCTCGACGCCGTTGCCACCCGTTGGGGCACCGAGCCCCGCGGCGAGGGGAAGGCCGTCTGGTGCGAGATCGGGCCGCCTGCACCACCCGCCGCCACTCCCCCGCGGCCGCCCCAGGAGCAACGGTGACAGGAGACGTCGTGGGGGCGTGTCGTCCGGGGCGGGGCAGCCGCCGATCGCACAAGGTGGGACATGGCGGACTGGCAGGCCGTCACAGCGGGCGGTACATGATGTGCAGTCCGACGAATCCGTGCTGCGGGTGCTCGAATCCTTCGGGCAGGGTTCCCAGGATTTCGAAGCCGAGTGACTGGTAGAGCCGGACAGCGGGAGTGTTCGTCTCCACCACGGCATTGAACTGCATCGCCCGGAATCCCGATGCGCGGGCCCACTCCAGCGTGTACTGGCACAGCGCCCTGCCCACACCCTGCCCGGCGTGACGGGGGTCGACCATGTAACTGGCGCTGGCGATGTGTGCCCCATGGCCCATGTGGTTGTTGTTCATCTTCGCCGTGCCGAGGACAGTTCCGTCCTCGGCGACCGCGACCACCGTACGGTTCGGTGGTTCGAGGAGCCACCAGGTGCGGGCCTCGTCCTCACCGAGGTCGAGCGGGTAGGTGAAGGTCTCACCAGCGGCAACGATGTCGTGGAAGAACGGCCAGATGGCGGGCCAGTCCTCGGCGTGGGCTTCCCTGATCAGCACAGGGGCCAGCATGCCGGTGCCGCCGTCCCCGCGCGAGCGGTTTTCGGCGAGGCCACCGGTCTGGGCCCCGCCACGGACCGCTCCGTGTCCGGTACGCGGCCAAGGACCGGGTGCGGTCCCTGGCACCTCGGTCAGTCCTCTTCGCTCCTCGCCTGTCGCTCGGCGACACCGAGATGCTCCCCCACTCGGTTGACGAGCAGCGTCATCTCATACGCGACCAGGCCGACATCGGCCTCGGCCGCGCTCAGTACGCACAGGCAACTGCCGTCCCCCGCTGCTGTCACGAAGAGGAGTGCCTCGTCGAACTCGACCATGGTCTGCCGGGCCCTGCCCGCCCGGAAATGACGTCCCGATCCACGGGCAAGGCTGTGCAGTCCGGACGAGACGGCGGCAAGATGCTCCGCGTCCTCACGCGCCAGGCTCGTGCTCGCTCCGGTCACCAGTCCGTCGTTCGACAGCACCAATGCGTGGTGTATGTGCTCGACCCTGCTCGTGAGGTCGTCCAGGAGCCAGTCGAGTTCCCTGTCCAGCGCCATGTCCCCGCTCCTCCCCGCTCATGCGTTCCCCGTACCCCACGTTTCGCGTAAGCCTCGCGCACCGGTCACGTACGGGCAAGCACTCCTCGGTCATGTGGCCGGGTCCGTGCCCTCGGTGTACGGCGGATCTGCCCCGGCCGGTCAACTCACCGAGTCGAGGAGCCGGGCGGTGTGCATCCGGCCGGCATGTTCGACCGTGCGGATCAGGACCTCCTTGCCGGAGTCCCGGTCACGCGCGTCGCACAGGACGACGGGAGTGCCGAGGTCGAGATCGAGGGCACGGGACACTTCGCTCTCGCCGTAGGCGCGGGCGCCCGCGAAGCAGTTGACCGCCACGACGAAGGGGATGCCCCGGTGCTCGAAGTAGTCGACGGCCGGGAAGCATGCCTCCAGGCGCCGGGTGTCGGCGAGGACGACGGCCCCGAGCGCGCCCTGGGAGAGTTCGTCCCACAGGAACCAGAAACGGTCCTGCCCGGGCGTGCCGAACAGGTAGAGCGAGAGACCGGACCGGATGGTGATGCGTCCGAAGTCCATGGCGACGGTCGTCGTGGTCTTCTGAGCGACACCGTCGGTGTCGTCCACGGACTGTCCGGCCTCGCTGAGGAGTTCCTCCGTGCGCAGCGGCCGGATTTCGCTGACCGAACCGACCAGTGTCGTCTTCCCGACCCCGAAGCCTCCCGCGACCAATATCTTCAACGCGAGGGCATCGGTCTGCGCGGTCTCTCCGGCCGGCTCCGCGTGGGCGTTGTCAGCGTGCTCGGAAGGCATTGATCACTTCTCTCACCAGTGCGTCCCAAGACACCGACTGCACAGGTCGAGGCTGTCCTGAAGGGATCGGAGTCCGTGGACCGTCAGCTTGGGTACGGCGACAGCATGGCAAATCGGAACCTGCCCCGGGGGACCAGATCGCTTTTTTCGCGATGAGATCGCTTCCGGTCACACCCCTTCCGGAACGGTCCAAATTCTGCTGTTTCTCGCGGTGTACTCCTCATGCGCCCGGCCCTGCACACACACGCTGCCCGCGCCGTCGCCGGCCCGCCGGGACCACGCTGCACGCCCCCTACACTGAGCGCCTCGGGTGCGGGAACCGGCCCATGCGGACAGGGAGAGCGAGAGTGTCCACACCAGCCGACGGTGGTTTCGAGGATCCGCCCGCGGACGTTCTGGCGGAGGCGGCCGCAGCCTTCGGTCTGCTGGCAACGCCTGCGCGGCTGCACATCATGTGGGCGCTTTCCCAGGGCGAAAGCGATGTGACCGGCCTCGCGGACCGGGTGGGCGGCACCCTTCCTTCGATGAGCCAGCATCTGACGAAGCTGAAACTGGCCGGTCTCGTGCGGTCACGGCGTGAAGGCCGCCGGCAGGTGTATCTCGTCGACGATCCCGGCATGGTGACCGTCGTGCGGCTGATGGTCGGCCAGCTCGCCGAGCGTGCCGGCCACGCGCCCGCACGCCGCGCGGACCATCGTGAACTCCGGGTCTGAGAGCAGTACCGGCACGGCTACGCCCATGCCCGTCACGATGCCCTGACGACCTGGAACTGCGCGGACGTCCAGGTCACGGTGGTCGGCCTGCACACCACCGAGGACGGGGCCGCCCTGTACGAGCCCTACGGCTCGCCACTGCCCCGCCCCCCGGCAGTCAGCCGTACGAGAGGTCCGCGCAGGGGTCGTCGTCGGCCGACCGCGCCCCTTCGGCGACGGTGGCCGGCACGGCCGAAGGGGACGGAGTGGGTGATGCGGTCGACGGGTTCTGCGCGTAGTCACTGCCGAGAATCACCCTGACTCCGGCTGTGTCGGAAGCGGTGGTCCGGGCCCCGGCGAACAGCTGGGCGGTGGTCTCCGCCTTGTCCCGCAGGCCCGGTCCGTACTCGATGACGGTCGAGGTGTGGTCCTGGCTGCTCGCCGTGGCCGTGGCGGTGACGGTGAAGCCCTGGGCGCGCAGGGCGTCGGTGGCCCGGGCAGCGAGTCCCGTGACCGTGGTGCCGTTGTAGACCGCGACGCTGATCCCCGTGCCTGAGACGGAGGCGGAGGCCGAGGGCGAGGGCGATGCCGGGCTGGGGTCCGCCCCACTGTCCTTGGCCGGCCTCTGACCGCTGGCGTCCTTGCCGTCGACCGTGCGGTCCGCCTTCAGCGCGGCCCAGAGCGCGTCGGCGTCCGGTTCGACGATCGCGACGCGTGAACCCTCGTAACGCCAGGGAACGGTGACGAACTTGGTGTTGTGCAGGTCGATGTTCTTCATCGACATGGCGAACGACAGCAGCCGGTCCGCCGACCCGAGCCCGGGATCGACGGTCATTGCTTCCGTGGCCGCGTCGGCCAGGGGCAGCAGCGTGGTGGGGTTCAGCCCGCGGGACTTCACCTTCTTGATGAGCGAGGCCACAAAGGCCTGTTGGCGTTTGATCCGCCCTATGTCCGAGCCGTCGCCGATGCCGTGCCGGAGCCGGACGTAGTCGAGTGCCCGCTGCCCGGACACGGTCTGCTCGCCCTTCGTGAAGATCCGGGTGCCTTGGGTGGAACGCTTCGGGTCGAGGTCGCGTTCGTGGATGTCCTGGGGCAGGCAGACGGTCACGCCCCCGACGGCCGAGGTCAGTGCGGAGAAACCGGCGAAGTCGATGACGACGGTGTGATCGACGCGCAGGCCGGTGAGCTTCTCGACGGTGTTCTGGGTACAGGCCGGGTTGCCCTCGGCCGTCTCCCCCACCGAGAAAGCGGCGTTGAACATCACGTCG
This sequence comes from Streptomyces sp. NPDC052052, assembly GCF_040680455.1. NCBI lineage: Bacteria > Bacillati > Actinomycetota > Actinomycetes > Kitasatosporales > Streptomycetaceae > Streptomyces > Streptomyces sp. NPDC052052. The sequence continues at coordinate 189,725 of NZ_JBFAWU010000006.1, read as the reverse complement.
TACTGCGGAGTGGTCCACTGGCCGTCCGGCATCTTGCAGGCCGGGATGTCCACCAGCGAGTCACGCGGAATGGAGACCGCGACCGCGTGCCGGTGGTCGGTGTACACATGAAGCAGGAACGCGGTGTCGGAGCGCCCCACCGTTCCGGTGCCGCCGCCCAGTTCGCTGTTGTCACCGGCACGCGAGTCCGATCCGATGACCAGGACGTTCTGACCCTTCGACGAACCGGCGGGCCGGTCGCCGGAGATCCCGTCCGCGCTGAAGGTGTCGATGCTGCCGTTCAGTTCGAGGTAGACCCACCCGACACCCGAGACAAGGAGAACGAGGAACGAAAGCCCGAACATGGCTGTCCGCCGCAGTCGACCGGCCCTTCGCCCGCCCCCGGTTGTCGTGCGAGTTCCTGTCATCGGCCACCCCGTCCGTCCGTCTTCCCAGGTGGAAGACGTGCTCCGCCGCTCCACGGTTGTCCAGTTGCGCAATATAACAAGTATGGATGTCCGAGTTGATCACTCGACGCGCCCATAGCCAGCCTGAGGCACTGTCTGCGCGCACCGCGGACAAACGGCGTTCAAGACACCGAAACGAAGGGCGGGAGCCACCGGATGTACAGGGGTTTCCCCACCTGACAGCGGTGTGACGAACGGTGCGGGCCCTCCCCCCGCTGCCCCGTCGGGGGCGAGGAGAGGGCCCGCGTGTTGCGCGTTCGGCCCGGCCGTCATGGAAGTGCCCTACAGAGCCCGCAGTCCGTTGATCACCTCGCGGAGAATGCGCTCGTCCGGCAGCAGCGCGGGCGGTACGGGCCGGCTGACGCGTACGCAGCCGGCCTCGAGCAGGTCGCCGAGAAGGACGCGCACCACTCCGACCGGGAGGTCGGAATCGGCGGAGAGCTCGGCGACGGACTGGGTCTCCGACCGGCAGAGCATGAGCAGGGCCCGGTGTTCGGGACCGAGCAGCGGGTCCCTGGAGACGTCCGGTGCGCTGTCGTCGAAGGTGATGAGTGCGATCAGATCGAACTGCACGCCGTTGGGGCCCGGTTCGGTCCGGCCGCCCGTCACGGCATAGGGGCGGACCAGTGGACCGGCTTCGGCGTCGTACCACTGGCTGCCGGGAAGGATGGGCAGAGCCAGGTCGCCCGGGATGCCTCCCCGGTCCTCTTCGTTCATGGCCACGGCCGTCCGCCCGTCAGCCGATGCTCGACGGAGGTGCGGTGAACCTCGGCGGGGTACGCAGGTGCTCACCGACACGTCTGACGAGCCGGGCCATCTCGTAGGCGACGAGCCCGATGTCGGCGAAAGCCGTGCTGAGCACGGCGAGACACGATCCGTCGCCCGCCGCCGCGACGAACAGGAAGCCCTCGTCCATCTCCACCATGGTCTGACGTACGTTCCCGGCCCGGAAGTGGCGCCCTGCCCCTTTGGCCAGACTGTGGAATCCGGAGGCCACCGCGGCCAGATGTTCGGCGTCCTCACGGCTGAGGGCCGTGGAGGCGCCGACCGCGAGGCCGTCGCCGGAGAGCACGACGACGTGCCGCACCTCACCGACGCGTGCCACCAGATCGTCCAGCAGCCAGTCGAGTTCGCCCGAGGTGTGGTGGGCCCCGGTCCTCTCGTGCGCGATCATGCAGGGTCTCCTTCGCTGCTTCGGCGTCGGTCGGTGGTGCCGAAGCGGGGTTCGGTGGCTCCGGGGCGGGCCCCGGAGCGGCCGGGGGCCGTGCCGCCGCCGCGCACCCAGCCGTTCCGATAGGCGGTCATGCGGTCCCGGGCCTGTTCGGGGGTGCGCTCCGCAGGGCGGTCCGGGGCCTCGGGGCTGCGCTGCGGTGGTTGGTCGGGGCGGGGCTCCTCGCGCAGTTGAGGAGCGAGGCTGGCCTGCCGCACCCGTTGCGGCAGAGTCCCGTCGCCGGGCCGCTCCCGCGGGAGGGCCGCGGCTCCGTGTTTCTCTGTCCGGCCGGGGCGTTCGCGCAGCAGGGTGACGGCGGCAACGGGCTCCGTACGGGACTCCAGTGCCTGGTGCGGCACCAGCGCGGGCACGGCCACCGGCGCCGGGAAGGCGGTGGTCCGCTCACCCGGGGCGTACGGGCCGTGCCCGGTCCCCGGTCCCGCAGGCGGACCGTCGCGGTCTTGCCCGCGCCCGGCCGGGGCGTGCCCCGGGGCCTGCGGCTCGTCGGCCGGCGGAAGCGAGCTCTGCAGCAGCGCCGTGGGCAGCAGGATCACCGCGGTCGTCCCGCCGTACGCGGAGATACGCAGCTGGACCCTGATGCGGTGACGCGCGGAGAGTCTGCTGACGACGAAGAGGCCGAGCCGGTCGCTGTCGAAGAGAGCGAGGTCCTCGGCCTGTTCGATACGCCGGTTCGCCTCGTCGAGGATTTCCTTTCCCATGCCCAGGCCCCGGTCCTCGACCTCCAGGGCGTAGCCGTTCCCCACGGGTTCGCCGCTGACGCGCACCTTGGTGTGGGGCGGTGAGAACTGTGCGGCGTTCTCGATCAGTTCGGCCAGCAGATGGGTGACGTCGGCGACGGCCGTGCCCTTCACCGCGGCGTCGGGCAGGTGCCGTACCTCCACCCGGGCATAGTCCTCGATCTCGGAGACGGCTGCGCGCACCACGTCGGTCAGCTGGACCGGTATCCGCCACGCCCGGCCCGGCGCGGCGCCGGACAGGATGATCAGGCTCTCGGCATGCCGCCGCATCCGGGTGGTGAGGTGGTCGAGGCGGAAGAGGTCGCCGAGTTCCTCCGGGTCGTCGACACGGCGTTCCATGCGGTCGAGCAGGCTGAGCTGACGATGGACCAGCACCTGGCTGCGGCGGGCGAGGTTGACGAAGACTCCGGAGATGCCGTCGGCGAGTTCGGCCCGTTCGACGGCGGCGTCGAGAGCCGCCCGGTGCACAGTGCCGAGGGCCTCGCCGACCTGGCTGATCTCGTCATGGGCGGCCGGGCCCCGAGGGGCTTCGGCCGCGACGTCGAGTGCTTCGCCCGACCGCAGCCGTTGCATGGCGCGGGGCAGTTTGCGATGTGCGATCTCCAGAGCGCTGTTGCGCAGTCCGACGAGTTCGACGACGAGCCCGCGGCCGATGCGTACGGAGATCACCAGAGAGGCGGTCACAGCGACGCAGCCGAAGAGGACGGCGGCCCCCGACGGACTGGACAGTCCTCGGGCGAGCGGGTCCGCGCGGTCCGCGGCTCGTTGCCCGGCGGCGGTGTCGAAGGTGCGCAGTTCGCTCCTCACGCGGGACGCCGCCTGTTCCCATGCCTCGGCGGGAACCGTCTGGGCGGCCTGGTGTCCGGCGGGTGCGGCGAGCACCTTGTCCTCTTCGGCCAGGAGCTGCCGGTAGGCGTCCCGAGTGGTACCCCCCTGTCGGTCGGCCCCTTCGGTCGGTGACAGATCCGCGGCTCCGGTGAGGGTCCTTCGGGTCTCCACCGCTGCGACGAACCGACGCAGCCGGCCGCCCTCGAGCGTCCCGGTGCGTGCGGCCGCGGCCAGCAGGGCGTCCTCGCGGGCCAGCATCTCGTCGGCGCGGTCGAGTTCGTGCAGCACCCGGGCGTCGGAGCCGAGTGCGTCGTCCTGCACGCCGGTGAGGGCGCCGGATACGTCGAATGCCGCGGACAGGGCCTCGGTGTACTGGTCGTACACGGCGTCCTCGTCGTTCCCGCCGCTCTGCGCGGTCCGCAGCCGGTGGGTGAGAACGAGGAACCGGTTGAGCCGGTCGGCGACCGTGGCGGGGAGGGTGCCGGTGTCGGCGATGGTATGGCCGTCGCCGAGGCGGAGGGCGGCGAGCGCGGTGTCGGTGCGCCTGGTCCGTCGTTCCAGCTCGGCGGCCTGGGCGGTGCTGGGGGCCACGTACTGGAGCACAGCCGCCCGGCGCTCGCTCTGAAGGGCGGCGACGGCGGTGGCCATCGGACGCCGGACCTCGTCGTCGACCCGCTGCGACTGCCGCAGCCGGGCCACTTCCTGGGCGGTGGTGACCGTGGCGAAACCCCACAGGACGAGCAGCGAGACGACCGGCACCATCAACAGGGAGATGATCTTTGCGCGCACGGTCCTGGGACGCAGCGTCCGCCGTCCGCGTGGCGCGGACTTCTCCCGTGCCGGCAGTGGTATCCCGTGCTCGGCGCTCTCGTCGGCCGGGGGTCCCGCGTGCGCGCGGCGTCCTCGCGGCGGCGGGGCTGCGTGCCGGGCGGCGGCCGTCGCGCCGGTGTCCGGGGTCGTGCGGGGTGGGCGCATGGCCTCCTCGTTCCGGGTGTGGAGCTGGGGTGTGTCGCACAGGTGCGAGGCGTCAGGAACCGGCGGTTCAGTGCCGGGTGGCGGGAACCGACGGCTCAGTGCGGGGTGGCGCGCGCTGCGTCGTGGTCGCCCGCGCCGCCACGTGGTGCCCGCGGGAAGGACCTGTGCTCGGCGACTCCTTGTGGTGCGGCTGCGGACGCGTCCGCTTCGGCGGGAGCCGCGGTGCGTTCGGCGAGGGCCTGGGCGGCGCGTTCCCCGGCCGTCGGGGAGAGCGCAACGAACGCCGAGGTCAAGAAGAGGTAGGAGCCGAGGCCGACGGCCAGAGGAAAGATGAACTGCATGGCCGTGGCCCCGGGGAGTTCCTGTGCGGACGGTTCGACCTGCACCGAGACGGCGAACATTCCGGTGTAGTGCATGCTGCTGACCGCCGCTCCCATGACGGCAGAGGCCAGTGCGACGGCGCGGGTCGACCTGATGTTGAGCGCCGCCCACAACGCCGCCGTGGCAGCCGCGACGGCGATGACGATGGAGAGCACCACCCGCAGCGGGTCGTAGTGGATCGTGCCGTGCAGGCGGAGGGCCGCCATCCCGAGGTAGTGCATGCTGGCGACGCCGAGTCCGGTGGCGATCCCGCCGATCAGCAGCGCCCTGTCCCGGTCGCGGCTGTAACCGACGGCGAAGACTCCGCCGCCGACCACCACCATGGCGCCGAGCAGGCTGAGCAGGGTCAGCGGCACGTGATAGCGGATGTCGGTGCCGGTCACCCCGAAGCCGAGCATCGCGATGAAGTGCATCGTCCAGATGCCCGAGCCGATCGCGGACGCGGCTGTGATCAGCCAGTTGCGGCGCGAACGGCCGGTCGCGTCGAGTGCCCTCATCGTGCAGCTCAGTCCGAGAGCCGCGCCGATGCATGCCATCAGATACGACAGCGCGGGTGTCAGCCAGCCGAAGGTGGAGTGGTCCAGGTGTCCCATGGATCGGGGACGCTAGTCGCGATCAGGGCGCATACCCGGGGCGCATTTCGAAAGCTGTTGAAATATGACAGAGAGATGTTCCTGCACGATCACACGCTGCTCGAACATGCACCCCGGTTCTCGGCGTTCCCCTCCGTTTCGTTCCGCCGGCGCATACGTGATCATGCCTGTATGACCGAAGACCACAGACGCGTACAGGACTTCTTCACGGCCCGCGCCGCGGACTGGGACAGCCGGTTCCCCGACGACGGACCGGCCTTCGCCGCCGCCGTCGGCTCCCTCGCGCTGGGCCCGGGTGACGTGGTGCTCGACGCCGGGTGCGGCACGGGCCGGGCGCTGCCCGCCCTGCGCGCGGCCGTGGGGCCAGGGGGCACCGTTGTAGGCATGGACCTGACGGCAGCGATGCTGGAGTCCGCGGTGCGGGCCGGACGCGACCGGAGCGGGACGCTGCTCCTCGCCGATGCCGCCCGCCTGCCCCTGCGTACGGAGTCGCTCGACGCGGTGTTCGCGGCCGGGCTCATCTCCCATCTGTCGCGTCCCGGACCGGACCTGTCGGAATGGGCCCGAGTGGTGCGGACCGGCGGGCAGTTGGCCCTCTTCCACCCGATCGGACGGGCCGCGCTGGCCGCCCGCCACGGCCGCCGGCTCACGGACGACGACCTGCGCGCCGAGCACAACCTCCGTCCGCTGCTGGCGCGTTCGGGCTGGCGGCTCGACGCGTACACGGACGAGGACGACCGTTTCCTCGCCCTGGCCGTACGGACATCCTGACCGTCCGCACCCCGCTGCGCCCCCGGCTCAGTCGGCCGGTCTGCCGGAGTGCCGATCGTGCGGAACGGGACAGCCGCGGATGCCGGGGGTGGGGAACGTTCCGAGCGCGGAGACGTCGTAACCGTCCGGGTACCCCTTGATCTCCGGGTTCTGCCGGGCGTAGTGCGGCGTGGTGCGCGGCGGCAGCAGTCGCACCGCTCGCGCCCTCAGGCGCAGGGCGCCGCGGACGAGCTGCCGGGTTGCCGAGCCGGGGCGCTCGTACCGGAACGCCCGCAGCAGCGAGTCGTCGAGGAGCGCGAGGGCGGCCTTCCGTGCGACGGGCGCGAGCGGGCGCGGATACCAGGACCCCATCAGGTCGAGGGTCGCGTCGGAGACACGGCGCCCGCCCTCGTCCCATCCGAAGTGCTCGGCCTCGTAGGTATCGAGGAAGTGCTCGAAGTCCTCGTACGTCTGCGGCAGTTCCTTGATACCCATATGGGCGCCCAGGGTGCAGTAATAGGCGGCGCACGCCCGCAGTTCGTGCTCGGACAGTCTGCGCCAGCCGTAACGGTCGATCCACCGCTTCGGGGTGACGACGAAGGTGCACAGCACATAGCGGAGGTCGTCGTTGCTGATGTCGTAGGAACGGTGCATCTGGTTGATCCGGCGGATGGCCGTGCGCCCCGGGTCGCTCTCGAAGCCGTGCTCCACGACCGCGTCGAGCAGCAGTGCGGTGTCGTCGTAACGCTTCTGGGAACGCTCTGTCAGTTCGGCGGTCTCCGCCAGCAGCCGGCCGATGCTGGGGACCGCGTAGGTGCGGTACAGCGCCAGTTCGAGAGCGCGGGCGATGTCCCAGGGAAACTCGTAGGTTGCCGTGATCCGGTAGATCCGCAGGAAGTCCCGTTCCGGATCGAGACGCCGGATCTCCTTCAGTCTGTCGTACCGCTTCACCGCGTTGCCCCCCTTGCCTCGCCGATGGTCCAACCTTACGGGGACAGGGAAGGGGACGGGGAGGACGGACGAGGAAGACCGCCCCCGTGTGCACGTGCGTCCGCCTCGGCACGGGTACCCCACATCGCCCGCGTCCCGCGGTCCGTGCCGTCGCTCGTCCGGGCCTGCCGCCCCGCCTGCCCGGGGCCGGGCGCCCGCTTGTCAGGACCTCGACGAGTGGGTTACCGACTGGTTAAGGTGCGCCGACGGAGAACCATGACGGACGAGGAGGGTGCCGTGGCCGGGCCGAGCGAGGCGATCACCGCCGACGACGACGCGCTGTATGTGCTGACTGCGGCGCTGATGACGCCGGCGCAGTTCCCGAGCGTGCTCGGTGACGATTACCCCGCCGCGTGCGCGGCGCTCTCCCTCGAACCGTACGCCGAGGGATACGGGCTGATCCTGGGCCAGGACGGCCAGGGCGCACGCTGGACCGTCGTCGTCGATGACGTCTCGCTGGTCGCGGTGGCGATCGCGGCCTGGGACTGCGGAATGGAGTACGACCTCTCCCCCGACGACCGTTCGGTGGTCTGCGCTCTCCCCGGCTGGCCCCTCGCGGTGGGTGTCGCCGCTCCGGGAGTGGCCGCCCCGCACGACCCGCTGCCGGACCCGGAGGCCGAGGGGACCGATCCGGTGCCGCTGGCCCCGCCCGACACACAGGCGTGGGGGCCCGCCCAGAGACGCATGGGTGCGGACGACATCGCACACCAGTGGGCGGAGTGGCGCGAGCAGATCGACGACGAGACGGCCTTCGCCGACCCGGGAAGCGTGGACAGTGCCGGGGACGAGACCGACGACGCTGTCGTCGCGGACGGGAACGGTGCGGCCGGCTCCGGGACGAGGCCCCCGGTCGGGGACGGGGTCGGCCCCGAGCCCCAAGCAGGGGCAGGCGGGGCGCGCAGCGACGGCGGAGCCGGGAGCAACGGGCCCACGGCCTTCGAGAGCCCTGCGAAGGGCGCGCCTGCCGGAGCGCACCCGGGCGTGCGGCGAGTGCTGGAGGAGGCCCGCGCCTATGTGGACACCCCGCCCCCGCCCGGCCGGGTCCGCTCGTCGTTCGCCACTGGCGACGCCCGGATGCTGCGCGCCGACGGCCCCGGCTGGTCGCTGGTCGCCAGGACCGACGACATCGCCTTCATCCTGCTGGACGAGGAACCGGGCGAGGTGCTGGCGGTCGGGCGCGGCAAGGAACTGCCCGGGCTGCTGAAGGCCCTGGACGCGCTGGCAGTACGGCCGACCTGAGCCGGCTCCCACGGGGCTGACCCCGCAGTCGGCCCCCGGCCACGACCCCTCGCTCCGCCCCCGTCCAGCACCACCCCACTACACACGTTCCAGCCTCCGGTGCGGCCCGGCGGGAAGCTCCACCTCGATCGGGTCGCCCGGCCGGACCTCTCCGCCGACCGCGACGACGCCCATGATCCCGGCCTTGCGCACGATGCGGCCCGTCTCGTCCCGGCCGACGACGTGTTTGAGGAGCCCCTCCTGGAAGTGGTCGATCTGCAGGCAGGGGTTGCGCAGTCCGGTCACCTCGACGACCGCCTCCCTGCCGAGGTGCAGCAGCGTCCCGACGGGCAGGCCCAGGAGGTCGACACCGCTGGTGGTGACGTTCTCCCCGAGGTCGCCCGGAGCGACCTCGAAACCTGCTTCCCGCAGTTCACCGAAGAGTTCCTCGTGGATGAGGTGGACCTGTCGGAGATTCGGCCTGGTGGGATCCTGCGCGACGCGGGACCGGTGCTTGACCGTGACCCCCGCGTGCACATCACCCTCCACACCGATCCCGGCGAGCAGGGTGATGCTCTCCCGGTTCGGCTTGGTGAACGCATACGTGCCGTTGCTGGACACCACCGACACCATCCCGCTCACCGGTTCCTCCTCCCTGCTGTCCCCCTGGGATCAGCGGCCTATTTCCTTGCGGGCGATCCTACGGAGCCGGCGTCGCTGACCGGGGTCCAGCAGCAGATACCCCAGCACCGGGACCCCGATCAGGACCAGCAGCGACGGCCAGAATCCGATCAAGGGCATCAGGACGACTGCCGCGACCACTCCCCCGATGGCGATCTTCGCGCTGTTCGACATCGTTCACGCCTCCTTCGCGGCCCGAGGCCGCTCCTTCTCCGACAACGCCTGCGGCGCCCCATCGGTTCCAGCCTGCCGGCCCCCTCGCCGGTCGGCAGAAGTGGTCACCTCAGCGGGTCGCCGACCTCGTGCAGGTACCGCAGCGCCTGCCGGTAGGACTCGATCGGTCCGGCTTCCGTGTACGGCAGGCCGAGCGCCTCGCAGTGGGCGCGCACCATGGGCTGCGCCAGGCGCAGATGGGGGCGGGGCATGGCGGGGAAGAGATGGTGCTCGATCTGGTAGTTGAGCCCGCCGAGGAACCAGTCGGTGAGGGCGCCGCCGCGTACGTTGCGCGAGGTGAGGACCTGGCGCCGGAGGTGGTCCCAGCGCTCTCCGTCGGGATCGGGCATCTCCATGCCCTTGTGGTTCGGTGCAAAGGCCATGCCCAGGTGGAGACCGAACAGCGCATGGTGCACCAGCGCGAAGACGACGGCCTTCCCCGGGGACATGGCGATGAGCAGCAGGGTCGCGTACAGGCCGAGATGAGCGAGGAGGAGCAGCGCCGACAGGGCGCGTTCCCGGGCGGGCTGCCGCCGCAGGTACTGGAAGCCGGACACCTTGAGCGCGATGCCTTCGAGGAGCAGCATCGGAAAGAACAGTGCGGCCTGGTTGCGGGTGACCCATCGGACGAGCCCCTCGCGCTGGGCCGCCTGTTTCTGGGTCCAGACGAGGGCGCCGACACCGACGTCCGGGTCCTTGTCGATGTGGTTGGGGTGAGCGTGGTGGCGTACGTGCTTGTCGTTCCACCACGCCTCGTTCATGCCGAGCAGCAGGTTGCCGTGAACGAGGCCGATGATCCGGCCGGCTCTGCGGTCACCGGTTATCTGGGCGTGTCCGGCGTCGTGCCCGATGAACGCGGTACGGGACCAGAAGACTGCCAGCGGCACTGCGAGCAGCAGGGCCCACCAGGTGTTGCCGAGGAGGAACACTCCCGCGAACACGGCAGCCAGCGCGATCAGATTGGCGGCGATGCCTGTCGCGTACCAGCCGGTGCGCCGTTCCAGGAGCCCCTGTCCCCTGACCGCGCGCAGGAGCGGCGCGAAGTCGCTTCCCCGGCTCGGAGCGGCCCCTGAGCCTCCGGCACCTTCCGTACTCTGCGCACCGTCACGGGTGCCTTCCACGACGGTGTCCACGGCCTGGGTCATGAGGTCTCCTGTTTCGGGAAAGGTGCGCTGACCTTTGGAAACGTAGGGCGACCAAGGGGGCGTCAACCATGAGGTCACCACCCGGGTATCCAGGGGGTCAGCCCCCTCCTCCGAATGGGGGGCTGGCTGCACCCCTCTGTTGACCGGTCCGATGCCGCGGCAGGATGTCGCACGAAAGACCACGGACGTCCGGCCCGAGCCCCGGACCGCTGCGCGGCCGGCTCTGCACCGGGCTGATGGCGATGGCAGGACGTCGCCGCTCCGTCCACATTCAGAACTCCTGCCATCTTCCGCCACTCGTTCAACGCCCGTACGGTAGGGCCCGCGAGACACGGGGCCGTACATCGGAGAACACCTTCCGGTCAACAAACAAAGGAGAACGAGGGTGTCGGGGGAAGCGAGCAGCGGGCTGCCGTGCGATGTCTTCGGGGCGGGTGCAGTCCCCTCCGGGCACACCTCGGCCATGACACCCGGTACCTCCTGCGGCGCCGCATCGCGTTCGACCCCGCATTCCCGCTCCTGTGTGGACGGAACTCGCAAGGAATTCCGGGCCCGTGGGCAGGTCTCGCCCTGAGCTCCACCGCCCTACGCGGGGACCGCGCCACTGCTGTCCTCCCACCCCCCACTGCTCCCCCCACAGGAGAACTCATGCACCGCAGAAGGATTCTTCAGGGCGCCGCCGCAACGGCCGCCGCCGCACTGATCCCCACCTCCACCCATGCCGCCGCGGCAAGCACGACGGACTACTCCCTCGCCACCTGGACACCCGCGTCCACGTCCAACTACACGACGTCGACGCGGCCTTCGGCCTATCCGGTCGACTATGTGATCATTCATGTCACGCAGGAGACGTTCGCCGACACGATCGGCATCTTCCAGAATTCCGCGAAGCAGGTCTCCGCCCACTATGTGGTCCGTTCGGCGGACGGGTACATCGCCCAGTGCGTCCGGGAGAAGAACATCGCCTGGCATGCGGGCAACTGGGACTACAACACCCGCAGCATCGGTATCGAGCACGAGGGCTGGGTGGACCAGCCGGAGTACTTCACCAACGCCATGTACGAGCAGTCGGCGCTGCTGACCGCCTCGATCTGCGACCGGTACGGCATCCCCAAGGACCGTGCGCACATCCTCGGCCATGCCCAGGTACCCGGCAGCACCCACACCGATCCGGGCTCCGAATGGGACTGGGTGCGTTACATCCGTCTGGTCAACCTCTACTCGGCCGGCTGACACACCTCTCACCACCCCGTCCGGCCGCTCTCCGCACCACGGTTGTCGCAGACGTCGACTGCGGCCACGATGGAAGGTGCGCGAAGCCCCTGGACGGGAGGGTGAGTTGGCAGATCCCTGGACGGCCCTGCCGGCCGATACGGACCTCGGTGAACGACTCGGCCAACTCCGGTACGCCCACGAGGTGTTCACCACGGCCGGACGACTGGAGCAGCCGGTCCGCCCAGTGGTCGGCGAGTCGTGGCGACGCTCGGTCCGGGCTCGGGTGAGCCCGGACGGTGCGCCCCTGGTCGAGCTGGGCTCGGACGAACTGGGGCCGTACCGTGCCGGGCATCCGCTGGCACCGGCCATGCCGGTGATCCGGGAGCTGATGGGCGCGTACGCGGCGGACGGCGAACATCTTCTGGCGGTGTGCGACGCGCAGGGCAGACTGCTCTGGGTCGAAGGCCACCCGGCGCCCCTGCGAGCCGCGGGCCGGATGAACTTCGTGGAGGGCGCCCGCTGGTCGGAGTCCGCGGCAGGAACGAACGCGCCGGGCACCGCCATCGCAGTGGACCGTCCGGTGCAGGTCTTCGCCGCGGAGCACTTCCTGCGGACCGTCCAGCGGTGGACCTGCGCGGCGGCACCGCTGCACGACCCGCGCACCGGACGGGTGCTGGGCGCTGTGGACATCACCGGTGGTGACCGTCTCGCCCACCCGCACAGCCTGGCCTTCGTACAGGCGGTGGCACGCGCGGCCGAGTCACAGCTCGCGCTGCTCGCTCCCCCGCCTGCCGAGGAGAGGGTGCAGCTCGATGCGCTCGGCCGGGACGAGGCCCTGCTCGTCGCAGCCGGCCGCAGGATCCGGCTGAGCAGAAGGCACAGCGAGATCCTGGTGACGCTCGCCCGTCACCCCGAGGGTCTCGGTGGCGACGAACTCCTCGTCGAACTGTACGAGAACGAATCGGTGAACCCCGTGACGCTGCGGGCCGAACTCTCGCGGCTGCGGCGGCTGCTCGGCCCCGAACTCCTCCTCTCCCGGCCCTACCGCCTGTCCGGGCGGGTCGAAGCCGACTTCGACACGGTGGCCCGCAGGGTGGCGTCCGGTGCGGTGGCCGCGGCGCTCGGCGCCTACACCGGTCCGCTGCTGCCCGGCTCCCGGGCCCCCTCCGTCGTCCGGTTGCGCAACCGCATCGCCGACCAGTTGAGGGCGGCCCTGATCGCGCGCGCCGACCCGGGGCTGCTGGCCGACTGGGCCCACAGCCCCTGGGGCGAGGACGATCTGCCGGTCTGGCAGGCGCTCGCTGCCGCGGTACCCGCCGGACAGCGTCCCGCACTGCTCGCCAGGGCCCGGACGCTCGACGCCGAACAGCGGTAACCACTCCTCCCCCGCGCGCACGCAACGGAGTTGCAACGTCGTTCCGCCTACGCTCCCTCCCAGGGCCGTCCAACGGCGGGCGGCACCGGATCCGAGAGGCCACAGAGATGACCCGTTACGCCGCACCGGGCACCGAGGCTGCCATCGTCACGTACGAGTCCCGCTACGACCACTGGATCGGCGGCGCGTACGTCCCGCCCGCCCGTGGCCAGTACTTCGAGAACCCCAGCCCCGTCAACGGCCGCCCCTTCACCGAGATCGCCCGTGGCACCGCCGAGGACGTCGAGCGGGCCCTTGACGCGGCACACGCCGCGGCCCCCGCCTGGGGAGCGACCGCGGCAGGCGACCGCGCCTCGGTCCTCAACAGGATCGCCGACCGGATGGAGGCGCACCTGGAGGAGCTGGCGGTCGCCGAGAGCTGGGAGAACGGCAAACCGGTACGCGAGACCCTGGCCGCCGACATCCCCCTGGCCATCGACCACTTCCGCTACTTCGCCGGCGTTCTGCGCGCCCAGGAAGGTTCGCTCAGCCAGCTCGACGACGACACGGTCGCGTACCACTTCCACGAGCCGCTGGGGGTCGTCGCGCAGATCATCCCGTGGAACTTCCCCATCCTGATGGCGGCCTGGAAGCTGGCCCCCGCCCTCGCGGCCGGCAACGCGGTGGTCCTCAAACCGGCCGAACAGACCCCGGCGTCGATCCACGTATGGCTGAAGCTGGTGGCCGACCTCCTTCCACCCGGCGTCGTCAACATCGTCAACGGCTTCGGCGCGGAGGCCGGCAAACCCCTCGCCTCCAGCCCGCGCGTCGCAAAGGTCGCTTTCACCGGTGAGACCACCACGGGGCGGCTGATCATGCAGTACGCCTCGGAGAACATCAAGCCGGTGACGCTCGAACTGGGCGGCAAGTCGCCGAACATCTTCTTCGACGACGTGTGGAACGCGGACGACGACTTCCGCGACAAGGCCCTCGAAGGCTTCACCATGTTCGCCCTCAACCAGGGCGAGGTCTGCACCTGTCCGTCGCGCGCCCTGATCCAGCGCGGTCTCTACGGCGAATTCCTTGAGGCGGGCATCACCCGCACCGAGAAGATCGCCACAGGGCACCCCCTGGACACGGACACGATGATCGGCGCCCAGGCCTCCAACGACCAACTGCAGAAGATCCTCTCCTACCTGGACATCGGCCGGCAGGAGGGCGCGAAGATCCTCACGGGCGGTGAGCGCATCGAGTACGACGGCGAACTGGCGGGCGGCTACTACGTCCAGCCGACCATCTTCGAGGGCAACAACCGGATGCGGATCTTCCAGGAGGAGATCTTCGGCCCGGTCGTGGCGGTCACGTCCTTCTCGGACTTCGACGACGCGATCCGCACCGCGAACGACACCCTGTACGGCCTCGGCGCGGGCGTATGGACCCGCGACATCAACACCGCCTACCGGGCGGGCCGCGCCATCCAGGCAGGCAGGGTCTGGACCAACTGCTATCACGCGTACCCCGCCCACGCCGCCTTCGGCGGATACAAGCAGTCAGGGATCGGCCGCGAGAACCACAGGATGATGCTGGAGCACTACCAGCAGACGAAGAATCTGCTGGTGTCGTACTCGGCGAAGAAGCTGGGCTTCTTCTAGACGCAGGAAAAGGGCGCCTGACCAGGGCAGATGCCCGGCAGGCGCCCTTCTCGACGCACGTCTGAGCAGCGAGTCGAAACACGACCCTTCTCCCGAGACCTCCCACCCGTATCCCAGCTCCGACCAGCAGTTCCGGGGCATTTCCGGGCCATAGCTGCGGCTCACCGACCGGGCACCGATCCGTCGCAGGTGTGATCCGCCCCTTCATGCCGAGCTGCCGGGCGGACACTCCACAACCTCGAACGGCACCGCGGACGGGTGGTCACACCACCCCGGAGCACGCGCCGAACACGCGGCGGGCCCGCGCCGTCGACCTGAAGGCGTGACTGGTCTTCCTGCTTCTTCCGACCCTGATCCGCCGGCCGCGCCTCCTGGGCAGGTGGACCAGTTCGCCGGCTGACAGCGCCGCCCGGTCCAGTCCGGCCGCCTGTGTCCGCCGGACACGGAGCGGCCCGGCCCGGGTCGACGATGAACAGCGGCGCATGTTCTCTACGAGTTCCCTGCCCGCCACGCTATGAGCAGGGGTGCCCAGCTGACCCAGCACGGACAGGCCACGCTCGGTGCCTGCGGAGTCTTCCTCGCGGGAATCGCCGAGCGGCATGTCACCGGCCGGCCGACGCGACTGAACCAACGCCAACCGCCGGCGCTGCCCGACGTCGAGGCCCAGCAGATCCTTGCGCCTGCAACCGGTGGCAACACCGGCACCGCGCCCCGCGCCCCGTGCCCGAGTCAGCAGGCCCCCGAACACCTCGGCGAGGCCGGCGACGTCCAGCAATTTCCCCCCGTCCTGGACGAGGATCGTGCCTCGATGCATGTCGTGATCTCCAGGCCCCTCCTGGGGGGACTGGATGCGAGTGGCTCACGGCCGGACCGAGGCGGCGCTGCGGGCCGCTCGGTCGGCACCGTGGAGAACGGGCGCACGGTCCACTCGCGGCACTGCGCATCGGAAAGCAGGGACATCACCCGCGCCTTCCTCCTGCTCCTCTCGGAACGGTGCACGACAGCTTCCCCCGAAGCTCCACTGGCATGTCTACGTCCTACGTCTCTCAACTACACACCAAGAAAGAAACACCTGTGCGAGCAATCACCGTCCGAGATCCCGAAGCCGGAATCACCGGGATGACCCTGGAGGACCTTCCCCATCCGCACGCCACCGAGAACGACGTCATCGTGCGGGTGCACGCCGCAGGCTTCACCCGAGGAGAGCTCTCCTGGCCCGCAACCTGGTCCGACCGTGCCGGCCGCGACCGCACTCCGAGCGTGCCCGGCCACGAGGTCTCAGGAGTGGTGACGGAACTCGGCTACGGAACGACCGGTCTCACCATCGGCCAGCGGGTCTTCGGGCTGACCGACTGGACCCGCAACGGCTCACTCGCCGAGTACGTCGCCGTGGAAGCCCGCAACCTGGCGCCGCTCCCCGCAGACGTCGACCACACCGTCGCAGCCGCACTGCCGATCTCCGGACTTACCGCCTGGCAGGGTCTGTTCGATCACGCCCACCTCGCCTCCGGCCAGGCCGTCCTGATCCACGGCGCCGCCGGCGGTGTCGGCTCGATCGCCGTCCAACTCGCACACGAAGCCGGAGCCCACGTGACCGGCACCGGCCGCTCCGCCGACCGGGACGCGGTCCTGGCCCTGGGCGCGCAGGCGTTCCTCGACCTGGAGGCTGACCGGTGGGAGGAAGCCGGTCCGGTAGACGTCGTATTCGACGTGATCGGCGGCAACGTCCTCGACCGCTCAGCCGCGCTCGTGCGCCCTGGCGGCACACTCGTCACCATCGCCCAGCCGCCCAGCGTTCGCCCCGGCGACGGGCGGGCCCTCTTCTTCGTCGTGGAACCCGACCGCGCACGCCTCACCGACCTCGTTCGGCGACTGCAGGACGGCCGGCTCCGGGTGCGGGTCGGCGCGCTCCGGCCGCTGGCCGAAGCCTCCGCCGCCTTCGCCTCGCACCAGCGCATCCCCGGCCGCACGATCATCCGCGTAGCCGAGGACTGAAGATGGAACAGCGGGCCGGGCGGACAGGATGGACACTCGACGCTCATATCACAGCGCGTCCCTGCTCACCGGCATGTTCAGGACCAGGTCGTGCTCCCCGTGCAGGATGTGCCGGCGCCGGTACTGGTCCCGGTGATGTCGTCCGGATTGACCTGGAACGGCCACAGCCCCTTCGGGTAGGAACTCGGCCGCCCGCCCCTGGGGAGCCCCGCGCCGTCGTAGCGGCACCCCCGATCTCCACCCCGCAGGGCTGGATCGTCCGTCAGGAGGTCTCCAGGAACTCCAGGCCCAGATGCGGATCCCGCGGCACCTCGACAGTGGGTGGCGCCGGCCCCGCAGGCGGCGCGGGTCGGGCGGGCGGCGCAGCCGGCTCAGCAGGTGGGGCAGTTCATCGGGGCGGGCCGGCTCGGAACCGGCGAGTTGGCCCAGCCCGGTGGGGATGGGCGATGTTGGCGCAGCAGGCACGGTCTTCCCTTGTGGTGATCAGCGAACTCGACACTCCATGATCACCGGGAGCCGTGCCTGCGCGTCTGCCTGCCGAACGGATCACCGTCACGGCCGAGTTGGAACAACAGGCCCACACCGGCCCCGTCGGGCCGACCGCGAGAACGACGGAGCCCTGAGCCGAGGCCCCCATGCCGGAGATAGCGGAATTCCTGGCGATGCTCGCATTTCCGCGATCTACCTGGCACGGGGACACGTGCGTCCTGTGATCACGCGGGACGGTCACCGATAATGGTCACGCGTTCCATGAGGCGGGTATGGGGGTAGTAGTCGCCGCTGGCGTAGTGCTGGGTGGCGCGGTTGTCCCAGAAGGCTACGGTGCCGGGGCGCCAGCGCAGGCGGCACTGGTACTCCGGGTGACGGGCCTGATCGAAGAGGAAATCAAGGAGTTCTCGGCTCTCCTCCGGCTCCAGGTCCTCAATATGGCTGGTGAATATCCGGTTGACGTAGATGAGCTTGCGGCCGGACTCGGGAAGCGTACGGACCACGGGGTGCACCGCCGGGGGGTACTTCTCCTGCGCGCGTGTGAGATCCTCGCCGCTGAGCCGCTTGCCGAAGGACTGGGTGAAGTCGTGAACGGCGCGCAGGCCCTGCAGCCGCGACTTCATCGCGCCGGGCAGGCCGTCGTAGGCGGCTGCCATGTCCGCCCACAAGGTGTCACCTCCCACATCGGGAACGTGTACAGCGCGCAGGATGGACCCCATGGGCGGCGTCACGTCGAAGGAGACGTCGGAGTGCCACACGTTCTCCACGGCCGGGGAGTCGGCACCGCGGGAGAGCCGGACCACCTCGGGCAGGTCTGCCTTGGGCAGGAAGGGGTGGATTTCCGGGACGCCCCACCAGCGCGCGAAGTCACGGTGCTGGTGCGCCGTCAGGTGCTGGTCGCGGAAGAAGAGCACCTTCCACTCCAGCAGTGCACGGTTCAGCTCCTGGAACAGCTCCGGCGTGAGGGGCCGGGCCAGGTCGACGCCGGCGATCTCGGCGCCGATGGTCGGACTGCACGGCGCGAGTTCGATCAACTCGTACGGTGCACGGGGGCTGAAGTCTCCGGTGGGGGTCAGTTCGCGGACAGGCACGGCCGATACGCCATTGTCAAAAACCGGGCGATCAGTTTCAGACATGGTGGTGGTCATGGTGATCCTCCCTGGGATGGAGTGGGGCACAAGGTGTGAGGCTCCGGGTTCGCGGCATACGGACCGCGCCGGGTTCAGCTACTACGGACTGCCGCACCGGCCTCGGCCCGCGCCTGTCGCAGGGTCGATGGACGGCACGGTGCCGTAAGGACAGCCGCCGCCGAATCGAGCAGGCCGGCGACGAACAGCTCGGCGGAGCCCAGTTCGTGCAGCCCGCCCGCATGCCGGCGGGCTTCGAGGTCGGCGAGCGCGTGGGCAAGGAAGCCCGTGAAGTGCCACCAGCGCTGTGCGACCAGCGGCTCGGGCAGGGTGTCGCGCAGCATCCCGTAGGCACGCTCACGCAGCACCGCCAGGCCGCGCCCCCCGGGACGCGCTTCCAGCTTGGTCAGCGTCAGCGTGGGCACATCGCGGTGCACGCTGTATGCAGCCTGCACGCAGAACCGCAGGTACCAACTGCCCGACGGCGCGCCGTCCAGCAGTTCGGCCAGGGGCCGGACGAACGCCTCGGCGATCGCGTACGGGTCGCTGCCCCGCCCCTCGCTGTCGAATGTGTCGATCAGCGCCACTCGGCGCGCGTCGATCGGCACCTGGCGATGCTCGAAGATCGCGTCTACGAGGCCCTGCTTGGAGTCGAAGTGGTATTTGACCGCGTTGTCGTTGCGCTGGCCGGCATCCGCGGCGATCTTCCGCATGGAGACCGCGTTGATGCCGTGCTCAGCAAAAAGTCGCTCAGCGGTCGCGATCAAGTAGAGCTTGGTTGACACGCTCTGACTATCCATAACTCGGAAGCTAACACACATGCGTTAACAATGGAATGCCGCAGGGCAAGGGTAGGCCGAGAGGGCGTCATGTCGAACGAGGGCAGGGGCACACCCCTACTCGTGATTGACCGTGCAGGAAGGAAGACTTTGCTCTCCTGTAGGGCGCGACTGCCCGCCGCGGCACGGAAGCCTTCGGCAGCCTGGACGTCGAACGGCTCGACCTGGCATGGGGGCCTCGGTTCAGGGCTCCGTCGTTCTCGCGGTCGGCCCGACGGGGCCGGTGTGGGCCTGTTGTTCCAACTCGGCCGTGATGGTGATCCGTTCGGCAGGCAGACGCGCAGGCACGGCTCCCGGTGATCATGGAGTGTCGAGTTCGCTGATCACCACAGGGGAAGACCGTGCCTGCTGCGCCACCATCGCCCATCCCCACCGGGCTGGGCCAACTCGCCGGTTCCGAGCCGGCCCGCCCCGATGAACTGCCCGACCTGGTGAGCCGGCTGCGCCGCCCGCCCGACCCGCACCGTCTGAGGGGCCGGCGCCACCCACTGTCGTACGTCCTGGCCCCGGCCGCCCGCGCGGTCCTGGCCGGAGCGACGTCCCTCCCCGCGATCGCAGCCCGAGTTGTTCGACCTGCTGCCCAAGGTGAACGCGGGCCTGTTGCCGCAGCCGGCCGTTCTCGGCCCGGAGCCGTTTGATCTCATGTCGTGCGAGGAGCAGGTCGGTCTGGTCGCGCCGGCGGTGGAGACTCTCCGTCCACTCTGCTGGTCCTGGGCGGCCTGGCGGGCCCGTGCCTGGTCGATGCGTTCGCGCAGGCCCGGCGCATGGACGAGCCAGCTGGAGACACCGGCCCCGCGGGCGACCGTGGCACAGCTGATGCGCCGGTTGTCCCGGAGCATGTTCTGGACAGCCTTGGGAACGCGTCCGCGTTTGTCGGCACTGTTCCGCTGACGTGCGGCTTTGAGGACCTCAGTCGGCGAAGCAGCTGGGCTTCTTCCAGAGGCATGAAAGAGGGCGCCTGAACCGGGGACACTCCCAGCCGGGCGCCCCTCATCGCCCGCAATCACGCAGTAAATGGACTTTCTTCCTTGCTCCCGGTTCATCCCGCGGCCGTCCACGCCCGGACTGCTGGTCCGGAACAGGACCTGTACGGGATCACGAGCGCTCCCCCAGTTCCGCGAGGTCCCGTACGACCACGTCGGCGCCGTGGGCGCGCAGCGCGTCCGCCTGGCCGACGCGGTCCACGCCGACGACGTACCCGAAGTGTCCCGAGCGCCCGGCGTCCATGCCGGCCAGTGCGTCCTCGAAGACGGCGGCGGCTTTCGGTTCGACGCCCAGGTCACGGGCCGCGGCAAGGAAGGTGTCCGGGCGCGGCTTGCCCGGCAGATGCCGATCGGTGGCGACGATGCCGTCGATACGGACGTCGAAGAGGTGCTCGGCACCGATCGACCTCAGGATGTCGCGGCAGTTGGCGCTGGAGGAGACGACGGCCGTACGCAGGCCTGCGGCGCGCACGGTCTCGATGAAGCGGATCGTGCCGTCGTAGGCCTCGACACCGCGCGTGCGGATCAGTTCCAGGAAAAGTTCGTTCTTGCGGTTGCCGAGGCCGTTGACGGTCAGCCTGTCGGGCGGGTCGCCGGGGTCTCCCTCGGGCAGGTGGATGTCACGGGACGCGAGGAAGGTGCGCACGCCGTCGGCGCGAGGGCGCCCGTCGACGTACTCGTCGTAGTCGGCGTCGTCGAAGGGCCGGTAGGAGTCCCCGTCCCGCCGGCGCAGGAAGTCGTCGAACGTCTGCCTCCACGCGTCCGCGTGGACGACGGCGGTCTCGGTGATGACTCCGTCGAGGTCGAAGAGGCATGCCTGGATACCGTCCGGAAGACCGAGCTCTGTCATGGAAGCCACCTTCCTCGAAGAACGTCCCGCGGAGGGTCGCGAGTGTCCCGTTTCGCCGCTCGAACCCTCAGACGGACCGGGTGAGGCGGCGAGGGTGGTGGTGCGGCCGCGGAGCCGACCGGGCGCCGGATTCCTCAGGAAGCTCAGGAACTCCGGCCAGGCTGCCGCGGTGGCCGTACACCACCTCGCCGAGCGGCCCTCAGTGGGGGCGCACCGGGCGGCGGCCCGGGGGCTGGGCGGGTTCGGGCAGGACGGTGGGCGGCTCGAGGGGGCGACTCTCCACGCTGTCGCGGGTCACGGTCACGGTCTGTCCGCAGTGTTGGATCTGGATGGGGTCTCCTTCCGTCAAGGTGTACGAGGCATGGGTGTCCGTGATCTCGACCCTCAGGCATCGCTGCCGCACCTGCACCGAGAAGGCCAGTCGGCTGAGTCGGTCGGGCAGCCTGGGATCGAAGCGCAGGGTGCCCGCGCGGTGGTAGCGCATGCCGCTGAAGCCACAGACCAGGGCGATCCAGCTGCCGGCGAGGGAGGCGATGTGCAGGCCGTCCCTGGTGTTGTTCTCCACGTCCGCCAGGTCCATCAGCGCAGCCTCGCCCAGGTAGTCGTAGGCGAGTCGCAGGTGTCCGACCTCGGCTGCCAAGGTGGCCTGGACGCAGGCGGACAGGGAGGAGTCCCGGACGGTCAGCGGCTCGTAGTAGGCGAAGTTGCGTGCTTTCTGTTCCGTGTCGAAGGCTTCGGTGAAGAGGTACATCGCCAGCACCAGGTCCGCTTGTTTGATCACCTGTTTGCGATAGAGGTCGAAGTACGGGAAGTTCAGCATCAGCGGGTAGTCGTCCGGGCCGGTGGACTCGAAGTCCCACACCTGGCGACTGGTGAAGTCCCGGGACTGCTCGTGGACTCCGAGGACGTCGTTGTAGGGCAGGACCGTCGCTTCGGCAGCATCGCGCCATGCCCGGATCTCCTCCTCGTCCACGCCGAGCGCTACCGCCTGTTGTGGGTGGCGTTCGGCCGTGTCGGCGGCGGCGCGCAGGTTCGCCTGAGCCATCAGGTTGGTGTAGGTGCTGTCGTCGGCGAGTGCGCTGTACTCGTCGGGGCCGGTGACACCGTCGATGTGGAAGTGGCCGTGCTGGTCGTAGTGGCCCAGGGAGTGCATCATCCGGGCGGTCTCTGTCAGCAGTTCGACACCGGTCGTACGCTCGAACTCCTCGTCACCGGTGATCAAGACATAGCGCACGACGGCATCAGCGATGTCCGCGTTGATGTGGAAGGCGGCCGCCCCCGCCGGCCAGTAGCCGGAACACTCCGCGCCGTTGATGGTCCGCCAGGGGAAGGCGGCGCCCTTGCGGCCCAGTTGGTCGGCACGGTTGCGCGCGGCAGGCAGGGTGAGCCGACGCCAGCGCAGTGCCTCGGCAACGCAGTGTGGGTAGAGGAAGGTGAGCAGCGGGAGGACGAAGATCTCGGTGTCCCAGAAAGCATGTCCGTCGTAGCCGGAGCCGGTCAGGCCTTTGGCCGGGACGCCGTGGCGCTCGGCTCGGACTGCGGCCTGCAGCACGTGGAAGAGCGCGAAGCGGACTGCCTGCTGGATCTCCGCGTCACCGTCGACCTCGACGTCCGCGTGCTTCCAGAAGTCGTCCAGGAATGCGCGTTGCTGGTCGACCAGTCCCTGCCAGCCGAAGGTGCGCGCTCCGGCTTGTGCGGCTTCCACCTGATCGCGCAGGGCCGGCAGGGAGCGCTTTTCCGACCAGCCGTAGGAGACCAGCTTCTCCAGCCGGAGGGTCTGTCCTGGCTCGAGTTCGGTGATGACGGTGAGCCGGGCGACGTCGTCCACGCTCGTGCTGGAGGTGCGAGTGGACGCCGGGCCCTGTACGACGTGGTCGGCGGCGGCCGCGATCCGCAGGCCGCTGCGGGCGGTGCGGTGCACCAGACGCAGCTGCGTGTCGTGGGCGTAGTTCTCCTCGGGCCGCAGCGGGGACTCGAGGGCGGCTGCGACCCGGGGATCGTCACTGGGGTGCGGCATGGGTTCGTTCGCGACGAGTTCGGACTGGATGACGAGCTGGACCTTGTCGTCCAGCGGCTGTACCTCGTAGGAGATCGCGCCGATGGCCCGTTGGGTGAAGGAGACGAGACGGGTGGACCGGACGCGGACGCTCTTGCCTGCCGGCGAGGTCCACTCGCATATGCGGTGCAGCAGTCCGCTGCGCAGATCGAGCACCCGCTCGTGGTGGCGGAGCTGCCCGTAGCGCAGGTCCAGTGGCTCGTCGTCGACCATGAGGCGGATGACCTTGCCGTCGGTGACGTTGATGACCGTCTGACCGGACTCCGGGTACCCGTAGCCGGCCTCCGCGTACGGCAGTGGACGCAGTTCGTGGAAGCCGTTGAGGTAGCAGCCGGGCAGGCCGTTCGGCTCGCCCTCTTCGAGGTTGCCCCGCCATCCGATGTTCCCGTTGGACAGGGCGAACAGCGATTCACTCTGTGCCAGGACGTCCCAGTGGAGACTGGCCTCGCGCAGTCGCCAGGGCTCGACCATGTAGGCGGAATGGGTGATCATCTTCGGTCCTCCCGCGTCGGCCCGCCTGGCAGGTCCTTCGGGCCCGACTCGGGTACCGGGTAGGCCCCTCAAGCATGGTCCGTTTCCGGGCGGTATGGCGGGGTCGCTCCAGCACCGCGCAGGTCCTCGATTCCGGAAGTGTCGAAGCCGCGTTCACGCTGTCCGTATTCGGTGTGCTTCCCCAGGTCCGGGGCCGGACTCGGGCTCACCTTCTGCTCCGGTACAGCCGCACGTGGGCTGTCCATGGTCAGGCGCTACCGGTCGCTGCCACCGTCGTTCGGTAGGAGAATCCGGCTGGCGAGGAGTTGGTTCCGAGGTGCATTCGTTTCGAGCGTGTGGGCGACTCGGTTGTTGCGTCGGCAGCGTCGAGCAGCTCGCGCCACTGGGCGAGGGGACGGGCAGCGAAGGTGCCGACCACCGCCATCCTCAGCGTGCGCACACCACCAGGTTAAACAAGCGAGCGGGGCGGCTCAAACGGAGTGAAGCGACGGCCTTCTTCGCGAAGGAGAGAGACCGGTCAGCGCGATATGCCGGTTCATCCACGCGAAGAAGGCGAACTACCTGATCACGCTGCTGTGCAAGGTGATGAAGACCGCACGGTCCTCCGCGGAGAACTCTGGCCAATCAAGCGTTGTATGCAGTTCGACGCATTCAGCAGCTCGGTCGGCGCGGGTGCACGCGGTGATGCAGCAAGGATTCACACAGTGGCGGATCCGGCAGACGGTGGGGGCGCTGTCTTGGTTGACTATTGATCAACTACCTTGTGTAGTAGGCAATTCACTGACCTTGAGGGAGCCCTATGTCCACCGCGCAGCAGGTGCCCGACATCCTGTCGTCCGAGTTCGCCGCAGCCCCCTACCCGGCGTACCGTCTGATGCGCGAGACCGCGCCCCTCATCTGGCACGAGCCCACGCAGAGTTACATCATCTCGCGCTACGAGGACGTCGAGCGCGTCTTCAAGGACAAGAACGGCGAGTTCACCACCGACAACTACGACTGGCAGATCGAGCCCGTGCACGGCAGGACGATCCTGCAGCTCAGTGGTCGTGAACACGCGGTGCGTCGCGCTCTCGTCGCGCCTGCCTTCCGCGGTGCCGACCTGCAGGAGAAGTTCCTCCCCGTCATCGAGCGCAACTCACGCGAACTGATCGACGCCTTCCGGAGTTCCGGCTCCGCCGATCTGGTCGGCGACTACGCCACCCGCTTCCCGGTCAATGTGATCGCGGACATGCTGGGTCTCGACAAGGCGGACCATGCTCGCTTCCACCGTTGGTACACCACCGTCATCGCTTTCCTCGGTAACCTCTCGGGGGATCCCGAGGTGGCTGCGGCGGGCGAGCGGACCCGTGTGGAGTTCGCGCAGTACATGCTGCCGATCATCCGGGAACGCCGCGAGAATCTGGGCGACGATCTGCTGTCCACGCTGTGTGCCGCCGAGGTCGACGGTGTGCGGATGAGCGATGAGGACATCAAGGCGTTCTGCAGCCTGTTGCTCGCTGCCGGCGGCGAGACCACCGACAAGGCGATCGCCAGCATTTTCGCGAACCTGCTGCTCCATCCCGACCAACTCGCCGCGGTCCGCGCGGACCGCGGCCTGATCCCGCGGGCCTTCGCCGAGACCCTGAGGTACACCCCGCCCGTCCACATGATCATGCGGCAGTCCGCGACCGAGGTGGAGCTCAGCGGCGGCACCATACCTGCCGGTGTCACCGTCACCTGCCTGATCGGGGCCGCCAACCGGGATGAGAGCCGTTACCGCGACCCCGACCGCTTCGACATCTTCCGCGACGACCTGACCACCACGACCGCCTTCTCCGCCGCCGCCGACCACCTGGCCTTCGCGCTCGGCCGGCACTTCTGTGTCGGCGCGCTGCTCGCCAAGGCGGAGGTCGAGATCGGCGTCAGCCAGTTGCTGGATGCCATGCCCGACATGCGCCTCGCCGACGGCTTCGATCCGGTCGAGGAAGGTGTCTTCACCCGCGGACCGCAGCGCCTGCCGGTGCGGTTCACGCCCGTGACGGCCGCCTGACCGGCTTGCCGACGTCACCGCCGGGGTGATGGGCCCCGTCCGGGGCCCATGTGCCTGCGCTGCCGCACCACCGGGTGCGCGGGGCTGCCGCGTGCCCGGGCTGCCGGGTCATCGGGCGCCCGCCCTACTGCACCACTGGTGTGAACTGCACCGGCAGCGCCGTCAGCCCCCGCATCCAGATCGACGGACGCCAGGTCAACGTCTCCGGCTCCACCGACAGCACGAGGTCGGGCAGCCGTTCCAGCAGCGTCTCGACCGCGGTCCGCGCCATCACGTCCGCCAGCAGCGGTGCCGGATAGGGGCAGCGGTGCTCGCCGTTGCTGAACGACAGGTGTGCGGCGTTCTCCGCGCCGACGTGGGCCTCCGGCCAGATCTGCGGATCGGTGTTGGCCGCGGCCAGCCCCAGCACCAGGCAGTCGCCTGCCCGGATCTGCCGCCCGCCCAGCTGGATGTCCTGAACGGCCCAGCGCCCGATGAAGTTCTGTGTCGGTGTGTCCAGCCACAGCGCCTCGTTGAGTGCCTCGCCCACACTGAGCCGACCACCCGACACGTTCACCGCGAACCGCTCGTCCGTCAGCAGCAGCCGCAGCGTGTTGCAGATCCAGTTCGCGGTCGGCTGCTGCGCCGCGGCGATCACCGAGATCAGGTCCTGGACGATCTCCTCGTCCGTCAGTCCGGCCGGATCCAGCAGCATGCGCGACGTGACGTCCGGACCGGGGCTGTCCCGCTTGTCCTTCACCAACTGCCGCAGTCGATCGGCCACGCGCCCGTACGCCGCCACCGGGTCGTCGCCCTCTGCCGCGTCCAGCGAGATCCGCAGGTCCTGGACGAGCTGCTGAGTGTCCTCGCCCGAGGTGGGCATCCCGCACATCTGCACCACGGCCCGCATCGGCAGGGCATGCGCGTAGCCGGTCATCAGCTCCGCCTGCCCGCTGCCCGCGAAGTCGGCGATGAGCCGGTCGGCGATCAGCTGGCAGTTGCGCCCCAGCTCGAACTGGTCGACGCCCTCCAGCGCCTGAGTGATCACTCCGGCCCGCCGCCGGTGCTCGTCGCCCTCGGTGAACAGCACCGACGGCTGATAGCCGACGTACGGCAGCAGCGGCCAGTCCGCCGGGATGTTCTCCCACTGGTTCCACCGCCGGGAGTCCCGCGCGAACAGCTCGTCGTGGCTGGTCACGTACGTGACCTCGGCATAGCCGAGCACCAGCCAGGCCGGGATGTCCCCGTCGAGCAGCACCGGCGCGACCGTGCCGTGCTCGCGGCGCATCGCGCGATACAGCTGCGACGGCGTCTGCTGGTACTCGAGCCCTGCCAGGCGCACCACGTCGGTGTGGGCGGGGCAGCCCGGCAAAGCCTGATGCGCGGAAGAGGGGTCGGTCATGGTGTCGCCTCCTGGGCCATTGCCATTGCGTACAGGTGGTCCACGAGGGTGACCAGCACGTCCTTGCCGGACTGCCGCAACCGTGCGTCGCAGTCGACCATCGGCACGTGCTCGGGCAGCGCAAGCGCCTGGCGGATCTCTTCCAGGGCATACCGGTGGGTGTCGTCCTCGAACCGGTTGACGGCCACCACGAACGGCGTCCTGTGGTGTTCCAGGCGGTCGATCGCGTACCAGGAGTCGTTCATCCGGCGGGTGTCCACCAGCACCACGGCACCCAGCGTTCCGGAGAACAGCCTGTCCCACAGGAACCAGAAGCGCTCCTGGCCCGGCGCGCCGAACAGGTAGAGGACCATGCGTTCGTTGAGGCTGATCCGTCCGAAGTCGAACGCCACCGTCGTGGTGGTCTTCGTCGAGACCGCGCTGGTCTCGTCGACGCCGACGCCGGCCTGCGTCATCACCTCCTCGGTGTTCAGTGGCCGGATCTCGCTCACCGAGCGGACCAGGGTCGTCTTGCCGACACCGAAACCGCCCACGATGACGATCTTCAGGCCGGTCTCCGCGGCGTCGGCCAGTGGCGTGCGGTGGGAGGGCAGCTCAGAGGTTGCGGAGCCCATGGAGCACCTCCTTGAGAAGGGCGGAATCGGGGAGCGCGGCGACGGACCGCGCCGCGGGCGGGTGGCGGGCGGTGATGCGGCCCATGTCGAGCAGGTCACCGAGCAGGATCCGTACCACCGTGATGGGCAGTTTCAGTTCCGCGGCGATCTCGACGACAGCCGTGGGGTGTTGGCACAGTTCCAGGATCCGGGCGTGCTCCGACTGCATTCCCACTGCGGGCCGGCACTCACTGACGATCAGGGTGACCAGGTCGAAGGAGTCGTCGGCGCGGCTCCGGCCGGCCGTGACCGTGTAGAGGCGGTCCGGGTCACCGGTGTCCACGGGCTTGCGTATCACGACGCGGCACTCCCGGGAGCAGGCTCTCGGGGCTCGGCGCGCAGGTGTTCGCCGATCTGCTCCACCAGTTCCGTCATCTGATGGCCCACTACGCCGGGGTCGGCGTTCTCCTGGGCGAGGACGGCCAGATGCGCTCCTTCGCCGGCCTCCACGATGAACAGCAGGCCGCCGTGGAACTCGGTCATGGACTGCCGGACGCCGCCCGTACCGTCGCCGAACTCGGCGGACGCACCTTGGGCCAGGGCCTGAATGCCGGAGCAGATCGCGGCCAGCTGGTCGCCCTGGTCGACCGTCAGGTGTTCGGTCCAGCAGAGTTTCAGGCCGTCCCGGGACAGGGCCAGAGCGTGCCGGGTGCCGGGGGTGCGCTCCAGGAGGCTCTGGAGGAGCCAGGTGAGGCTGTTGTCGGTGGTCTGCATGATGGGTGATGGGACGGTGGTGCCGGTTGACCGGTCACCGGCCCGTTCCTCCAATCTCAGGAACTCGGGCGGGAAGTGGGCGCCGACGCCCCGGGCCCCGTACGGGACACGGGGGCGGGGCTACGGGGCGATCGGCGGCTCGGACTCGGGCCGGGCATCCGGCGCGGCGGTGCCGCCCGCGGACCGGCGCCCGCGGTGGAAGGCGCCGAACCGGGTTCCCGCGTCGCGTGCCGGGCGCTGCTCCGGGCGGTCTGCGTCCGCCGTCTCGGACGATGCCTCGGATGCCGCCTCGGACGCCGACCGGCGCTGCTCGCGTTCCCGCTCCGCTTCGGCCATGGTGCGGCCGGGTGCGCGGACGGGCAGGCCGTTCGGCGTGGAGCCGGTGGCGGGCCGGGGCCGTCCCTGTTCGTGCTGTCCCTGTTCGGGCTGCTCCGGGACACCGGGACGCGAGGCGGGCTCCGGCACCGGGGCCGGGGCGGGCGAGGCGGTGGGGGCGGGGCCCGGCGTGGGCGCGGTCCTCGTGGCGGGGAGGCCGGCCGCCCCACGCACCACGGACTCGCGCCGTTGAGCGAGCAGTTGCTGGGGCAGCAGGACGACGACGCCCGTGCCGCCCCGCGACGAGGGGCGGTAGTTGACACTGATGCCGTACTTCACCGCGAGCCGCCCGACCACGGCGAGGCCGAGCCGGGGGCCCTGGAGCGAGGCGAGGTCGGTCATGCGACCCGACACCGCCTCCTCGGCGCGGCGCATGGCCGCGTCGGCCATCTTCAGGCCGCTGTCCTCGATGGTGACGACCAAGCCGGCACTGCGGTCCTCGACGTAGACGTGCACCTCGTCGATGGGCGGGGAGAAATTCGCGGCATTGTCCATCAGTTCGGCGAGCAGATGCATGACACCCTCGGCGGCGAAGCCGGAGACAGCGGCGGTGGTGGAGCAGTGCAGGCGCACCCGCTGGTAGGCGGCGATGCGGCCGACGGCACCGCGCAGGATGCTCTCCATCACGATCGGCTTGTTCCAGGCGCGGCTGGACCGGCCACCCATGAGCAGCGCGAGGCGGTCGGTCATCAGGCCGAGCTGAGAGGTGCTGTGGTCCAGCTTCAGTAGGTCGCCGAAGACCTCCTGGCCGTGTCGTTCCTGCATGTCCCGCAGGTCGGCGAGCATGCTGACGGACTTGGCCTGGACGCGGTTGAGCGCCCTGGCCGAGGCGGCCTGCGCCGCGGCGGCGCGCCGCTCGCTGTGGGCGAGTTCGCGGACGAACGACTCGGTCGGGGTACGGACCATGGGCAGTCGCGGCAGGTCGAGCTCGACGAGCACCGTGTCGGCGGACTGGCCCTCGCGCAGCCGGGCGACCGCGGCCGGCAGGGTCTCCTGCGACAGCCGCTCCAGCGCGGCGGCCGCCTCGTTCAGCTCGTACTGGACCTGCCGGCGCGCCCCGTCCAGGGCGGCCGCGTGCTGCACGCCTTCCGCGACGACGGTGGCGAAGGTGTGCACGATCCGGCCCAGCTGCGGGTCGGCCGGTGGGGGCACGCTGCCCAGCGCGTCGGCCGCGCTCGCGCCGTCACGCAGCTGCCTGGCCAGTGCAGGCAGCGTCACGTTGACCAGGTGCGTGGTCTCCCCCAACAGCTGCGCCGACTGCGCCTTGAGACGTCCGGTCTCGGAGGTCTGCGCAGCGGCCGTACGCCGGGCCCGTTGGACGAGCCGGTGGCTGACGAGGACGGACGCGGCCACGCACACCCAGGCGACCGCCGCCACGGTCAGCGCCCAGGTGCGGGCGCCGGACGGCGCCAGGGCCACGGCCACGCCGCCGGCCCCTGCACTCACCACCAGCGCGATCAGGGGCGTGGTCGGCGGGGTGCGCGGCGCCTTCGCCGGCCGATGCTGACTGGGCGGTGCAGGCACTGACATTCAGCGGTCCCTCGGTCCATGAGATCAGAAGAAGCGGGGCAGCCGACTCACGGCTGCCGCAGGCCGGAAAAGGGGGTCGTCAAGAGGACGACGGCCTTCCGACCGGGCACCTGATCATGCTAGCCACATCGCCGAGGGAGAAAATCTGACTAGCCGCAAAGTTCGCCGGTGAATCAAGTTCGTCGTGAACCGGGCACCCCACGTTCAGTCTGTGATAAAGAGCATGACACCCCCTCAGTCCGCCAGAACGTAGAGCAAGGAAGCAAGGTACGTTGACGAAGTGTCAGAATTGTAAAAATGGAGGATACCCAAGCATCAACTCCGGTCATACACAGCCACTTTCCAGCCACCCATGCGAAGGTCAAAGCTGAACCGCCCTCCATTCCAGTGCTGTTGGAACACCCAGCGAGAGCTACGGCGACCAAGTCGAACCCGCTCAGCGGAAAGCACACGCCGGGGGGCGAGGTCTGCGGCAGACAGCCGGGCTGCACGCCGGGTTCAGTCCGCCGGCAAGCCACCACAGCGGTGCCCAGGGTCGCGGCGAGCCGTGCGGTGGCCACGGTCGGCACGGACCGGCCAGGTGGGGGTGGCACCTCGGGCCGCAGCAGGGTCATGAGGCCGACGCGGGCCTCGGCAGCGACCAGGGCAGCACCCACCGGCAGTTCGCGGCCCTGGGACATGGCGCTTGCGAGGCGAGGCAGCAACCGGAACGCGGCGGTGCCGCCGGAAGCGACCATCCATGGTGCGGACACAGTGACGGCGAGTATGGCCGCAACGATGCCCCAGCCCCACAGGAACGCCACGGCGACGGCCGCGCGCCCGGCGCCGCGGTCCGACAGCCGGCGCAGCAGGGGCACCGCGCCGCACACGAAGAGCAGGACGAGCGCGGCGTAGCGCACCCGCGTGGCGGTCTTTCTCAGAGCCGCGTAGTCCGCGCCGTGGCCGGGTGCGCCTGCGGGGTCGGTGAACTGGACTGATGAAGGCCGCGTGACCCTCGCGCCGCGCCAGGAGCAGGACCAGGAATCGCCGCTGTGGAGCCCGTCCACGCCTTCCGCTACTTCGGATCGGGCCCAGGGCACATGAGCAGAGTGCACCAATCGGCCTGGCAAGTCGATGCGGTCTGCGCTGTCACGGTGCGCGGGAATCTCAAATCGTAGTGACGACCGATCACCCCGATGAAGGCCGCGAGGCGAACCATCATGGCCAAGACCAGCACCGCCGAGGAGTTCGACGTCCTGATCGTGGGCGCCGGCATCTCCGGGATCGGCGCCGGACGCTACCTCCGCACCGAGCATCCCATCAAGACCTTCGCCATCTTCGAGGCCCGTGATGCCTCGGGTGGGACCTGGGACCTGTTTCGTTACCCCGGTATCCGGTCCGACTCCGACCTGCACACCTTCGGTTACGCGTTCAAGCCGTGGCTGGAGCGCGAGTCGATCGCCGACGGTTCAGCGATCCTGTCGTACATCCGTGAGACCGCTGCGGAGAACGGGCTGGATGCCCACATCCGGTTCCGGCACAAGGTGGTCGCTGCCTCGTGGTCGAGTGAGCAGGCCAGGTGGACCGTGGACGTCGAGATGGCCGACGCGGCGACCGGGAAGCCAACAGCGGCCCAGGTGAAGGCCACATGGATCTTCTGTGCCAGTGGTTACTACCGTTACGACGAGGGCTACACCCCGGTGTTCCCCGCCCGTGACCAGTTCGCCGGTCGGATCGTGCACCCCCAGCACTGGCCCGAAGACCTCGACTACGCCGGGAAGCGCGTCGTCATCATCGGCAGCGGCGCCACGGCGATGACCATGGTTCCCGTCATGGCGGGAGGCCCCGGCGCAGCCGGCCATGTGACGATGCTCCAGCGCACCCCGACGTTCGTCGCGGCGCTGCCGCGGGTGGACAGGGTGGGCCTGGGCCTGCGGCGCCTGTTCGGGGACAACCTGGGATACAGGCTGACCCGCCGCAAGAACATCTTCCTCGGCCAGTTCTTCTGGAATTACGCGCGCAACAAGCCCGACAAGGTCCGCGCCGGGCTCCGCAAGGCCCAGGTCAAGGCCCTGCCCAGGGGCTACGCGGTCGACAGGCACTTCAACCCGCCCTACAACCCCTGGGACCAGCGACTGTGTGCCGTTCCCGACGGCGACCTGTTCAAGGCCATCAGCTCCGGGAGCGCTTCGATCGCGACCGACACGATCGAGACATTCACCGAGACCGGCATCCGGTTGACGTCCGGCGAGCACCTGGACGCGGACGTCATCGTCACCGCCACCGGACTGAATCTGCAGTTCATGGGCGGCATCACACTCGCCGTCGACGGTACGGAAATCCGTCCTGTCGTTCTCGTCGCGTACCGGGGCATGATGTTGAGCGGTGTCCCCAACTTCGCCTTCGCCATCGGGTACACCAACTCGTCATGGACCCTCAAGATCGGGCTTCTGTGCGAGCAGTTCTGCCGTGTCCTCGGTTACATGGAGGACCACGGCTACGACACCGCACGCGCGATACCTGACCCCGGCATGGGCCGCCGCCCCCTGCTGGACTTCGGCGCCGGCTACGTGAAGCGGTCGTTGGCGGACCTGCCGTCCCAGGGAGACGCAGATCCGTGGCTCATGTCGATGAGCTACCACGCCGACCGCAAGCAGATGCGTGACGGCCAATTTCCCGACCGCTTCATGAAGTTCAGCAAGGCCACCTCCAGCGCACGGAGCGCCGGCCGCTCGAAGGCGTAGCCACTGACTGCCCTCCACCACTCACACCGCCGCCCCGGAAACCGTCCCGGATAGGTCTCCGAGGTCACTCCACCCAGGGGAGAGCAATGACCCACATCAGGAACAACGTTGCCGTCGTCACCGGCGGCGCCTCCGGCATCGGCCGCGCCGTGGCACTCGAGCTCGCGGCACGTGGAGCCCGCGGTATCGCGCTGGCCGATGTCGACGCGGCCGGGTCATCGTCGACGGTGTCGAGAAGGACAAGACCCGCATCCGGGTGGGCCGCGACGCACGGGTACTGGACCGCTTCGTGCGCCTCATGCCCAGCCGCTACATCAGCCTCATCGCGCCGAGCTCGCGCAAGCTCTTCCTCTGACCTGCGCGAGGCTTGGTCCCGAGGGCACAACCACCTCACCACCAGGACGTTTCATGCAGCCACCGACGGTCACCTACGACGATTCCCTCGACCTGTACGCGGACGTGGCGGACGGTGTCCGCCTCTGCTACCGCATCGACGGCGGCCCGGAGGGGGTGCCCCTGCTGCTGTTGTCCGGGCTCGGTCAGGACCTGACCTACTGGCCGCAGGCGTTCGTGGACAGCCTCGTCGCGCGCGGCTTCAGAGTCATCCGGCACGACAACCGGGACACAGGCCGGTCCACCACCATCGACAAGCCCGCGCCCCCGGCGTGGCGGCAGCTGTTCGGCCGGCCCCTTCCGGACGCGTACACGCTTGCGGACACGGCCTCGGACAGCGTGGGGCTGCTCCGTCACCTCGGTGTCCGGCGTGTCCACCTGCTCGGCCAGTCCATGGGCGGCATGATCGCCCAGGTCATCGCTGCGGAGTATCCCGAACAGATGCACACCCTCACGTCCCTGTACTCGACCACGGGCAGCAAGAAAGCCGGAAAGGCGGCGTGGTCGACGAAGCTCAAGCCGGCGGCCAAGCCTCCGGCAGACGCCCAGGAGGGCCTGGCGACGCATCTGAAGGTCGTGCACCACCCCGCGGGCCCCGCCTACCCGGTCGATGAGGAGCTGGAGGCTGCCTACGTCGCCGGGCTGTGGGCCCGGGCCACCGTGATCGGGGGCGGCGGCTTCGCACGCCAGGTCCAGGCGATCTCTGCCTCAGGTGATCGCACCGGACGAGTCCGCTCCATCACCGCTCCCACGCTGGTCATCCACGGCGACCACGACCTCATGGTGGATCCCAGCGGTGGTCTGGCCACCGCCGCCGCAATCCGCGGCTCCGTGTACGTGCCCGTAGCCGGGATGGGCCATCACTTGGCGCCGGGGGTCTTCGGCCTCATCGCAGACCTGGTGGGCGAACACACCGGCGTCGGGTCCTGAAGCGATGCGGCGCCACGGAGCGCCGCTGCTCGCACCCCACGGCCCTGCCTCCCGCACACCGTCACGTTTCACCGAGCCGAAGGAACCGCCATAAACGGGCACCACTTCTCTTGGGCCGGGGACCGGTCCACTCGGGGCACGGACTTCCGTCAGCAGTCTCTGCAGAAACAGCTTCTCGGAACCATCGTGCTTCCCCTGGTGACCGGCGCGCTGTCAGGCCTGCTCGCCGGCTCCACCGCACACGGGTACTGGGCGTTGCAAGCGGTCCTGGCCGTTGGCAGCGTGCTGGCAGGATACGAGCACACCGGGATGGTGCCCGGCATGCTCCGCGGCGTGCCAGGCGGAGCGCTTTTCGGGACTGCCCTTGTCTCCGCCCATGCGTTCACCGACTGGGAACCCCGTGTGCCGATGGGCGACAGCCTGCTCGGACTCGTCCTCTTCATCGCTGCCCTTGGCGGATCGCTCGGGGCCGTCGGCGGCTGTATCCGCAGCAAACGGGAACGAGCGCAGCACCCGGCCGTCCTGCCTGGTGCACGCTGCACCCTCTCCCTGATCTAGCCGCAGCACTCTGCCGCTGGTCCGGGCTTTTCGCGTCGTCCATCCTCCGATCCCGGTTGGAGCCGGGGAGGGTGTGCGATCGGGCGCGAGCGTGCCGGTGCCGGCATGCGGCGGAAGGCGAGTGGGGCAATGGTGGGGTCAGGTGAGCTTTACCTGCCACGTGGGACGCGTGGCCGTCCTCGGAGTCCGCGGACGGCTACGGACAGCGGCGGCGATCCGGAGGTGAGGAGCCTGAGCCGCTCGCCGCTGTTCTCTTGCAGGACGGACCGAGTGCCGCCGACAGCGCTCCGCAGTTCGCACAGGTGCGTCGATCCACGAGGCCGGACCCGGACGAGGCAGTCACTCGCACAGGCCCGGCCGAGAGGGCTGATGAGGCCCAGAGCTACGCCCGGAGGCGCTACCGCATGTCGAACGTCGAAGACACCACACCCCCGCCCGGCGCACCGTGCTGGGTCAACCTGATGGCGGGGAATCTGCGGGAGGCGCAGTCCTTCTACTCCGAGGTCATGCACTGGGAGTTCCGGGACAGCTCTTTCGGCAGCAACTTCTCCGTCGCCCTGACGGACGGCGAACCCGTCGCCGGAATCGGGTGCTGCGCGAACACCGGTCATCCGACCGCCGTCTGGACCCCCTACTTCGCCGTCCGGGACGCGGACGAGACCGCGGGCCGGATCAGTGAACGGGGCGCCACGCTCGCCGTCGGCCCTCTCCCGCTGGGTTTTGGCCGCGCCGGAATCGCCGCCGACCGCGACGGGGCCGTGTTCGGGTTCTGGGAGGGCCCGACGTCGGCGTGGTCCGTGGGCCGGGGCAATGCCCCCGGCAGGCTGGATCTGGAGACCCGCGACGCGTTCGAGGCCGCCATCTTCTACGCGGAGGTCTTCGACTGGGCCCAGCCTCCCGGAGGGTGCACGGTCGACTACGCGCACGACCACGTCCTCGTCCAGTGCGCCGGACGCACCGTCGCCACCCTGCACGGTCAGGTCCCCGGAACCGATCCGGATCCTGCGGTTCGGCCCCGCTGGGTCATCGACTTCCGCGTCGAGGACGGCAAGGAGGCAGCTGCCGCCGCCGTCATGGCCGGAGGCGAATCCGAACCGACACCCTCACCGGTCGGTGGCCCCCGCGACACCCCCTCCTTCATCATCCATGATCGCGAGGGCGCACGCTTCACTGTCTCCGGCACCCGAGACCGGCTCGAGAACGGATGCCGGACCGTACGGTGACAGGGCTGCCGTTCGCGTCACCAGGGCGGTGACGGGCGGCGCATACCGAGCGGCCGCCACGGTCCGGCACCCAGGACGCTGGCGCCCCTACGCGCATCCGTCCCTGTTGTCGTCACCCGGCCCCAGCGACACACGGCACACGGACGGGTCCGGCGGCCTCCGCCCGGCTCCCGGCTTCCCTATCCGCGGCTCAGACGGACGCACTCACTCACCACGGCCCGCAGACTGCCCGTGAGACGCAGCAGCTCACGCTGCGTTCGGGCGCCCGTTCCACGCGCCGAGAGCGATCGCAGCGCCTCTTCCGCCCGTTCGAGGTCTCCGCAGTCCGCCAGTGCCCCGCCGACATGCTCCAGCAGCGCGCCCACCACTTCCGCAGCCGGCCGGGGACGCATCGTGCACGGGTGGAGCAGGGGCCCCTCCAGCCCCCACCGTCCCGCCTGCCAGGCCGCCAGCCGCAGGATTCCGGCGCCGAACCGGGCCGGGGGTTCACCCGCCCGCCACTGGCGGGCCGCCGTCTCGACGAGTCCGCGCGCCAGGGAGGCGATCAGTACCGTGTCCGCGGGGTCGAGGCACACATCCGCGACCCGCAGTTCGACCGTGGGGTAACGGTGCGACAACCGCGCGTCGAAGTACACCATCCCTTCGTCCCGGAGCACCTCCGTCGCAAGGAGTTCCCGTACCTGCGCGTGGTAGCGCTCGGCACTGCCGAACACCTCCACCGGGCCGGCCGAGGGCCAGCGGTTCCAGACCCTGCTCCGGTAGCTGTTGTACGAGCTGTCGTTCCCTTGCCAGAAGGGGGAGTTGGCGCTCAGGGCCAGCAGCACCGACAGCCACGGCCGTATCCGGTCCAGTACGGCGACGCCTTCTTCGTCCGAGTCCACGGCCACATGAACATGGCAGCCACAGGTGATTTGTTCCTGTGCCGTCAGGCCGAAGTTCCGTTCCAGCCACCGGTATCGCTCGCCCGTGCCGATCGACGGCGCGACGGGCAGCGGCGAAGTGGCCAGTGCGGCCACGGCCGCACCCGACTCCCCAGCGTGTTCGGCGACCTCCCTGCGGGAACGAACGATCTCCTCCGCCAAGTCGCCCATGGCGGACTGCGGCGCCGTGGCGAACTCCAGTTGCTGCCGGTGCAGTTCCGCCTCCAAGGCCGGTCCACCGCACCTCCGCCCGTTCGCCCTGGCCAGCACCACCGCCGACAGGGCTCGGGGCTCGCTGTTCCGCGCGTCGACCAGAAGAAGCTCTTCCTCGACGCCCACGGTTCGCACCACGCCATACCCCCGCTCCCAGAAGCCTGTTTCAAGGATGTGCCCACACCGCCTGCGCCGCCTCTCCTGGGCCTCGGCGGGCCCGCCCGGGGGTCGCGGAAGATCCGGGCGGCGCCGCGCCGGCCTCAGGCAGCCACCGGCTCGAAGGGCAGGAACTCGTCACTGCCGGGCTGCACCACCCCGTAGCTGCTCTCCGGCACCTCGTTCCAGAGCCCCGGCAGATCACCCAACGGCTCCGACACCACCAGACGCGTCTCGTTGGACATACCTCTCAGGGCCCGCAGGTCCGGATGGAGCGCACGCACGCTGTCCACCTGGCTGCTGTAGAACAGTGAGCGGGAGGACCGCCGGCTCGAATAGCGGAAGCTCCACAGCCGCTCCCCGTCCGACACCGCCACGGTCATCTGGAGTGGGTACTCGGCGCCGGCCCGACGACCGACGCGTTCGACCGTCCCCGCCATCCGGGCCACCGCGCGGGGCGCGTCCTGGTCGAGCCCGAATGTGATGGCCAGGTAGAACATCACCTCGGAATCGGTGGAACCTTCGAGGTCGGCGAAGAGCGACGGGTCGATGAGGAAGCAGAGCTCCCGGCGCAGCCGGGCGAAATCGGCGATGGCACCGTTGTGCATCCACATCCACCGACCGTGCCGGAAGGGGTGGCAGTTGGTCTGCTGCACCGCCGTTCCCGTCGAGGCGCGCACATGGGCGAAGAACAGAGGCGAGCGTACATGGGCGGCAATCTCCTGGAGATTGCGGTTGTTCCAGGCCGGGCCCGTGTCGCGAATCACCGCCGGTGTCCGGGCGTCGGGCCCGTACCACCCGATGCCGAAGCCGTCTCCGTTCGTCGTCTGGGCTCCCATGCGTGAGTGCAGGCTCTGGTCGATGAGGGAGTGCTCCGGCTTGTACAGAAGGTCACCGAGCAACACCGGCTGTCCCGAGTAAGCGAGCCACCGGCACATGAGCGCCACCTTCCCCGCACGCGTGCGAACGTCCTGGGTGTGTTGGTGGCCCGCTGTCCACGGTACCCACGGCCGCCCGGCCCCGCTCGCCCGAGGCATCCGGCCCGGCCCGAATCGGTGTCGGTCGGCAGCTCACCGCTGCAGGGGGCTGGTGGAGTTCGCCGGCACGCTCGGAGCGCCGTTGGCGGGAGGCCTGCTGATCGCCGGTGCCATCGGGTCAGGCCACAGAGGCCGCGACCGGCCGGCAACAACGCGCTTCATGATGCGGGAGGGTTTCGGCTGCGCGAAGCTGGAGGTCGAACCCGGCACGGGCGCCATGGTGGGCGCGACGCTCGTTGCGTCGAGTGTTCGGGGTCTGTTCCACGTGGCGACCACGGCTGTCACCCCGGGTGGCGTCGTCTGGGCTGCGGAAGGTGGGAAACCGGCTCCCGCCGGGACCCGACCCGCCTCAGCCGCTGAAGTCAGTCCGCAGTCCGCGCCCAGCGGCCCGGGGAGTCCCAGCCGGCCGCAGGCCGCCACGTCCGATGCCGATGCGATCGCGACCGCGAGGAATCACGCCATGGCTTTCATCACCGCGCAGGACGGCACTGAGATCTTCTACAAGGACTGGGGATCCGGGCA
This sequence comes from Streptomyces sp. NPDC052052, assembly GCF_040680455.1. Classification (NCBI taxonomy): domain Bacteria; kingdom Bacillati; phylum Actinomycetota; class Actinomycetes; order Kitasatosporales; family Streptomycetaceae; genus Streptomyces; species Streptomyces sp. NPDC052052. Next base: position 151,128 of record NZ_JBFAWU010000006.1, on the reverse strand, counting down.
GCCGGTCGTGTTCAGTCACGGCTGGCCGCTGACGGCCGACGCGTGGGACCCCCAGGCGAAACTGGTCGCGGACAACGGCTTCCGCGCGATCGCCCACGACCGGCGCGGGGGCGGACGCTCCGGACAGCCCTGGAACGGCAACGACCTCGACACCTATGCCGAGGACCTCGCGTCCCTGATCGAGACCCTGGATCTGCGCGACATCGTCCTCGTGGGCCACTCGACCGGCGGCGGTGAGGTGACCCGCTACATCGGCAGGCACGGCACCGCACGGGTCGCCAAGGCCGTCCTGCTCGGCGCGATCCCGCCCTTGATGCTGAAGACGCCGGAGAACCCCGAGGGACTGCCGATCGAGGTCTTCGACGAGATCCGCAACGGCGTTGCGAACGACCGCTCGCAGTTCTACCAGGACCTCAGTGCGGCCTTCTTCGGTGCCAACCGCCCCGGATCGACGGTGACACAGGGCACCCGCGACGCGTTCTGGCTGTGGTCCATGTCCGTGGGCATCAAGGGCGCGTACGACTGCGTCGAGGCGTTTTCCGAGACCGACCTCACCGAGGACCTCAAGCGGTTCGACATCCCCACCCTGATCGTGCACGGTGACGACGATCAGATCGTCCCCATCGTGGCCGCGGCCTCCAAGTCCTCGAAGCTGGTCACGGGTTCGACCTTGAAGGTGTACCAGGGCGCACCGCACGGCCTGTCGATGGTGCCCAGGTTCGCCGACCAGTTCAACGCCGACCTGCTGACCTTCGTCCGCGACTGACGGCGCCGCCACGCTCGCCGAACACCCCTGGTTCTGCGCCCCGCACGCGCGCACCGCCCTCGACGGTCCGGTCTACGACTACTGGGTCGCCGGGACGTCGGCCTCGGAGTCTCGCTGCCAGGGGCGGACCAGGACGGCCACCGCGAGCACGGCTCCCAAAAGCGCCACGAGCATGATCACGGCCATGGGCTGCGAGCTCTCCTCTCCGAAGGCGCCGACCAGCGGGGTGGCGAGGGCGCCGAAGGTGAACTGGAACGCGCCGAGAAGTGCCGAGGCGCCGCCCGGTGCGCTGCGTCCGGCGTTCTGCCCCAGGCTCATGCTCGCGGGAAAGATCAGGCCGATGCCGGTATTGCCCACGAAGAGGCAGATCCAGGAGCCGGCCAGGCTCTCCCCGGCGAGAGTGACGACGAGTACCTGGGCCAGTGAGGCCACCGTCGTGATGGCGAGGCCCGAGACGAGCAGGGCGTGGAGCGAGACCCGGTGGGCGAGTCGCCCGAAGGTGGCGCCGGCGATCAGCACCCCCACGGCGTTCGCCGCGAAGATGAGCGAGTAGACGGTCGACGAGACTCCGTGGATGTCCTGGAAGACGAAGCTGGAGCCGCCGATGTACGCGAAAAGGGCGGCACCGGTGAAGCCGAGAACGAGCACGTACCCCATGAAACGCCGGGTGGCCACCAGCCGGCTCATGGCGCGGAAGGAACTGCCCACACCGCCACTGTGCCGCCGCTCGGGCGGCAGCGACTCGGGAACCTTCACGACGACGGACACGGCGAGGCCGACGCCTATCACAGCGAGGACGACGAAGACGATCCGCCAGGTGGAGACCGCCAGGACCGCACCGCCGATGACGGGAGCGGCGATCGGTGCGACACCGAGGATCTGGGAGAGCACCGCGAAGTACTTGGGGATGTCCCGTCCGTGGAAGCGGTCGGTGATCACTGCCCGCGCCAGGGCCATGCCGATCGCGCCGCTGACGCCCTGGAGGAATCGCGCGGCGAGCAAGGTCTCGACGTTGGGCGACACGGCGCAGAACAGGGAGAACACGGCGAACCCGGCGGAGCCGGCGATCAGTAGCCGTCGCCGCCCCAGGCTGTCGCTCAGCGGTCCGAAGAACAGCTGACCGACGACGAGGCCGATCAGGAAGGTGGTCATGGTCAGCTGGATCGTGGAGCTGCTAGCGCCGAGGGCCTCCCCCATCGCGGGCAGGCCCGGCACGTACATGTCGGTGGCCAGCGGTGCCGACGCGGTGAGTGCGCCGAGCACCGCCAGCAGGGCGCCGACGCGATGGTGTCCGGCGGTCGCCGGGGTGGCCGCGGTGTCGGCGAGCGGGTTGGTTTCGTGGCGTGGAGGACTGTCGGGAGGTAGCATGCAAGAAACGATAAGGGATAGTTCGTCGCTTAACAAAGAGGGGTCCTGAATGCTGCCGTCCTCGTGGGAGGTCCGTAAGCAGTGGGAGCTGCACGGGCCGGGCATCGACATGTCCGCGATGAAGCTCGCGGGGTTCGTCAAGTCCATCAACAACCTCCTCGATCAGGCCGTCGTATCCCTGTACGAGGGCGCACCGGTCACGCCGCACGAGATGGACCTGCTGGTGCCGCTCCGGTACGCGCAGTCGCCTTTGATCGCCCGCAGGATCGCCGACGACCTGGGGCTCTCGCGGGCCGGTGTCAGTCAGGGCCTTGCCAAACTGGAAGCCCGTGGCCTCATCGAACGGACCCCCAACCCCGCCGACCGCCGCGCCGCCCTCGTCTCCCTGACCGACGCCGGCAGGGAAGTGGTGGACGATCTCTTCCCCCGCCAGCTGGAGATTGCGAGCCGCCTGCTGGCCGGCCTCGGTGACCGCCGGTCGGCGGTCCTCGGCGCTCTGGAAACCTTGGCCGATGTCCTGCAGAGCCCGAATCACTGACGACCCCGGCGAGTCCGTACCGCCGGGGCCGAGGTCAGGGCTCCCGGCGCTGCCCGGTCCGGACCGTTCTGCCGTCGGTATGGACTGCCACGCGGCGGCGCCTGGGGTGGGCGGTGGCAGCCCGGCTCCGGTAGCGGGTTCACATGCCCGCTGCCGGCTCACTTCGAGCAGTACTGCGGAGCCTCCTGCACGTTGTTCTCGGTGATCAGTGTGAGCGGGATGCTGGTGACCTTGCCCTTCTCGCCCTTCTCCAGCAGGTCGACCGCGCTCCTGACGGCGGTTTCACCGATCACCTGGGGCGAGTTGGCGACCGTGGCGGAGAAGCGCCCGTCCTTGATGGCGGCCAGTCCCTCGTCGGTGCCGTTCTCGGTGACGATCTTGATGTCCTTGCCGCCGGCGGCGTCGAAGACCTTGCGGGCGGCGAAGGCCATCTCCTCGTTGGCCACGAAGACGTAGTCCAGGTCGGGGTGTGCCTGGATCATGTTCACGGCCACGTCCTGGGCCTTGACCGGGTTGAACATGCCGGGCTGGTTCGCGACCACCTTCGCGTTGCCGGGCAGGGCCTCGGTGAAGCCTGCGACCATCAGGTCGGAGGCGGCCCCCGGGGCACCTGCGATGACACCGACCTTCACCCGCCTGTCTCCCGCGTCCTGGGCGACCCAGCCGGCGTCCAGGGCACCGAGCTTCTTCAGGTCGACGGCCGCGGCGCCGAGGATGCCGGAGGTGTCGCTGGTGGCGAGTGAGGTCAGGTAGAGGGGTACGTCGGCGGCGCCGGCCTTGGCGATGTCGCCCTCGAGCGCGTCGATGTTGACGGTCTGCACGACCAGTGCGTCCACCTGACGGGTGATCATGTCCTCGATGTTGGACAGTTCCTTGCCCGCGTCCATCTGGGAGTTGGCTGTCTTCAGATTGACGCCCTGAGCCCGCGCCTCCTGCTCGACGGCCTTCTGCAGACACGTGGCGAACTCACTGGTGTCGCCGTTGACGAAGCCGAGGGCGAGGGCGTCGCCGTCACCGCTCGTGGCGCTGCTGCTGCCGCCGCAGCCGCTGAGCACCGCGGTGGTCCCGATGGCCGCCGCCATGGCGAGGTTTCTCAGGGTGTGTGCGGACATGGTCATCGTGGACTGCCTTTCGCTGGACTGTCGGGGCCGTGGCGCCGCGGGGCGCCTTCGAGGGGCGGGAGCGAAGGGGACGGGAATACGCAAGGGACAGACAGAGCGGGACCCTGATGGAGCCAGAAGTCGCCCCGGGGGAAAGGGCGCCGGACCGGCGCCCAGGGTGTGCACGGTGATCCGGTGCGGCCGGTCCGGCCGGAGTGCCGCCGAGATCGGCGGCACCGGGTCAGACGGGCTGGATCATGGTTTCCAGCACGTGCTGCGTCAGACCCGCGTGGTCGAAGTCCGGGTGGGACGCCGGGTCCATCTCGTACTCGCCGATCGCCACCGACGACTCCACGATGAGCCGGCACCGCTCGTAGCGGCGCTCGCTGTAGGACGTGAACGCGTCCTCGTGGTCGGGGTGGGTGGCCAGGCACTCGGCAAGCACGACACCGTCCTCGATCGCCTGGGCGGCACCCTGGCCGAGGTGCGGGGTGACGGCGTGGACCGCGTCGCCGATCAGCACGATGCGGCCGTTGTGCCACGGCGCGGGGGCGATCAGCCACTCCTCGGGACGGAACACGATCTGGGCCGGGTCGTTGATGTACTTGTCACGGACGCGTCCGGTCAGTCCGCCGAACGGGGCCAGCCGCTCGCGGAGTTCGTCGGCCATCTTGTCCTGGTCGAGCCAACGACCCTCTTCCCAGGTGGTGTTGTAGAAAAGATAGGCCAGGTCGGGGCCGATCGGCACGAAGCCCGCCAGGCCCTCCGGACCGTGCTGGAGGATGATCCGGTCGATCTCCGGCTCCCTGGGGATGTTGAGCCGGAACGCCGACTGGCCCAGGTAGACCGGCTTCAGGCCCTCGGCCATCACATGGGGGCGGACCTTGGAGTAGACGCCGTCCGCGCCCACGACGTAGTCGTAGACACTCGAGGAGCCGTCGGTGAACTCGACGGCGACGCCCGCCGGCCCGTCCTTCAGGGTGGTGAACGTCTTGCTGTACTCGAGCACGGCCCCGGTCTCAAGGGCCTTGTCGGTGAGGATCCTGTGCAACTGCGGCCTGGTGAGGCCGTTCATGGGCGGCAGGTCGGACCCGGGGATCCGGGCACCGGGCATCTCGCGTACGAGGTTGCCGTCCACGTCGAGCATCTGACCCCACGCCGTGGTGGAGTACCCGACGGCCATGCAGGCCTCCGCGCACCCGATCGCCTCCAGCGCGCGCAGCGCGTTCACCGGCTGGATGATGCCCACGCCGTACACCGACGAGTGGAGGTCAGCCTGGATCTCCACGACATGGACGTCGTACCCCGCGTTGCGCAGCGCGATGGCGGTGGACAGGCCACCGATCCCACCGCCGACGATGAGAGCTGTGCCTCGGCTCATTTCGACCACCTAGCGTCGTACGTCTGGCCCGGCGCGGGAATGCGCCGGGCGAATGCGTGGTGAACGTAGGCGACGGGCGGTCCCGCGGGAAGTGGCCGGAAACGCAGGGTTAACTTGCGCGACCAAAGCCTTGTCCAATCGGGGGGAGTACTCTCCCGTTCTTCCGTTCCGGCTCAATGGGCGGAGCGGTGACGGGGGCGATACCGACGGCACCCATTCCGGTCCAGCGTGCATTCCGACATCCCAGGGCACGCCGCTGAGCTGGCGTGTTGTGCATCCGGTGGGATCAGGGCCGCTTTTCAGTGTGGGAAATCCCTGAATTCCGCCTCCTCGATGTCGGATTCCCGCACTGTCCGGGGTGCTGGCTGGCTTGCGCGGGGTCGGGACGTCCACAGTGGAGCGTTCAGTCGATATACGTGGTGCTGTGCACCGCACGGGAGAATTTCCTTGAATCTTTCGAGTAAGGCGGCCACGGACAGCCGCCGGTCGGCCGTCGTCGCACTCGCGTGCGCGGGGGTGTTCGTGGCGTATCTGCCCGTGACGACCGTCGCGGTGAGTCTGCCGGTGATCCAGCGGGCGCTGAATGCGTCGACGGCCCAACTGTCCTGGGTGCAGGACGCCTTCGTGCTGCCGGTGGCCGCGCTGATCCTCACGGCGGGCGTGTTCGGTGTCGTGCACGGGGCCAAGAAGGTCTACCAGGCGGGCCTGGCGCTCTGCGCGGTGGGCGCGGCGGTGTCCCTGACCGCCCAGTCGATCGAGATGCTGTGGGCCGGTCAGGCGCTGTCCGGTGTGGGCGCCGCGGCCCTGCTCCCGGTGACGCTGGCTTTGATCAGCCGAGCGGCGCCGGATCCGCGCGAGCGCGGCAAGTACATCGGCTTGTGGACAACCTGCATGATGGCGGCAATGGTCGTCGGCCCGCTGCTCGCCGGTGCGCTCGTCGAGCACACCAGCTGGCGGTGGATCTTCCTGCTGCCCGTGCCGGTGTCCCTCGTCACCATGGCGGTGGCATGGAGGTCCCTGCCTGAGTTCCGGGGCTTCGGCGGGCGCCGGCTGGACTGGCCGGGTCAGATCACCGCCGCGGTGGCCATCACGGCCCTGGTGTATGGAGTCATCGAGGGCGGAGCCGATTCCTTCGCCGCCCCCGGGACGGTCATCGCTCTCGTGGTTGCTGTGGTGAGCGGCGCCCTGTTCGTCGTCGTGGAACGGCGCAGCGAGGAGCCGATGCTGGATCTGTCGCTGTTCCGCAACTCCACCTTCGCGGCCTCCACCCTTGTCGCCATGGTGAGTTTCCTCGGGCTGATCGGTTTCTTCTTCGTCCTGAGCCTCTACCTCGGCATGGTGCAGCAGCTGGACACCTGGCAGGCCGGTGTGCGCCTGGTGCTGGTCAACGTCGTCTCGATGATCATGGGTGTGGTGATGGGCCCGCTGATGCGTCGGTGGTCGCCACGGGTGCTCATCACGGCCGGGATGCTGATCAGCGCGGCCGCTCTGCTGTCGCTGACGACACTCGGTGTCTCGACGTCGTTCATGTCGCTGGCCTGGCGGCTGGCTCTGCTCGGGCTGGGGCTGGGCCTCGCCTTTCCGTGCATCACCAGCGCCGCCGTCTCCGCGGTGCCCGGCCCGCAGGCCGGCATGGCCGCCGCGGGCAACAACGCCTTCCGTCAGGTTGGCGGCTCGCTGGGCCCGGCAGTGCTCGGCACCCTGCTGGCGATGAAGGCGGTGGACACGCTGCCCGGTCACCTCGCCGATGCGGGGGTGAGCGGCGGCGTGGCCCGTTCGGTGACCGAGGCGGTCGAGGCGAACGGGCTCGGCGCGGCGGCCGGTATGGATCTCGGAGCGGACGCCGGCCGTGCGCTCGGGGCGGTCTCCGAGGCGTTCCTCGACGGTCTGCACCTGTGCCTGACCGTGTCCGCGGCCCTGCTGGTACTCGCCGCCCTGGCCTCGGCCGTACTGCTGCGCCGGCGTCCCGACCGGTCCGTCACGGTCACGGGCTCCGCGGCGCCCCCGCAGGAGGCCGTGCCCGCCACCGACGGAGCCGGCAGCGCATCCGAAGGACACTGACAGACCGCCCGGTCCTACGATGTCGGAGCCGGACCGCGCCCGGCCACGCGGGAGCCCGGCTCCGGCTCCGGCTCCGGCTCCGGCTCCGGCATGAAAGACCAGGAGAATCGTGACGCCCGCTGCTGCCCACACCCTCGACTCGCTCGACCTGAAGCTGCTGCAGGCGCTCGAACTGGACGGACGGGCGTCCTTCAGCCGTATCGCCCAGGTGCTCGGGGTGTCCGACCAGACCGTCGCGCGGCGGTTCCGACGGCTGCGCACCACCGTGAACCTGCGGGTCACCGGCATGGTCGACGACAGCCGCCTGGGGCGCACCAGCTGGATCGTGCGGCTGAGCTGTGCCCCGAACACGGCGGCGCAGCTGGCTGCCGTCATCGCCGGGCGGCCCGACACCCACTACGTCGACCTGACCGCCGGTGGCACCGAGGTCGTCTGCGCGTTCCGGCCCCGCAGCAGCCGCGAACGCGACGAACTCCTCCTCGATCGCCTGCAGCGCACCCCTCACGTGACCGCCGTCGACGCCCACTGCATCCTGCACGCCTACTACGGCAACTCCCTGCGCTGGCTGCGCAAGATCAGCGCCCTCGAACCGGCCGAGGAGGCTGCGCTGCGGGCACCCGCTCCGGCGCCGGTCACGACTCCCGTCGCGCTCGACGCCACCGACCAGGCCATGCTGGAGGTGCTGCGCCGCGACGGGCGCAGTCCACTGACCGATCTGCAGGCGGCGGCCGGCCTGTCCGAGACGGCCGTGAAGAAGCGCCTTGAACGGCTCCGCTCCACCGGCGTGCTCCACTTCGCCGTCGAGTACGACAGTGAGCCCCTCGGGCAGGGCGTCGAAGCGCTCGTCTGGCTGACCACCGCCCCGCGTGCCCTCGACGGGACGGGACGGTTCTTCGCGGCGCAGCCGGAGGTCCGCTTCGCCGCCGCCGTCACCGGGCGGACCAATCTGGTGCTGTCGGTGCTCTGCCGCACCATCGGGGATCTCTACACCTTCGTCAGCGAGAAGATCGGCAGCCGGCGGGACGTGGACGCGGCGGAGACCGTCCTCACGCTCCGCCGCGTCAAGACACTGACGCCCGAACCCCGGTGAGGCCCGTCGGCCGAGGACGCCCTCCGGCGCGATCGACCGCGGCAGACGGCTATGCGGTCTCTGGCGGTGTCACCCCAAGCCTGGCGGCGTTCTCGTTCAGTTCGCGCCACACCTTCGGCGCCACCGGTACGCCCAGCTCGCCGCGTTCCGCGGCCACGGCGGCGCTGCGCTCGCCGGGGTAGTGGATCGCGTCGGCGCCGTCCGCGACGGGCAGCCCCTTCAGGGTGGCCAGAGTGGTGTCGACCGCCGCGGTGAAGGCGTCCGGGTCGCCGAAGGCCGCCGGATCGAGGGCGATCAGCAGTGCGTTCTGCCGGTGCTTGCGGCCGGCCGGGTCGTCCGAGTGGAACGCCGCCAGGATCGGCGCCCCGACCAGCACACTGGTCAGCAGTTCGAACGCCAGCGACATGCCTGAGCCCTTGGCCCCGCCCAGCGGCAGCGGCATGACCGCCTGCTCCGGGTCGGTGGTGGGCGTGCCGTCCGCGGTGGCCGCGGCTCCCTCCGGCAGCGGCGTGCCGTTCGCCTTCGCCTGGCGGATCTTTCCGAGGGCGATGGTGGCGGTGGCCATGTCCAGCAGCAGGGGGGCGTGCTCCCGGGCCGGTACGGCGATCGCCAACGGGCTGGTGGCGACGGCCGCTCCCTTCACTCCGGTGTAGCCCATGTTGGGCATGCCGGCGACGAAGCCGAGACCGACCAGGCCCTGTTCGGCGATCTTCGACACGTAGTAGCCGATGGCTCCGGTGTGCACGGTCTGCCGTACGCCCACGGAGGCGACACCGGTCTCGCGGGCCCGGCGGACCGCCTCGTCGGCGGCGGCGATCAGGGCGACCGGGCCGGGGGCGCGGTCGGCGTCGAGGACGGCGACGGCCGGCGCGGTCGACTCGACCGTGATCTCGGGCGTGGCATTGGCCACGCCCTTGGCCAGCAGTTCCAGGTAGGCGGGCACGCGAGCGATGCCGTGCGAGTCGACGCCGCGCAGCGCGGCCCAGACGAACACGTCGGCGGTGGTGCGGGCGTGCTCGGGTCCGAGCCCGCCCTTCTCGAGCAGGGCGGCTGCGAAGGCACGCAGTTCCCCGGCGGGGACGCGGACCTTTCCCGGCTTCGGGGTGGCAGTGTCGGTCATGGTGCGGGAGCCTCCTGGGTCAGCGGGTGACGAGTACGTCGACGACGGCGGTGGTGCCCTCCGCCACGGCCTTCAGCGCGCGCTCCAGGGCGGGTGCGAGGGCGTCGGCGGCGTCGACGGTTTCGGTGTGCATGCCGAACGGTTCGGCGAAGGCCGCGAGCCGGGGCAGCCGGTGCAGGTCGGTGCCGAGCCATTCGCCGGTCTCGGCGGCCGCGCCGTCGGGGTAGAAGCGACGGTGGTTGAGATTCATCGACTTGTAGACGCGGTTGTTGAACACCACGATCAGGACCGGCAGGTCGTACGTCTTGGCGGCGTCGTACGACGGGATCACCGGGTTGTAGGTGAAGGCACCGTCGCCGACGGTGAGGACCACCGGGCGTTCCTTCGCCGCCAGTTTGACGCCGAGCGCGACCGCTATGCCCTGACCGAGGCCGCCCTGCACGTAGAAGTACGAGTCCGGGGCGGCGGTCCGCAGGTGACGTTTGACGACGCGGCTGTGCGTGATGGTCTCGTCCACGACGATGCCGTCCTGGCCGGCCAGCAGCTTGCGCAGCGTCGCGGCGACCAGCACCGGGTCGACGCCCTCGGACTGCCCGGCCTTCGCCTCGGCCCGTGCGATCGCCGACTGCTCGGCGGCGTGACGTTCCTCCTGCGCCGGCCGGCGTGCGGCGATCGCCGTCCCGGCCGCCGCGCCGGTCTCAACGACCTTGGCTCTCTTGGCCAGTTGGCGGAGGGTGTTGGCGACGTTGCCCTCCAGGTACACGTCCGCGAACAGCGCCTGGTAGACGATGTGCGGGCGCTGTGGCACCTGGTCGATGACGACGATCTGCGCCTTCGACGGCCTGCGGCTCGGCGGGTAGAACGGGGCCCGGCAGTTGACCAGCAGGATCAGGTCGGCCTCGTCCATCCACGGCCCGATGTCGCTGCCTGCGTGCAGCGGATGGGTGCGCGGGAAGTTGCCGCACACCGCCGAGTCGGGCTCGACGACCGGGATGTTCCACGCCTCGGCGAAGGCGACCAGCGCCTCGAAACCGCCCGCCTCGCGGCCGGCCGTCTCGGTGACGATCACGGGGTTCCTCGCCTCGCGGATCATCCGGGCGACCGGGTCGACCTCCTCGGGCGAGCTGTGCGTGGAGCCCGGCCGGACGACGGGTTTGGCCTCGCGGCCGTCCCACTCCTCCAGCAGGATCTCCAGAGGAATGTTCAGGTAGGCGGGGCCCGCCGGGGCGCGCCAGGCCAGCTCCGCCGCCCGCGTGATCATCGTGGGCAGGGTGTGGATGCTCGCCGCCTCGTTGGCCCACTTGGTGAACGGCTGCGCCACGTGGTGCGGGCCGCCCACGACGGACAGGTTGCGGTACCACTGGCCGCCCGGGTCCGGGCCGGGGCCGTCGCCGTACGTGGTCGACTCCGAGGAGGCGACCACCATCGGGGCGCCGGCGAGCAGGGCGCCGTGCACGGCCATGGAGCCCTGGAGGAGTCCGGGGGCGGCGTGCAGGAGCACGCCCTGGGGGCGCCGGGTGAGCAGCGCGTAGCCGGTGGCCATGCCGACCGCCACCGTCTCGTGGGTGAGGTCGAGGTACTCCGGTGCGGCGTCGCCGTCGCGGTGACGGCGGGCCAGGGACTCCCATACCGGGGCCCACTCGGACCCCGATGAGCAGAAGAGGTAGTCGGCGCCGGCAGCGGTGAAGGCGGAGACGACGGCGTCACCGCCGTCGGCGCCCGGCTTGTTCTGAGTGTCCGTCATCTCGGGTGTTTCCTCAGCCTTCGATCGGCCAGTCCAGGACCTCGCAGATCCCCCGGCCCATGATCCAGTCGAGTTCCTCGGGGGTGAAGTCCCAGTGCTTGGTGAACTGCTCGATGGTGTCGGTGTAGGTGATGCCGTGGCCGAGCAGGCGGGTGATGTCGGTGCCGTAGAAGCAGCGCTGCGGGCCCATCCTGTCGACCATCTCGCGCACGTACTTCTGGATGTTGTTGTTGGGGAAGGGTTGCGTGGAGTAGCCGGGCAGCGCCGAGACCTTGACGTAGATGTTGGGGTGGACGTGCAGGTCCGCGGTCTCCTGCGCCCAGTAGCCGATGGCGTCGTCGACGCAGCGGGCCATGATGCCCATGTGGTCGATGATGATCTTCAGCCCGGGGTGCTTGGCGGCGATCTGGCCGAGTTCCCGCTTCCAGATCGGCGCGTGGACCATGGTGGGGACGGAGAGCTCCTCGGCGATCGGCCAGTACCAGTCGTTGGTGCCGTCGATCATCCAGTTGCGGTCCTGCGGGCGGTGGAAGGTGAGGCGGGTTCCCTTGATGTGCGGGTTCTGGGCGAAGTCCCTGAGCATCGCGGTGCCCTCGGCCTCGTTGTCCTGCGGGACGCGGGCCATGATGCCGAAGCGGTCCGGGTGGGCCTCGCAGGCCTCGAGGGCGTAGTCGATGCGGTTGCCCTCCCAGGAGGGCGGCAGGATCAGCGCGCGGTTGACGCCGGCCTCGTCCATCAGCTCGAGTGCCTCTTCGTAGGAGAAGGGGTCCTCGCGGTGGCCGTTGAGCCGGATGCGCTCGCGCGCTCCGGGGACCCATGGACGGTCCGGGGTCTCTTCCTTCCAGATGTGGATCTGGGTGTCGACGACGAACATGTCCGTTCTTCTTTCTGTCGGAAGGGTGGGGATCGGGTGGTGCGCTATGAACGCTAGGCGGGGCGTGAGCCCCTGCTAAGGGTCTGGAGCGCAAGCACTTGTTGCGTGGGAAGGGCCCTCTGCACTGGGCTTTCGCCCGGGTGGATCAGAGGCCGTCGCGGCCGGCGAACACCTCGTCGGCGATGTGCTCGGCGATCGCCGCACTGGCGGTGGCGGCCGGTGAGGGCGCGTTGCGCACGGCGGTGACGCGGCCCTCGGTGTGGATGCGGAAGTCGTCGACGAGTGTGCCGTCGCGGTCCAGGGCCTGGGCGCGGACGCCGGCGCCGCCGCGAACGACGTCCGCGACGCCGACCTCGGGCACGTACAGTGCGGCGTCCTTCATGAAGGCGGACTTCGACAGCGAGCCCCGGTACTCCCTGACACCGGTCCGCCAGTGCTGCGCGGCCATGCGCCAGATGCCCGGATAGGCGGCGAGCCCGGCGAGGTCCCTCGGCGAGATTCTGCCGAGGCTGTACCCCTCCCTGGCGAGGGCCAGAACGGCGTTCGGGCCGACCTCCACGGAGCCGTCGACGCGCGGGGTGAAGTGCACGCCGAGGAAGGGGTAACGGGGGTCCGGGACCGGGTAGAGGAGTCCGTTCACCAGGTGGGTCCGGTCCGGTTTGAGCAGCATGTACTCACCCCGGAAGGGCACGATGCGCGGTTCGCTGCCGTCCTCGGCAAGCCTGGCCACCGAGTCGGAGTGCAGGCCGGCACAGAGGATCAGCCGGTCGACGCGTATCCTCTCCTGCCCGGAGCCCACCTCGACACCGTCCGGGACGCGGGTGATCGAGGTGACCGGGAAGCCGAGTCTGACCTCACCGCCGGAGACCTCGATATCCTTGGCGAACTCCCGCGCGATGGCCGGGTAGTCGGTGATCGCGGTCCGCGGGGAGTGCAGGGCGGCGATGCCGCCGGCGTGCGGCTCGATCTCCTTGATCTCCTCCCCGGAGATCCTCCGCAGCTCGGGCACGTGGTTGTTCCTGGCCCGTTCGTAGAGGTTCTCCATGCGGCCCAGCTCGTCCTGACGCACCGCCACGACCAGCTTGCCGGTCTCCCGGTAGGGCAGCCGGCGTTCCTGGCAGTACTCGCGCAGCAGGGACACCCCCCGTACGCACAGTTCGGCCTTCAGGCTTCCCGGTGGGTAGTAGATACCGGCGTGCACCACTCCGGAGTTGTGCCCCGTCTGGTGGACGGCGACCTGCGGTTCCTTCTCCAGCACCACGACCCTGGTGCCGGGGCGGCGCAGGGCGATCTCCCGGCCGGTGGCCAGGCCCACGATGCCGGCGCCGACGATGCCGACCGTCTCGTCAGCCACGGGCGTCCTCCTTGCTCATCACGTACGGGGCGTGCTCAGGCACCGAAGTGGACGGCGACGGTCTTGACCCGGGTGGAGAAGCGCAGCACCTCGTCGCCCTGCTCCTTGTAGGCGGTGCCCGAGTCGCGGAATCCGCCGAAGGGGAGGTGGACGTCCCAGCCGGTGGTGGTGGTGTTCACGGCGACCTGTCCGCATTCGGCCTCGTCGGCGAAGCGGTAGGCACTCTCCAGGTCACGGGTGAAGACGGCGGCGGCCAGGCCGAAGCCCGAGTCGTTGACGGCGTCGACCGCCTGGGCGAAGTCGTCGACCGCGCGGAGGGCGAGCACCGGGCCGAAGACCTCCTCGCGCCAGACCGAGGTGTCGGGGGTGACGTCGGCGAGCACGGTGGGGCGTACGTAGCAGCCGTGCGCCCGCTCCCCGTCGGTGTCGGCGGCGCCGCCGGCGAGGACGGTGGCACCCTGCTCGACCGCGCGGACGACGGCGTCGAGGACCGAGTCTTGGTGCCGGGGGCTGGACAGGGGGCAGAGGGTGGTGGCCGGGTCACTGCCGGGACCGATGCGCAGCGCTTCGACCTCGGCGAGCAGGTGGGCGGTGAACTCCTCGTACACCGGTTGTTCGACGATCACCCGGCTGGTGGCGGTGCAGCGCTGTCCGGCCTGTCCGAAGGAGGCGGCGACGACGGCCTTCGCGGCGGCGGACAGGTCGGCGTCCTTCAGGACGACCGAGGCGTTCTTGCCGCCGAGTTCGCCCTGGAAGCGGACGTTGCGGTCGGCCAGGCGGCGACGGATGCGGTTGCCGACGTCGTTGGAGCCGGTGAAGGTGATGCCGACGATGCGCGGGTCGTCCAGCAGCGCCTGTTCGAGCTCGGCGGTGCGGCCGGTGACGACGTTCAGCACGCCGGCCGGGAGGCCCGCATCGTGCAGGGCGCGGGCGAAGTGCAGCCCCGACAGCGGGGTTTCGGTGGCCGGCTTGAACACGGCCGCGTTGCCCGCCGCGAGCAGCGGGGCGAGCTTGCGGGCGGGAGTGATCAGTGGGTCGTTCCACGGGCTGATCACGAGGATCACACCGATGGGTTCGCGCTGGGTGTGGGTGCGGGTGTCCGGACGGGCGTCGTGCAGGAGGGTGCCATAGCCCTGACGGGCCAGGCCCGCGTAGTAGTCCAGGAAGTCGGCCGCCTTGCCGGCCTCGCCGCGGGCCTCGGCCGTGGTCTTGCCGTTCTCGGCGGTGACGTCGGCGGCGATGGCGTCGAGCCGTTCACGGATCAGGCGGGCCGCCTCGGTGAGGACCCGGGCCCGTTCGAAGGGACTGGTGCGCTTCCATACGGCGAAACCGCGCTCGGCGTGGTCGTAGGCCCCCGTGACGTCCTTGGGCGTCAGGGCCGGAATCCGGGCGACAGGGGTGCGGACGTCCGCCGGGTCGTGGACGTCGATCCACTCCCCCGACGTCACCCACTCCCCACCCACGAGGGTTTCCACGGTGCGCATGAACATCACTTCCTTCTCGGCCGCGGGACGCGGTCCGGCTGGGATGGGGCCGTGCGGCCGAGAGTGACAACACACCATGCGCGGGCGGTGTCACCAGCCCCGTCGCAGCAGGCATTGGTTGCGCCGCGCGCAGGTCGGAGGGCGGGTGATCCGTGCTGGAATCGGCTGGCCGGACGGTCGGTACCGGGCCGCCGGAAGCCGCAACACCACCGAGGAGAGACCACCATGGCCTACGCAGTCGTCGCCCGCTACCGCTGTGAGCCGGCCGACGCGGCCGCGGTCCGCGCCGCGCTGCTGACGGTGCGCGAGCACACCCGTGCCGAGCCCGCCAACCTTGCCTACGAGGTGCACGCCGAGGCGGAGACGCCGGGGAGTTTCGTGCTCTACGAGCAGTACACGGACCGGGCCGGGTTCGAGGCGCACAAGACGGCCGGGCACTTCCAGGAACTGATCGTGGACACGGTGTGGCCGTTGCTGACGGACCGTTCGGTGACCTTCGCCGAGGTGCTCTGACCAAGAGCACGAGGCCGGGAAGCGCGCAGTGCGCCCTCCCGGCCTCGTGCTCTGCTCAGAACTCGTTGCCCCAGCAGTAGCGGGCGATGGTCTCCACCAGGACCAGCTTGCGCCGCTGGCTCTCGGCGTCCAGCAGCGGCCGGTCCGCCACGTCGGCGAAGCCGCGGGACGGTGCGACGGCCATGTCCTCGATGTCCTTGACCTCGGCGCCGGCATCGATACGGCTCATCACCGTGTCGATGTCCTCCAGCTCGGCCACGGTGGCATCCACCACACCGAGGCACACGTCACGGTCCTCCGGGAGCGCCCTCAGCAGGTCCAGTTCGGCCTGGGTGCCCTGGTCGTAGGGCAGGATCCAGCGGTCGGCCGGGACCGCGGCGTACAGCCGCTCGGCCCGGGCCCGGTCGACGACGGCCGGGGCGGTCCAGCCGGGGCAGACGCCCACCCGGACCCCCTCGGGGCGCTCGTCCAGTCGTACCGCCAGGGCCTCCACGGCGAGCGCGTCCTCGAAGGACAACGCGCCGGCCTGAGCGGGGTCGGCGGCGACCTGGTCCAGCAGGAGCGGGTTGTTCAGCTGGATCAGGCGGACGCCCCGGGTTACCAGAAAAGCGATCTCCGCCCGGATGATCTCCGCGAACGACTCGCCGAGTTCGCGGGCGCAGGAAACACCCCGGCCGGGTTCGTAGGTGATGGCTGCCAGGTACGCCGGTGACGGCAGCGCGACCTTGGGGGCGATGACGGTCAGACCGGCGAGCCGGGTCGCCCAGTCGGCGGCCGGCGGGCCGTCGGCCTTGGGCAGGGAATCCGCGACCCAGCGCACCAGGCCGTCCGCGCCCCGCTCGCCCGTCCGGCGGATGCCGGAGAGACCGTCGAGGACGACGCTGCGCCAGTCCTCACGGGGGAAGTCCCCGTCGGTGACGACGGTGGAGCGCAGCTGGCGCTGGAGTACGACCGCCTCCTCGACCGCCTTGACCTCGGCCTCCCGGAGGGCCTCGGGGTCACCTGCCGCGCGGGCGGCGGTCAGCTCGGCCGGCCGGACGAGGCTTCCGTGGTGATCGATGCGGTAGTTGAACGTGTCCGCCATGACGCTCAGTCCCTTCCGGCCGGCTTGCCCGCGACGCCCCAGGCGGGGAACTCCAGTTCGTACCCCAGGGCGGCGAGGGTCTCCTCGGCGACCTTCTGGTCCTCCTCGGCGGTGCCGCCGGAGATGCCGAGTCCGCCGAGGATCTCGCCGTCCTTCTTGATCGTGAGGCTGCCGTCGGTGGCCATGATCGGCATGGCCGCGCCGGGCAGTTGGGAGAGCTGGGAGAAGAAGACGGGCTGGCTCTCCTGCCACTTCTTCAGCATGTTGCCGGGGCGCTGCATCACGGCCGCGGTGTAGGCCTTGGCGCGGGCGATGTCGGGGGTGAGAGGGCGCGCGCCGTCGGAGCGGCGGATGCTCACGGGAAAGCCGCCCGCGTCCACGACGGCCACGCTGAAGGCCTTGCCGAGTGCCTGCCCGTTCTTGACGGCGGCGGCGATGATCTCCTCGGCGGCGACGATGGTGATGTTGCTCATGCTGTTTCCTTCGGTGCGGTCAGGGTGCGGCGCAGGCGGGCGATCGCCGCGTTGTACGGCTCGGGCGTCTCCCAGTACATCGAGTGCGGGGCGCCGGGCACGATCTCCAGGTGGGAGCCGTCGAGCAGTTCGTGGGCGCGGGTGACGGTCTTCACGCTGAGCACCGCGTCCTTCTCGCCGGCAAGGAAGGCGACCTTGATGCCCGACTCCCGGATCTCCTCCAGGGACGGGCCATCGGTGTCGAGGTTGCGCAGGTCCTGCATCCGGGCCACGTTGAAGGTGCCCATCTGCTGGAAGAGGAAGGTGAGGTCGGCGCGCTCCTGCTGGAAGCGCTTGGTCAGCAGACGGTCGATGACGGGGAGCTTGACCGCCTCGGCCCGGTCGGCGGCGGCCAGTTCGCGCAGTTCGGGGTGGCTGATGCCGCCGAGGGAGTGGCCCAGGACCACGGAGGAGACCCGCTCGGGGCGCAGCAGGCCGGCGCGCAGGGCGGCGACGGAGCCGATGGACTGGCCGACCAGCATCACGTCGCTGAGGTCCTCGGCCTCCAGAACGGCGACCACGTCGCCGGGGAAGTCCTGGCCGTCGAACTCGCGCATGGATGAGTCGGACTTGCCGAAGCCGCGCAGGTCCATGGTGACGACAGTGAACTGCTCGCGCAGTGCGGCCACTTGCTGCCACCAGGCGGCGTGGTGGCCGCCGCTGCCGTGCACGAACAGGATCGCGGGTCCGGTGCCGTGGCGCTCGTAGTAGATGGATGAGCCGTCGGAGTCGGCGATGGGCATGAGTGAACTCCTGAGCTGACGCCGTCAGTTGGGGCGTCGGGCGTGGTGGACCAGCTCGATCATGGTGTGGTCCGGATCGTGGATGTAACAGAACTTCGACTGGTTCTCGGGGCGTTCGATCGGGCGGGTGTGCCGGATGCCCAGTTCCTCGAGGTGCGCGAGGAAGTCGTCCCAGTCGTCGACCTCGATGGCGAAGTGGTAGGGCGCCATGCGCTCCATCTCCTCGACCGGCGTGAAGTGCAGGTCGAAGTTGCCCCGGGTCATCAGCACCACGCGGGTGTTGGACTTGGGCTGGATCCGCTTCATCCCGAACACCTTGGCGTACCAGGCGGCGGTACGGTCGGGGTCGGTGGTCGGGAAGTTGACGTGGTGGATGTAACGGGGTTCGTTGCTCATCGCTGCTGCCTTTCCATGGATTCCGCCTGGACGGGGTTGGACAGGACGCCGATGCCGCTGATCTCGACGTCCACGGTGTCCCCGGGCTCGAGTTGGCACGTGGACTCCGCACCCATCCACAGCACGTCACCGGGGAGCATGGTGTTGTGCTTCGTGATCTCGACGATGTAGTCGAAGGGGTCGAAGACCATGTCCCCGGTGGCGAACGAGGCGCGTACCTCTCCGTTCACCCGGAGTGTGGTCGTCTGGGCGAGGGCGTCGACGTCCGTCTCGATCCAGGGCCCCATCGGTTTGAAGGTGTCGCTGTTCTTGCTGCGCCAGAACGTGCGGTCCTGGTGCTGCCAGGTGCGGGCGCTGATGTCGTTGCCGATCGTCCAGCCGAACACGGCGGCGCGGGCCTCGTCGTGGGTGGCGTGCCGCAGGGCGCGGCCGATGACGGCCACGAGTTCCGGCTCGGCCTCGAACCGGCCCGCCACACCGGCGGGCTTGACGATCGGCGCGTGGTGGCCGGTGAGCGCGTTGTTGGCCCGGTAGCCGACCTCCGGCCGGTCCGGCATGACGGCCGCGGCGTTGCCCAGCCGTGCGGCGTGCGCGATGTGCCGGGGGTAGTTCATGCCGACGGCGTAAAAAACCGGCGGGACGACGGCGGGCAGCCAGTGGGCGCCGGCGACGGGAATCGTGCCGGTGACCTCGCAGCCACCCTCCAACGGGGAGCCGGAGAGCAGTTCGATGTCCGTCTGGCCCACACGGCCCCACACGGGCTGCCCGGCCACCCGGACGCGCGCGTACCTCATGGCGCCAGCAGGTGGGAGACGCGCTTGGTGATCAGGTAGGCGTCCAGGGCCTCGGGCCCGCCCTCGCGGCCGTAGCCGCTGTCCTTGACGCCGCCGGAGGGGGCCTCGTGGACGGAGCCGCCACAGTGGTTGAGCGACAGGATGCCCGCCTCCAGCTCCTCGGAGAGGCGCTCGGCGGTGGCGGCGGACCGGGTGAATCCGTACGCGGCCAGGCCGTAGGGCAGTTCGTTGGCGATCCGCAGTGCGTCGTCGAGGCCGGTGAACGGGACGATCGGGGCGAGCGGACCGAACGGCTCCTCGCTCAGCACATCCGCGTCGGACGGTACGTCGGTCAGCACCGTCGGCGCGAAGAAGTAGCCGGGCCGGTCCGGACGTTCCCCGCCGGTGAGGATCGTGGCCCCCTTGGCGACGGCATCCTCGGTCAGGCGCCGCATCGCCGCCAGCCGACGGTCGTTGGCGAGCGGGCCCATCGTCGTGCCCTGCTCCAGTCCGTCGCCGACGACGACGGCCTCGGCGGCCTTGACGAACTCGGCGGTGAAGGCGTCGATCAGACTCTCGTGGACCAGGAACCGGCTCGGTGAGGTGCAGACCTGCCCGGCGTTGGCGAACTTGGCCTGTGCGGCACGGCGGGCGGCCATGACGGGGTCGGCGTCCGCGCACACGATGACCGGGGCGTGGCCTCCCAGCTCCATCAGGGAGGGCTTCATGACCTTGCCGGCCTCGGCAGCGAGCAGCTTGCCGACGGGCACGGAGCCGGTGAAGGCGATCAGGCGGGTGACCGGGGAGCCGATGAGGTGGGCGGACACCTCGGCCGGTTCACCGAGGACGAGGTTGAGGACTCCGGCGGGCAGACCGGCGTCCACGTAGCACTGCACGAGCGCGGCGGCGGTGGCGGGCGTCTCCTCGGACGCCTTGATGACCAGGGAGCAGCCGGCCGACAACGCGGAGGAGATCTTCCGGTTGGGTCCGCCCACCGGGAAGTTCCACGGGACGAACGCGGCGACGGGTCCGATGGGTTCGCGGCGCACGGTGAGCACGGTGCCGGGGGCCGAGGGAATGAGGCGACCGTAGGCGCGGCGGGCGTCGTCGGCGTGCCAGCGCAGGGTGTCGGCGGTGCGCCGGGCCTCCCCGGTCGCCTCGGCGAGCGGCTTGCCCTGCTCCAGGGTCATGACGCGGCCGATCCGGGCGGCGCGCTCGGTGATCAGGTCGGCGGCGGCGTGCAGCACGGCGGTGCGCTCGGCTATGGGGGTGTTCCGCCAGGTCCGGAAGCCCGCCTCGGCGGCCTCCAGGGCGTCGTCGAGGTCGGTGGTGGTGGCGAGCGGGACCTCGCCGATCGTCTCCTCGGTGGCGGGGTTCACGATCGGGGCGGTACGTCGGGTGCCGCCCTGGCGCCACTCCCCCGCGATGTACATGCGGACAGGGGGGTAGCCGTGGTCGGTGGTCATGGGTGGAGTGCCCTCTCAGGCCGGTGGTGGTTCAGGAGGCCGCGGCGCCGTCCTGCGGGTCGCGGTTGGTGCGCAGCGCCCAGATGTGGTGGGGCGGCGCCGTTGCGTGGACGCGGGTCTCGTAGCGGTCGTCGACCCGGTCCATGTCGGCGGCGTACTCGACGCGGCCGCCGCACGGGGCGTGCAGGAAGCGGAAGACGTTGGAGCCGATGGTGTGCCGGCCGAGCCGGCGTGCTTCGCGCCAGCCGCGTTCGATCATGTGGTTGCCGCCCTCGACCACGTCGTCGAAGCCGGGTACCTCGTAGGCGATGTGGTTGACGCCGGCCCGGTCGGGGCGGTGGCACAGGAGCATGGTGTGCTGGTCGTCGTCGCCCGGCGCCTTCATGAACACGCCCATCGGCTCGACCACGTCGGTCGGCCGGAAACCGAGGCGTTCGGTGTAGAAAGCGACGGCCCGCTCCCTGCCCTCCTTGGGGATGTTCAGTGCGACGTGACACATGCGCAACGGGCGGACCTGGGTGATCGGCTCCAGGGCGGCGTTCCAACGGTTCACCGCGCCCAGGGCGTTGGCGGGACGCGGGGTCACGTCCGCCTTCCGCGGCCGGGCCACGGTCAGCCCGACGCCGAAACCGGTCTCGTCGGTCGTACGGAAGACGTCGTCAGCACTCTCACGGACGGCCCGGTCCCGGCCGGCCTCGGCCACCAGCGCCCGGAGCTCCTCCTGGGTGCCGACGCCCCAGACCACCTCCCGCAGCGTGGGACCGGGTTCGACCGGCGGGGGCAGCTGCGGACCGGGGCGGGTGTCGAGGTGGAGCGTCTGGCCGGTGAGAGTTTCGAACGCCGCGTGCTCGTCGGTCCGTTCGACCATCAGCAGGCCGAAGTCCTCGAAGAAGCGTATGCACGTGTCGAGATCGTCGATCCCGTAGGTGACCGACTCGATTCTCTGGATTCCCATGGATTCCTCGTTTCACGGTTCGCCCGCTGAGCCTAGATTTCGTCCCCGCGGCCCCTCAACGGGCCGGTCCCTACGGAATGCGCAACCGTTTCTTGCGGCTGGGAGGCGACGGCCCCTACGGGCGGAGCGCCGGAATGGGGTTCTGGGTGAACCACTGGGCGAGGAAGTCCAGGAACACGCTGATCTTGCGGGGAGTGTTCTGCCCGGGTCCGTAGATCGCGTACAGCGGACGGTCGGGCACGGCCAGTTCGGGCAGCAGCACCTGCAGGGCCCCGGCGACCAGGTCGTCGTAGGCGGAACGCTGCGGGAGCAGGGCGATGCCGCGGCCGTGGACGGCCGCCTTCTGCAGGGCGATGTACGAGTTCGACGAGAAGGCGATGTTGCGGATCTTGTGGAGGGTGCTGGCGTGTCCGTGCCCGATGCGCCACACGGGGTCATTCACGTGTACGAGACACTCGTGCTGGGCCAGCCCGTTGGGTTCGGTGAGCAGGCCCGCACGGTCCAGGTATGTCTGCGCCGCGCAGAGCACGAAGGGCAGCGAGGCGATTTTCTTCAGGCGGACACTGGAGTCCCTCAAGTCCCTGGTGTGGAAGGCGACGTCGAAACCGCTGTCCAGGAAATCGTAGGTGCGGTCCGACATGCCGCCGAGTTCGAAACGCACCTGGATCCTGGGGTGCGCGGCGGAGAACGCCGCTATGGCGTCGCCGAGATCGAGGCTGCCTATCCATTTGGGGCAGATGATGCTCAGCGTGCCCTCGGCCCGGTCGTGCGACTGGGCGATGACGGCGTCCTCGGCCTCGATTTCCTCAAGAACGCGCGCCGCGAACGCGGCGTACCGATGGCCCGGTTCGGTGAGGCTCACCGAACGGGCCGTACGGTTGACCAGCCGCACCCCGATCTGCCGTTCCAGCTCGGCGACGTGACGGGAGACCAGCGAGCCGGACGAACCCAGCTTTCTGGCCGCTCCGCTGAAGCTGCCGACCTGTGCGACGGTGACGAAGCTGTGCATGAGGAGCAGACGGTCCACGGTCTTCGGGCTCCCTCTCACTCAGGGCAGTACTGCGGTGCCGCGCTTACGTTTTCCCTGGTCACCAGGGTCAGGGGAATGTCGGCAATCTTGTCAGCACTCTTGTCTTTGTCAAGGAGTCCCAGAACGTTCTTCACGGCGGTCTGCCCGATGGTCAGCGCCGAGTTCGCGACGGTGGCGGAGAACCGGCCGTCCTCGACGGCGGCCACTCCGTCCTCGGTACCGTTGACGGACACGATCTTCACGTCCTTGGCGCCGGCCGCGTCGAACGCCTTCCGCACGGCCAGACCCATCTCCTCGTTGGCGACGAAGGCGTAGTCGAGTCCCGGGTGCGCCTGAATCATGTTCTCGGCGACGTCCTGGGCCTTGACCGGGTTGAACATGCCGGGCTGGTTGGCGACCACCTTGGCGTTCGACGGCAGCGCGTCCGTGAAGCCGCCCACCAGAAGGTCCGAGGCGGCACCCGGGGCACCCGCGACCACACCGACCTCGACGTTCTTGCCCGCGGCGTCCTTCTCGATCCATCCGGCGTCCAGCGCGCCGACCTTCTTCAGGTCGACGACGGCGGCGCCGAGGACGTCGGACATGTCGGAGGCGATCACGGACGTCAGATAGATCGGGATGCCCGCGCTCTTGGCCTTGGCTATGTCTCCGTCGAGGGCATCGACGTTGACCGTCTGGACGATCAGCGCGTCGACGTTGCGGGAGATCATGTCCTCGATGTTGGACAGCTCGGTCCCGGCGTCCTGCTTGGAGTTGGCGGTGTAGACCTTGGCGCCTTCCTTCTTGGCCGTCTGCTGAACGGACTTCAGCAGACAGGTGTGGAAGTGGGTGTTGGCACCATTGACGAATCCGAGGGAGACCGCGTCCGAGGCGCCGCCCTCGTCCTGTGAGCCACAGCCGGAGAGCACGAGTGCCGCGGCACCCGCGAGACCGACGGTGACGTGACGGAAACGGGATGATCTATACATGAGTACACCCTTCCTGATGAGGTAAATCCCCCTCTACGAGGAGGAAGTGAGGGTTAGTCAGTGTCCTGGCGCGGACTTGCGCTGGAACTCGTTGACGATCGCCGCGACGAGCAGCACTCCGCCGGTGACGACGTACTGGTAGTAGCTGTTGACCTGGAGCAGGTTCAGAGCGTTGGCAACGACGCCGAGGAGCACCACACCGAGCGTGGTGCCGACGACGGTGCCGTGGCCGCCGGCGAGTGAGGTGCCGCCGATGACGACGGCCGCGACGACGGTCAACTGCAGTTGCAGACCGCCGGTGTTGGGTGCCGCGGCACCCAGCCGGGAGAGCAGCATCAGGCCCGCGAGTCCGGCCAGCGCACCAGCCAGGGCATAGAGGGCGAGCTTGCGTCCGGAGACGTTGATACCGCTGAGCCGTGCGACGTGTTCGTTGCCGCCCATGGCGAAGGCGTCCCGGCCGAAGGTGGTGAACCGCATGACCAGGCCGGTCAGGGCGAGTGCCAGCACCGCCACGATCAGCAGGTAGGGGACGCCGAGCAATTCGGAGTTGCCCAGTGTGGACATCTTGTCGCCGATGGTGACACTCATGCCGTTGAGGACGAGCAGGGCAACACCGTCCAGCAGCATCGCGGTGGCCAGGGTGACGACGAAGGGAGCGACCCGGGTGAAGGTCACCACCAGCCCGTTGACCAGACCGATGAGGGTCGCCAGGAGCAGGGTCACGAGCACGGTGGGGGCCGTCGACCAGCCGTCGTGCAGCAGTTGGGCGGCGACCGAGAGGGTGACGGCGGCATTGCTGCCCATGGAGAAGTCCATGCCACCGGCCGTCATCAGCAGGGTCAGTCCGGCTGCGAGGACGGCGGTCACGCTGATCTGCCGCAGCACGTTGAGCAGGTTCTGCGAGGTGGTGAAGGAGTCGGCCTGGACGGCCGTGAACACGGCCACCAGCACCAGGACGACGATGAGTCCGCCGTGCGGGACACGCACCAGACCCCTGGGCTTCAGCCGGGACGGTGCGCGCCCGGGCGGGCCGTCGGCTGTGGCGGTGTCACGGAAGGCGGGGGCGGAAGAGGCCTTGAGGCTCATTGGGGCTGACCTCCGAGAGCGGTGGCGACGAGTTCGTCGCGAGTGATGGCGGTGACGTCGTGTTCGGCGACCGTGCACCCGGCGCTGACCACGACGACCCGGTCGGCCAGACGCATGACCTCCTCGGCGGAGGACGAGGCCAGCAGGACGGCCACCCCCCGCGCGGCGAGGTCGTCGATGAGACGGTGGATGTCGGCCATGGCGGCCACGTCGACCCCGTTGGTGGGGTCCTCCAGGAAGCAGGCGACCGGCTCGGTCTCCAGCCACTTGCCCAGCAGCACCTTCTGCTGGTTCCCGCCGGACAGCGTTCCCACGGGTGGGTTGCCGGTGAGGGCGACCACGCCGTAACCACTGCGCAGAGATGCGGCGCGGTGGGTGAGTTGACCGCGGCGGTGCAGCCTGCGGCGGGCGAAGCGGTCGCTCGCCAGCATCAGGTTCTCGTCCACGGACAGTCCCGGGACGAGGCCCAGGGTGCGTCGGTCACCGGTGACGCAGCGCAGGCCCCCGGCGAGGGAGGCACGCACCCTTCCGAACGGCACGGGCCTGCCACCGACGCGCAGTTCCCCGGAGTCGGGGTGCCGGCGGCCGGAGAGCAGGTCGAACAGCCGTGACTGCGCGTCGCCCGCGGGCCCGAGAACGGCGACGATCTCCCCCTTGCGCACCTCGACGGCGAAGTCCCGGATGGCCTGTCCGTGGCTCAGGGAGCGGACCGTGAGTCCGGCTTCCTCCCTGGGGGCGGGCCGCTCGGGCCGGCGGGAGACGACGTCCCGGCCCACCATGGCGCGCACCAGGCTCGCGGGGTCGAGTTCCGCCGCGGGCGCGGTGCGTACCACGGCTCCGTCGCGCAGCACGGTGAAGCGGTCGGCGACGGTCATGACCTCGTCGATGTAGTGGGAGATGTAGACGACGGCGACGCCCTCGTCCCGCAGGGTGCGCACCAACGCGCGGATCCGGTCGGCGTCCTTGGCGCCGAGACAGGCCGTCGGCTCGTCGAGGATCAGGATCCGGCCGCCTCGGCGCACCTCCCGCGCCACCTCGACCATGGTCTGCTCGGCCACGGTGAGGGAGGCGGCGACGCGCCGCACGTCGATGTCGATGCCGAGGCCGCTCAGGGCCTGTTGGGCATCCTGCCGGACCGCCTTCCAGTTCACCGCGCGGCCCCGGGTGGGCAGGTCACCGAGCATGATGTTCTCGGCGACGGTCAGCCCCGTCGCCAGTTCCCGGCGCTGCGGGACACAGGCGATGCCGAGTCGGCGGGCCCGGCGCACGGTGAGCTGGGACTGGATCCGTCCGTCCACCTCCACGGTGCCGCCGTCGGCCTGGTGCACTCCGGAGAGGATCTGCACCAGGGTCGACTTGCCGGCTCCGTTCATGCCCATGAGGGCGTGGATCTCGCCGGGGTGGAGGTCGAGGTCGACGCCCTTGAGGGCCGCCGCGCCACCGAAGCTCTTGGTGACACCCCGGACGCGGAGGACGGCCGCGGCGGACGGCCCGTCAGTAACGACGGCGGTCTTCCCCGTCACGTCCGTCCCTCCCCGAGCGCTTGTCTCCCCGGTCGAGCTCACGGCCGCTGTCCGTCCGTGCCCGGAATGACACGCTCGTAGCCGCGGATGTCCGGGAACGGGGGTTCCTTGTCGGCCTGGAGGTCCACCTGGAAGGCGTTCAGGCACATGCCGAGCATGGTGAAGTTGCCGAGTGCGCCGATGGTGTCGACGAGTCCCTTGGCGCCGAAGTGCTCCAGGGCACGGGCGAAGGTGGCGTCGGTGACGAAGTGCTCCTCAAGAACCTCACGGCAGAACCGGTAGAAGGCCTGGTCCGCCTCGCTGTCGAAAACGGCCTCGCGCTTCTCGGCGATGGCCTTGATGGCAGCCTCCGGAACGCCGGCCTCGATCGCCTGGTGCACATGGGCGTTCCAGGAGTACTGCGCGTCCCAGTTCCGTGCCGCCATCAGCAGCGCCAGTTCACGCAGGTGCTTGGGGAGGCTGCAGTCGAAACGGGCGAAGGCGCCGAGGGACTCGGCCCGCTCGCACATCTCCGGGCTGTGCAGCCAGACCCGGAACGGGCCGCGGACGGCACCGCGCCGACCGGCTATCCGGGCGGCCAGCTCCTGCTGCCGCGGAGTCATCTGCTCATCGTTGAGAACGGGAAGCCTCATCCGGCCGATACCTGCCTTTTCTTTCCGGCATGTTGCGCTCACGAGTCGATACGCCGTGGGACGCCAGCCGACGGTACAGCCGGGTTCTGCAAGCTCACCCCTCCCGGAGCGCAACGTAAAGCTGCACGCCGGAGAGCGCCCAAGGACAGGGAGGCGGCCTAACGTCGGTCGCCGCAGCCCCCGAGTGAGGAGAAGAACCCCGGATGACCACCATCATCAAGGCCGCGTCCGTACCCCTGCTGGACCGTGGTGGTTCGGTCGTGACGACACCGCTGATCACCACGCCGTCGGCGGGCGGGGAGAACCGGATCACCAGCGGAATGAGCGTCTATCCGGTCGGCTCCGGAGCCCCCTTGCACTCGCACAACTGCGACGAGCACGTGACGATCCTGGAGGGCGAGGCGGAGGTGGTGGTCGACGGCGAGGTGACGAAGCTGGGGCAGTTCGACACCACCTACGTTCCCTCGCCGATCCCCCATCTGTTCCGCAACATCGGCGACCGGCCGTTGCGGATTCTGTGGGTGTACTCGTCGGGGCATGTGACCCGCACGTTCACCGAGACCGGGCGGACGGTGGAACACCTGTCGGCCGAGGACCAGATGGGCTGACGTCCCGCCCCGACCAGCCCCGTGGATTCTCCACCCCGTGAACGGGGTGGAGAATCCACGAACTTCGACCAGGACAGGCAGGTTGGGTGCGGCTACCGCAGCGGCTCGCCGAGACGGACGCTGAGCTGGGAACCCAGCTCCTGGAAGCCCAGCGCAAGTGCCACACGCTGCGACGAATGCGGCCGTGCTCTCCATTGCGGAAGCAGCCCGGCGTCACATGCATGCGCCACTGCCGCAGACGCCACGACCCGCGCCAGCCCCCGACCTCGATGCTCCGGCGCAACGAGCACACTCAGGTGAGCCACCGACTGCGGCCAAATTTGATAGCCGGCCGCAGCAACCACGTCGTCACCCTCGCGGAAGACGAATGCAGGAGAGGTAATCCACTCCAAACCGCTTTCGCCGGCGTCCTCTTCACCAGCACGGGCCAGGAGCGCGGCCAGCTCATCGTCGCCGCACACCGACTCCTCGACAACGGCGCCTCCCTGCACAGACAGGAAGTCGGCGGGATCGAGGTAGAGGAGGGACGCAGGGCCAAGTACGTCGAGGACGGGCAACACCGCACGCAAGCGGGCCTCGTCGACGAGCTCCTCATCGGACAGCTTGCTTGAAGCGCCCGCCATCAACTGGGCGACCTGCACGCTCGGCACGGTGACGATGCCGGCGCCGCCGAGGACCACGATCCCCGTCCACAACGGCGGACACAACCGCGAGCAAGGAGAGACCACGACGTTCGCCCCGTCCGAGGCGGAGAATTCCACGGGCTTCACCGCCAGCTCTCTCCACAGCTCCCGGGCCGTGAAGCGCCAATCCGGCAGGGACGAGCCAAGCTCCGGCTCGGTCAGCCAGCCATGCCAGGCGACCTCAACGGGATCGGGGACCACGGCGTCCGGCACCACGGCTTCATGCACGCCGAGCCAGTGAGGGCTCAAACCGCTGCGGTTGATGAACGTGAACAGCAGGCGCGGCACCACACGAATACCCAGCTCTTCGGCCATCTCCCGTGCGGCGGCCCGTTCACAGGACTCGCCGACATCCACGGCCCCACCGATCACGACCTCATAGAGCCCGGGGAAGCGCGGCACCTGCTCCGACCGCCGGTGGACGAGGATCCGGCCACCATCATCACGACACACTGTCACGGCGACCCGATGCAACCAACCCTCCCGGATGCCCTCCCGACGGCTGACCACCCCCAGCACGCGATCTCGACCGTTGACACGCTCCACCCATTCATCCACGACGCACACCCCGGCGAAGCCCACCGACAACGCCGCTTCTCGGCGACCCGCGGAGGCCGGCCCAAAAGCACCGGCACCAGGAGGCCGCACGCGGATGACAACAGTCGTCGTGCAAATACGACACCGATCGTTCTCAGGCTCGCCGTCCGGTACGCAACCCCCTGAAGGAGTGAACCGCCCTGATCGAACGAGTTTGAGCCGCGACCCCCCAAAGCCCGCACGCCCTACCTCCTGCATAAGAACACACGTTCGCCAAATGCCCTCCGATCGGCCGTGACGAGACCAGGTCCAGCCCGTTTTTAGTGCATCAGTGCCACACCGACGCCCAGACGGAGGACACGCGATGCAACCCACCCCTGCCCCCTTGCAGCAGCCCCCTGGAATCGAACGGCGGCCCGGCGGGATCACCCACCACGTTGACGGCAGCCTCAGCTCAGCACGTCCGGATCCGAGGTGGGCGGCATGAGTGAACCGACCGAGGCAGCGGCCGGCCATGTTCCGGGTCCGCGCACCACCCCAACAGCGTCCCCGTCCGCGCCGCCCGCACCCGGCGGCACCTCGCCCGCCCCCGCTTCCGAGGCGCAGATGCGGTACGTCGATCTGACCGGCAGCCGCGAGGCGGCCGGCCGCTCGATTCGGATGCGCGACATGGCCCGACGCCTGCCGCAACTGGTGCGCCGCTCGCTGGCTCTCGCCTGGCGCGTCGACCGGCGAGCGACCGTGGGCCTCCTGCTGTGCCAAGCCGCCACCGGCGTATTGCAGGCCCTGGGCCTGGTCGCCATCGCGGGCACCCTGACCGCCCTGCTGCGCAGCGGAGACGTCTACCACCGGCTCCTTCAGGCGTGGCCCTCCGTAGCCCTGCTTGCCGGCGCCGCCGGTGTGCGCGCGCTCCTCGGAATCACCGTCAACTGGCTGTCCTCCCGGCTGGGCCCGCTGATGTCGCGCGAAGCGGAGCAGATGCTTCTCACCGGCTGCGCCGAGGTCGAGCTGTGCGCCTACGACGACCCCGACTTCAACCGCGACCGGGAAGCCGCCGATCGCGGCGCCCAGGTCACCGGCGACCTGATCGACGAGGGCCAGGACCTGATCGCCTCGGGCGCCAGCTTCCTCGCCGGGGCGATCGTGCTGGCCGGCGTGCACTGGGTCCTTCTCCCGCTCCTCGTCGCGGCGAGCCTCCCACAGGCCCTGGCTCAGGTCAGCGCCGCTCGGGTGCGCTACCTGGCGAACCTTCGCAGCAACGGCGACAACCGGATGTTGTCGGTGCTGCGCTGGCACATCTACACCAAGGAAGCCGCCGACCAGATCCGGGCCGGCACCATGAGCGCCTTCCTGTCCGGCCGCTACCGTCAGACGGTCGCCCGGATCAACCACGAGGACCGCGCCGCAGCCGACAAGGGCGCCCGGATGTCCATGGTCGGCGCGCTGTGCGGTGGTCTGGGGTCCGCGGTGGTGTGGGCGGCGGTCGTGTGGCTGCTGGCTACCAGCCGCATCAGCGTCGGGCACGCCGGGACGGCCGTGTTCGCTCTGCAGACGGCCGGGCAATCGGTGCGCGGTCTGGTGTCCGTCGGGGCGCGTGCCGTACGCACCGGCCTGTACATGGACGACTGGACCGGCTTCCTGGACAAGGCCGGCGGCTTCCGTATGCGCCGAGGTCCGCACCGCCCTGATCCGCCGAGGACGATCGAGGTCAAGGCGGTCACCCACCGGTACGCCGGCAAGGATCGCGACGCGCTGACCGACGTATCGCTCACCCTGCGCCGCGGCGAGGTCACCGCCCTGGTCGGCTTCAACGGCTCGGGCAAGTCGACGCTGTCGAAGCTGGTCAGCGGCCTGTATCTGCCCACGGAGGGGCACGTGCTGTGGGACGGCGTCCCCACCGGCGACGCCGACCCGCACGCACTGTGGCAACAGGTCGCCCTCGTGCCGCAGGACTACGCGCACTGGCCACTGACCGTGCGTGAGAACGTGACCCAGGGACAGCCCACAGCACGCGGGGACGCGGCGGTCCGTGAGGCGTGCGCGGCAGCCGGCGCCGACGAAGTCGTCGACAAGCTCGGCGCCGGCCTCGATACCCTCCTGGCCCGCGAGTGGCTCAACGGGGAGGAACTCAGCGGCGGCCAGTGGCAGCGCATCGCCCTCGCCCGGGCGTTCTTCCGTGAGGCGGGTCTGCTGGTTCTCGACGAGCCGACCGCGAATCTTGATCCCCGCGCCGAGTACTCCCTCTTCCAGCGCCTGCGGGACCTCGCCCGGGACCTGGCGGTACTGCTGGTGACCCACCGCATCACCAATGTCGCCATCGCCGACCGCGTCGTGGTTCTCGACGAAGGCAGGATCGTCCAGGACGGCACCTACGCACAGCTCGCCCAACAACCGGGCCTGTTCCAGCAGTTGCTGTCCTACCAGATCACGGCAGAGCCGGACGGCGAAAAGAAACGAGACACACGCATGAGCCGCCGGCGCCACGGCACGCCTCGCTGAAAGATCCGCGGCGAAGTCCTGCACGCTCCCTCTTCCGGCTCCGGGAAGCCGTCGGCACACGAAGGCCGCCGCACGGACGTACGTACGGCGGCCGGGCCGGCCACACCGCTGCGGGACGGACCGGGCCGGGCCCGGATGCCGTTCTGTCCCGCGGGTCGCGCTGCGGGGCCGGTGGGTCCGCGGGTGCGGGACCGTGTGGCTGTACGTCAGGGCGACGCCTGGTCGCTGTCCTTCATCGCGCCCCAACCGTGCCACCGGTCGACCTCGATCCACGCACTCACCCGGGCCCGTTCTCGGTCCGGATACGGGTGGCCGGTGTAGTGGACCGAGAGGCGGTCGATGTCCGCCAGGCCCTTGTCGTCGTGCATCTCGGTGACGCGCCCGATGAGGGTGACATGGGTGTACCAGTTCTTTCCGTCGAACACCGTGAGCGTGACGCGTGGATCGTTGCGCAGGTGCTTCAGCCGGACTCGGCCCTCGTCCATGTTGATCAGCACCCGGCCGTCGTCCCACAGGTACCAGGTGGGCGTGGAGACGGGCGAGCCGTCGGCACGGACCGTGGCGATGACGCACGGGTTGGGGCGCTGCAGCAGCTCCACGGCCTGGGGAGGCAGAGGCGGCTTGGACATGTGAACTCCTCGGATCGAACGACGGGCCGGACCCCGTTCCGGTGGGTCCCGCCCGGAGGGCGTGGCCCTGGTGCGCGAGGATCCGGAGCAGGCCTCACGGAAGGATCCTCCCCCGACCGGACGCGCGCACGCCGGTCCTGTCCCGGGGCGTGTCGACCTGCTTCACCGTCCGCGGGAGCCGGCCCGGCCGCTCTTCCGCCGCCAGGGCCTGACACCCGGTCAGGCGGACAGGTGGATGCGGGAGGGGCGGCGTGTCTGCCGTTCCGCCGTCAGGGCTGGTTGCGGGCCTGGTCGGCGGCCTGGCCCGCCGCGGCGACCTCGGTCGCGGCGTTCTGGGTGCTGAGCGCGCCGCCGCTGGACTCGAGGTGGGCGCGGACGAACCACTGGAAGAGCTCCAGACCGCGGAGCTGCTCGATCAGGATGTCCTGGGTGACGGGGTCCGACGTATCAGTGGCCTGCATCGCCTCACGGTGGTCCTTGATGACCGAGTCGTAGACGAGGTCGAGGGCACCGAGGTGCTCGATGGACTCGGCCCGGCCGATGGAGTAGTCGTCCCAGCTGCGGTCCCGTACCAGCGCGCCGGGAGTGCCGTTCGGTTCGCCGCCGAGGGTGGAGATCCGCTCGGCCACGTCGTCGGCCATGGCGCGGACCTGGTTGACCTGGGTGTCGATCATCTCGTGCACGGCGATGAAGTGCGGACCGACGACGTTCCAGTGCACGTGCTTGAGGGTGAGGGAAAGGTCGTTGAGGGAGTGCAGACGCATCTGCAGCAACGAGATGATCTGCCTGCTGTCCTCCATGCTCATTCCGGGCACGGTGTAGGAAACCTTCGAGCGTTGTGATGCCATGGCAACTGCTCCTCGCACGGTGTAGGGCTGGAGCCCCACACATACAGCGCTCCCGGGACCTCGCGATCCGGCCGCGCGCGCACCGGGGGTGTTTCACCGGTGCGGACGCATCCTGGGCGGTTGCCGACGGGTGGCGGACCGGTGACGCCGCCGGGTCCGCCACCCGCGTCACACGATGAGGCGACGGCCGTGGAGGCTCCTGGCCCCGGCGCCCGGTACGTGATCGTCTGGCAGCCCGTCAGCCGCACGAGGACGAAGCCGAGGTGCCCGGATGACGAAGCAACAGGGCCCACCACCGCCCGGGCCGGCCGCACCCGCACCGGCGGCCGGCCCCCGGGCGCGGGCGGGGCGAGGCGCTGGCGGGCGGTGTCAGGATGCGGTCGGCGCGCGGGCCCTGACACCGGAGCGGCGGCGGTGAGCCGCCCGGACCCGGCCGGCGCGGGGTTGGATGACGTCGTCGTCGTGGGCGGTGGCGCGGCCGGACTCTGTCTGGCCCACCGGCTCACCAGGACCGGTACCACCGCCGTGACCGTGGTCGAGGCCCCCGACGGACCGCTCCGGCCCGCCGAGCGCACCTGGTGCTACTGGGAGGCGGGCCCGGGAGAGTTCGAGGGCGCCGTGGCGGCCTCCTGGACGCGTCTGCGGGTGCGGGGTGGCGACGGCACCGTCGTCGAGGCGGACCCGGCCCCGTTGCGCTACCGCATGATCCGTTCGGGCCGCTTCGAACAGCTCGTCCACTCCCGGCTGGCGGCCTGCCCCACGGCCCGCCTCCTGCGGGCCACCGCCCACGAGGTGCGCGACGCGCCCGGCGGGGCCGAAGTGCGCTGCACGACACCCGGCGGGGAGTCGCTCACCCTCCGCGGCCGACTCGTCTTCGACTCACGGCCGCCGCACGCCCCACCCCCGTACCGCACGCTGCTGCTCCA
Source organism: Streptomyces sp. NPDC052052 (assembly GCF_040680455.1). Lineage (NCBI taxonomy): Bacteria > Bacillati > Actinomycetota > Actinomycetes > Kitasatosporales > Streptomycetaceae > Streptomyces > Streptomyces sp. NPDC052052. Next base: position 117,837 of record NZ_JBFAWU010000006.1, on the reverse strand, counting down.
GCACTTCCGCGGCTGGTTCCTGCGTACCTCCGCTGCCCGCTTCGATCCCGGCGTGGCGGACCTCATGGACTTCCGGGTCCCGCAGCCGCACCACGGACTGGCCTTCGGCTACGTCCTGCCGCTCGCGCCGGACCGGGCACTCGTGGAGTACACCGAGTTCTCCCGCGCCCCCCTGACGACGTCAGCCTACGACGCGGCTCTGCGGCACTACGCCGAGGACGTCCTGGGACTCGGTCCGTTCACCGTGGACTCCGTCGAGCAGGGGGTCATCCCCATGACCGACGCGCGTTTCCCCCGGCGCACCGGCGCCGCCTCCTTCCTCATCGGCGCCGCCGGCGGCGCCACCCGGCCGGCGACCGGCTACACCTTCGCCGCCGTGCAGCGCCAGAGCAGGGCCGTGGCCGCGGCACTGCGGAGCGGTCGCACGGCCGTGCCGCCGCCGCACAGGCGCAGGCACCTGGCCATGGACGCCGTCCTGTTGCGCGCGCTGGACACCGGCCGGGTGGACGGACCGCGTCTTCTCACCGATCTGTTCCGCCGTGTGCCGATGGAGCGGATGCTGCGCTTCCTGGACGGCGGGAGCACCCCCTGGGAGGACTTCGGCATCGGCCTGCGCACGCCCGTGGGACCGATGCTCCGCACCGCGGCCGAACTGCCGTTCCTTCCCCGCCGGGCCGCCGGCCGACCCGAGGAGAGCCCCCGATGACCCTGCTCCGCGACCACGATCTGGTCCGCGCCTTCGACGACGCGTCGCACTCCTACGACCGTCTCACCGCGCTGAACCCCGGGTACCGCACCGACCTGTTCCGCTCCGCCCGCCGCCTCCGGCTTCCCGACGGGGGACGGGGCCTGAGGATCCTCGACCTCGGCTGCGGTACGGGGACGTCGACGAGGGCACTGCTGCGGGCCGCCCCGTACGCCCGGATCACGGCCGCCGACGCCTCCGCCGGGATGCTGGCACGGGCCCGTGCCAAGCGGTGGCCGCCGACCGTACGGTTCGTGCACCGGCCCGCGGAGGAACTCACCGTCGACGACGGACCCTACGACGCGGTCTTCGCCGCCTATCTGTTCCGCAACGTCACCCGCCCCGGCGCGGTCCTCGAAACGGTGCGCAACCTGCTCGTCCCGGGCGGCCGTCTCCTCGTTCACGAGTACACCCTCAGCGGGTCTCCGCTGCACCGGGCCGTGTGGCAGGCGGTCTGCCGGGGAGTGGTGCTGCCGGCGGGCACCCTGACCGGTGACCGCGAGCTCTACCACCATCTGTGGCGCAGCGTCCTCGCGTTCGACACCGCACCCGCCTTCGCCGAACGGCTCGGCAGGGCCGGCTTCACCTGCGTGCGGACCCTCCCCGTCGCCGGCTGGCAGACCGGCATCGTCCACTCGTTCCTCGCCCGAAGAGGATCCGGTCCCGCCGGGACGGAGGCCGCATGAGCCGGCCCCGGCGCCCCGGTCCACACCGTCACGGACGAGACCGCCGGGCCGAGGTCCTCCTGCCGCCCCCGGGGCGCGAGCGGTTCACCGGCGACGCGCCCTCCACCGCGGTCGTCGGCGGCGGCATCGCGGGGCTTGCCGCGGCGACCGTACTGGCCGAACGCGGCGTCCAGGTCACGCTGTACGAACGCGAGGACACCCTGGGCGGGCGCGTCGCCGGGTGGCCCGTCCGGCTCGCCGACGGTTCCCCGGCGACCATGAGCCGGGGCTTCCACGCCTTCTTCCGCCAGTACTACAACCTGCGGGGCCTGTTGCGCCGGGCGGACCCCGGCCTCACGGCGCTCACCGGGCTGCCGGACTACCCGCTCCACCACCGCGACGGCATGTCCGACAGTTTCGCCCGGGTGCCCAGGACCCCGCCGTTCAGCGCGCTCGGATTCGTCGCGCTCAGCCCCACGTTCGGCCTGCGGGACCTCGCGGCGATCGACCCGCGGGCCGCCCTGCCGCTGCTGGACGTACGCGTGCCCGAGGTGTACGAACGCTTCGACCGTGTCAGCGCCGAGGACTTCCTGCGGCGGATCAACTTCCCCGAAGCGGCACGCCATCTGGCCTTCGAGGTGTTCTCCCGCAGCTTCTTCGCCGACCCGTGCGAACTGTCCGCGGCCGAACTCCTGCTGATGTTCCACATCTACTTCCTCGGCTCGTCCGAGGGGCTGCTCTTCGACGTACCGTGCGAGCCGTTCCCCCAGGCGCTGTGGCAGCCGCTCGGTGCGTACCTGCGCAGGCTCGGCACGAAGGTGCGCACCGGCACAGCGGTCCACCGGCTGCGTCCGCACCCGGACGGAACGGTCACCGTGGAGGCCGAGGACCGGGACGCCGGCCGGTACCAGGCCGTCGTCCTGGCCCTGGACACGGGTGGGCTGCGCCAGGTCGTGGCGGCCTCGGGGCAACTGGGCGCCCCGTCCTGGCGCGAGGACATCGCCGCGCTGCGCACCGCGCCCCCGTTCCTCGTCTCCCGCCTCTGGCTCGACCGCCCCGTACGGGCCGGCCGCCCCGGCTTCCTCGGGACCAGCGGATACGACGGCCTCGACAACATCAGCGTCCTCGACCGCTGGGAGGGCGAGGCGTCCCGCTGGGCGGCGCGAACGGGCGGGAGCGTCGTCGAACTGCACGCGTACGCCGTCGACGCGAACGCCGAACGGAAGGAGGTCCAGCGGCGCGTCCTGCGGCAGCTCCACGAGATCTACCCCGAGACCGCCGACGCCAGGACCGTGGACGTGCGCCACGAGTGGCGCGCGGACTGCCCGGTGTTCCCGGTCGGCGGCCACCACCGCCGGCCCGCCGTGCGCACCCCCCACCCGCAGGTCGTCCTGGCGGGCGACCTGGTCCGCACCGGGCTGCCGGTCGCCCTCATGGAACGCGCGGCGACGTCCGGCTTCCTGGCCGCCAACGCCCTCCTCGCCGACTGGAACGTGCGCGGCCAGATCCTCTGGACCGTCCCCCGGTCCGGCCGCTCCCGGCTCCTGGGTGCCCTCGCGCGCCGCGCGTCGAGGTACTGACGGGGCTGTCCGGGAACGCCCGGACCCGGACCGCCTCAGCCCGGGAAACGCCCGGTCCGCCGCAGCGACCACCGGCGCTCCGCGTACGCCAGGTCGTCCCGCCAGAGCCGACCCGCAGCCCGGTGCATCAGGGTCCGCAGGGCCGGGGCCGCGGTCCGTGCCAGCGCGAACCCCCGGCGGTCCGAGGACGCCACGACCGCCTCGACCACCGCCGTCCGTGGGTGTGTGTCCCCCGGGGCGGTGAGCGGCGTGGCGTGGGTCTCCACCACCGACCCGGCACCCTCGCCGTCCACGATGCGCATGACGACCGTACGGGGTTCGGGAGCGGTGAACACCGCCCGTACCGGCACCACCAGCCTGCCCGCGACCTTGAACGCGACCTCGACGGCGAACGCGTCGTCCCCCTGGCCCGGCGTCCCGCCACTCTCCGGTACGCCGGTCACCCTGAGCCCGGCGAACGCGTACGGGTGGAACCAGGAACCGTGCCAGGGATCCAGCCGGTTGGCGACCACGTCCTCCGGTTCGCACCGGCCCACCGTCGTGAACACCGCGTCCACCGCGCTCCCGGCGTCCGGCCGCACCGGCACGACCGGGCGCGCGAGCGGGGCCTCGCCGCCCGCCGCGTCCACCCGCACCCACACCAGCACCCCGTCGTCATGCACCGGATACGGCTCCCACCCGGCCCGCCGCCCGCCGTCCAGGGCCAGCCCGTGCCAGTGGCACAGCAGCGTTCCGCACACCACCCGTCCGTGCCGCAGCGGCGCACCGAGGTGGGGGCAGGCCCCCGGTCCGGCCCGCAGTGAACCGTCCCCGGCCCGCCACAGGACGACCTCCTCCCCCGCGACCGTGCGTCCGTGGGGCCGGCCCGCGGCACCGAACGACCGCGAGGCCCCGACGACGTACCAGTTGCCCGAGGGGCGGGCCGCGGACCGCTCCAGCGCACCGGCGATCAGGGAGGGCCGGGCCTCGCGCCAGGTCGGAGGCTGGCGCTCCCAGTCGGGCGCGCGCCGCAGCCGCAACGGAGAGGTCCAGCGCCGCCCGCTCACCGCCCGGGCCTCTTTGCCTCCGCGCCCACGGGGGTGGCCGACCTCGGGGGCGCGGACCGCAGCCGCGCCCCGGCGGCCCCGGCGAACCCCGCCAGCGCGACGGCCATCCGGCGCCGGACCGGGACCACGGCTCGCCGGTGCAGCACGGCGTAGCCGTCGGCGGCGATCGCGTCCAGGATCCCGCCGTACAGGGTGAACGCCGCACGGATACAGGGCCGCGCCCGTGGTTCCAGCATCGCGATGCCGGGCTCCGCCTCCCGGTACACGGCCCGGGTCATCGCCTCGGCCTCCACGAGGGCGGCACGGATACGGTGGTCGCCGCGCCCGGTCCGGCGGCTCCACTCCAGCAGCGGCCGCTCCACCCCGTGGGCGGCGAGCAGGTCGGCCGGCAGGTAGACACGGCCCCGGTCCAGGTCCTCGCCCACGTCCCGCAGGAAGTTGGTCAGCTGGAAGGCCACCCCGAGCGCCGCCGCGTGACCGGCCGCCTCCTCCCGGGCGGTGACCGTCCCCAGCACCGGCAGCATCTGCAGGCCGATCACCGCGGCCGAACCGTGCATGTAGGCGCGCAGGTCCGCGTAGGTCGGATAGTCCGTCACGTGCAGGTCGCTGCGCATCGATCCCAGGAAGTCCGCGAACAGGCCGTGGTCGATGGCGTACCGGTCCGCTGTGTCCGCCACCGCCCGCACCACCGGCTCGCTGCCGCCACCGGTCCGCAGCCCGTACGCCAGGTCGCTCTCCAGTCGGCGCAGCCGGCTGTCCCGCTCGGCGTGGGGCACCCGGTGGTCCAGGCCGTCCACGATGTCGTCCGCCCACCGGGCGAACCCGTACAGCGCGTGCACGGCACAGCGGCGTTCCACCGGCAGCAGCCGGGTGGCCAGGAAGTACGTCCGGCCGTGCCGCGCGTTGAGCCGGCGGCAGGCGGTGTACGCGGCGCGGAGGGCGGGGTCCCGGACCCCGGCCGCGTCCAGTTCACGACGGCTCATCGGTGGCCCTTCGACGTTCCGGCCAGGGGGGCGGGGTGTGCCGGCTGCCGGTGAGCCGGGCCGCCGCGAGCTTGCCGCTGATGAGGACCGTCGGGACCCCCACGCCGGGCGTGGTGCCGCACCCGGCGAGTACGACATTCTCGGCACCGCGTACGAGGTTGCGGGGCCGGAAGGGACCGGTCTGCGCGAACGTGTGCGACACGGAGAACGGGGAGCCCGCCGCATGCCCCTGAGCCGTCCAGTCCGCCGGGGTGACCAGCACCTCCCGTTCGAGCGAGGCCCCGAAGCCGTCCAGACCGCGGCGCTCCAGCTCCGCCAGCAGGCTGTCCCGGTACCGCGGCCCCAGACCGTCCCGCCAGCTGTCGGCGGACGGGCCGGTGGCGGTGTTCGGGCAGGGGGCCAGGACGTAGTGCAGGTGTCTGCCGTCCGGCGCGAGCGACGGGTCGTGCGTGGTCGGCCGGGTGATCAGCAGAGAGGGATCGCTCATCAGCTCTCCGGTGCGGGTGAGTTCCTCGAAGGTGCGCTCCCACGCCGTACCGAAGGACAGCGTGTGATGCGCCAGCTGCGGCCAGGTTCGGTCCGTCCCGGCGTGCAGGACCACGGCCGAAGGGGAGTGCCGCAACGGCACCGGGCGCCGGGGCGCCCGGCCCAGCAGCCGGTGGACGACGGGCAGATCGGGTGTCAGGACGACCGCGTCGCAGACGATCCGCTCGCCGGAGGCCAGCCGTACGGCCCGCACCCGCCCCGCCGGGCGCTCCAGCGCGTTCACCTCCGCCGACCAGCACAGCCGCGCCCCCGCCCCGGCGGCCGCGTCCGCCATCGCCCGGGGCAGCGCGTGCATGCCGCCCTTCGGGAACCAGACGCCGGCGACCGTGTCCATGTACGCGATCACGGCGTATGCGGCGAGCGCGCGGGCGGGCGCCACACCCGCGTACAGCGACTGGAAGGAGAACACCCGGCGCAGCCGCGGGTCCGAGACGAACGAGCCGATCCGGGGTCCCAGCCGGCCGAAGCCGCCCAGCGCGGCCAGCCGTGCCAGGTCCGGGGTCAGGAGCTGGAGGGGCGAGTCGAAGTTGGTGTCGATGAAACGACGCATCTGCGCCCGGTACACCCGCTCCAGCCAGCGGCGCAGCCGGCGGTACCCCGCGGCCTCCGCGCCCCCGGCGAAGCGCCGTACCTCGTCCTCCATCGCGTCACCGTCGGTGTGGACGTCCAGTCGGCTGCCGTCGGCGAAGAGCGCCCGGTACGCAGGGTGCAACGGGATCAGGTCGACGCGTCGGTACAGACTGTCGCCGACGGCCGCGAACGCCTCGTCGGCCAGGTGAGGCATCGTCAGGACCGTGGGACCGGTGTCCAGCCGGTAGCCGTCGACCTCCAGTCGCCCGGCCCGGCCCCCGGGCCCCGCCTCCCGTTCGAGGACCGTCACACGTCGGCCCGCGCCCAGCAGATGCAGTGCGGCGGCCAGCCCGGCCAGCCCGGCGCCGACCACCACCACATGGTCCGTGGGACCGGGCACCGTCCTCACGCGCCCTCCCCCTCGTGCCCGGCGGGCACCGCACCCACGGCCCGCGCCACCGTCCGGGCGAACTCCTGCCGTGCGCGGGCGTCCGCACCGGCGGCGGCGAACTGCCGCAGACTCGACGTGGCGAGCGACGCGATCTTCTCCTCCACCGCCGCACGTGCGCCGGTGCGTTCGAGGGCGGCCCGCATCCGGTCCGGCGCCGCCGCGTCCGCGGGGAACCGGCCCGGGGCGAGGGCGGCCAGTGCGTCGGCGTCGCCCGCATCGGTGGCGCGCCGGACGGCCACCGCCAGGAGATAGGTGAGCCTGCGCCCGCGCAGGTCCTCGTCCGCGGGCTTGCCCGTCGCGGCCGGATCCCCGAACGCGCCGAGCAGATCGTCCCGCAGCTGGAACGCCAGTCCCGCGGACAGCCCCGCGGCCCGCAAGGCGTCCGCGGTCCGGGCATCGGCACCGGCCGCGACCGCCCCCAGGGCGAGCGGCCGGCCCACGGTGTACAGGGCGCTCTTCAGCGCCGCGACGGTCATCGCCTCGTCCGGGTCCGAGGATCCGGTCGCCTGCGCCCGCAGATCCAGGTACTGGCCGGCCGCCACCTCTCCGCGCAGGGCCTGCCATTCCCGCAGCAGCCGAGAACCGTACGGCGAGGCTTGCGCGGTCTCGGCGAGCAGGTCGTCGGCCCACGCCAGCGCCAGGTCCCCGGCGAGCACGGCGGCAGAGGCGGAGTACGAGGCGGCCGACCCCCGCATGTCCGCCGCCCGGTGCAGCCCGGCGAACTCGGTGTGCACGGCGGGCGCACCCCGGCGCACCGCGGAGTCGTCCATCACGTCGTCGTGCATCAGGGCGCACGCCTGGAGCAGTTCCAGCGCCGCCCCGACCCGCAGGGACGTGTCCAGGCCGTCCTTGCCGCCCGCCGCCAGCCACCCGCACCACGTGAACGAGGCGCGCAGCCGCTTGCCGCCCCGCAGCACGAACCTCGCCACCCGGCCGGCCAGCTCTTCGGCGAACACCGCGTCCACCCGGCGGGCCTCCTCCAGCAGGACACCCAGACGAGCTGTCAGGACGGCCTCGGCCGCCCCGGCCGCCCCGGCCGCCGCGGCCGCCGTGTCCGGGGCCTCGTGGGCACCGGGCAGGCCCTCGGCGTCTTCCCGCTTCGCCCCTGGGCCGTACATGGAAAATCCCTCTCGTTCCGGCTGCGTCGCGCCCCGCGCCCGCACCCACCGGCCTCTCCTCGGACGACAGGACACCGGATACGGCGGGGCCTGCCCGGCCCACAGGGCGGCGGCCCCGGCGGGGTTCACTCCAACGTGCGGACCTGGAGCGGCGGATGGCCCCGAGGGCGACTGAGAGGCGTAAGGCCGTCTCACCGACCGCCCTGCTTGCCGCACTCGCGGCATTCGTGCGCGAGGAGGAACGCAGGACACCCCACGCACCCCTCGCTGCCTCCACAGCGCGCACCGGCCCCGGTCCGAGGCCCGGGGCCGGTGCGCCGTGGGGCGGCTATGTGCACTTCTCGTCGATGTTGTACTGGAGCGCCCGCGGATAGTCGTGCCGGCTGAGCCGGACCCGGGCCAGGATCGGGGCGTGGTTGATGTCGTTGCCCGGATCGGCGATGTCGCGCAGCAGCGATTCCAGCTCGGTGTGGGTGGTGAGCTCCCTCCCGTGCATCCGGTCCTTCTCCGAGCCGAAGACCTCGGCCAGCTTCTCGTACTGCCAGGGGTGCAGCACGTTGTAGAAGTCGGCCCCGTCGGACGGCTTCTCCTTGTAGTAGCAGGGGCTGACCAGCATCTGCTCGATGCCGTAGAAGCCCTCGTTGTCCAGGACGAAGACCACCGGCCGCAGGTGGTGGCGCACCTGCGTGGACAGCTCCTGGCAGATCTCCTGGAACGAGCCGTCCCCGACGAACACCAGCGGCCGCTTGAGCGGCTGCTGGCGGGCCAGCGCCACCCCGGTGGCCGCGCCGACCGAGTAGCCGATGGACAGCCAGCTGTTCTGGGCCACGAAACCGGCCCGTTCCGCCATCCGCAGGTTCATCGAGCCCAGCAGTGCGAACGCCGCGTCCGAGACCACCGTGAACGGCGAGGTGGCCTCCGGGCCTTCGCCGTCCGCCTGGCCGCACAGGAAGTCGTTCATGTGCTGGAAGAACCCGTCGTACGTGAGCTCCTCGGGGTAGTCCGTGCTGCTCAGCCCGGTCAGGAAGGCGCTCGTGCTCGCCGGGACCTTCCGGTCCCTGGCGTGTGCCCGGGCGAAGAGGTCGGTCTCGAACGCCCGCTTGCCGAAGGCGCGGCCCAGCGCGTCCCGCAGCGCCGGGACGAACCGCGCCAGCTGGACGTCCGGGAAGTACTGCGCGCCGACGCTGACGCCCTCGCGGGCGGCGACGATCCAGTCGTCTCCGATCGACTTCTCGCCCGCGAGGTTCTTCGACGTCGACCAGGTGCCCAGGCCGATCCGGCACCCGGCGGCCTTGAACGCCTCGCGCACCTCCGGCAGGCTCGCCTTGCCGTTGTAGACGCCCATGAAGCCCGGGGTGTACTCGGATACCACGGACTTCGCACCGACGGTGGTGCAGAACGGGATGCCGGTCAGCTCCACCAGCGAGACCAGCTCCCGCTCCAGCCGGTTCCGCTCGAGCTCCTCACCCGCCCACAGCACCGGCGTGCCGAGCCGTTCGACCAGCTCCACCGAGGCCTCCACCGCCTTGGCGAGCATCTGCTCGTTCCTCTTGGTGAACGGCCGTTCCTGGCGCCGGAGTTCGCCCTGAGGAGCGGCGCACGGGGCATTCCAGAGGTCGTCCATCACCTCCAGGTAGACGGGCCTGCGCTCGGTCAGGGCGGCAGTGATCGCGCTGTCGATCTGCGAGGGCGCGAGCCCGGGGTTGGAGATCACCTGTGCGTCCACCGTGACCTGCCGGTAGACCTCCAGATTGCTCTCCCTGCGCTGACTCATGTGCGAGGTGAGCAGGCCGACCGCCTGGTAGTTGAGCCACTGCTCGTACGGCGGCGCCGCGTTGATCGCGATCACCGGCACGTACTCGACGTACGCGCCGCCGATCGGGTTGAGCATGCTGAACGCGCCCACGCCGTAGGTGACCGCGACCGCGGCGACGCCCTGCTCGCCCTTGGCGAGGTCCGCGTCGGCGGCCCGCACCCGGGCGTAGGCGTCGGCGGCGTAGCCGCCACCGATCTCGGTCGGGGTGCCGACCCAGCGCACCTCGGTGGTGTCGTGCATGATCGTCAGGAACGGGCCGAGGTGGTCGCCCGGCACCCCGAACAGGTGCCGGATGCCCAACTGCTCCAGTCTGGTGGCCAGGTAACGGGCCACCGTCCATTCGTTGTTGCCGCTCACTTGCTGAACACCTCCGCTTTGCGTGCGTGACCGGTCCGCACCTCGGCCCGGATCTCGGGTTCGGCGCGGGGCGGTGGCGCGGGCGCCTCGTGCACGGCGATCGCCGCGCGCACGGCGGTCTCCACCGCGCCCTCGATCCAGGCGTGCTTCAGCGAGACATGCTCGCCGGCGAAGTGCACCGGGCCCTCAGGTTTGACCACGTCGAGGTGGAAGCTGGTCATCTGGTGCGGGGTGTACACCGCGGCCTCGCCGAAGGCGTACGGATCGCGCAGCCAGCTCTGGGTCTGGCCGTAGCCGGTGTAGAACACCTCGATCCGCCGGCCGTGCACCGACTGGAGGTTGCGCAGCGCGTACACATACCGCTCGGCGTCGGCCATCGAGTCCCAGCGCGCCGCGTCGTCCGACCAGCTGTAGCTGGCCAGCACCACGCCGCCGTCGCTCTCGGGCACCGGGTGCGAGGGGTAGTACAGGAAGCGGTTCGGGTTGTCGGTGGTCGAACCGCCGCCGAAGCAGTGGGTGGCGGGACGCACACTCGAGCCGCGCAGCGGGGTGTGCCGGAAGACCTCCAACTGCTCCTGGCTGATCCGGCTCGCGTCCACGCTCCGGTGGGCACCGAGCAGCACCCTCGGTGGTTTGGGCGGCGGCCGGTGCCCGTTGGGCGCGGCCGCCCTGGCCGCCTCGGTGTCCTCCTCGCCGGCCCCCTGGTAGTAGTCGTACAGGCCGGGCTCGATGGATTCGAGCTCCTCCTTCCAGTCCGCCTCGGTGAATTCCCACCACCGGCGGGAGAACTCCAGCAGAACCTTGGTGGCCTGGTCGTAGTGCGTCTCGATGATCGCCCGGCGCTTCTTGTACGAGTACGGGGGCGAGACCTGGACGAACCGCAGTGCGGAGAACGGGACGGTGACGATCGCGAAGTCGCCCTCCCAGAGCGTGGGTTCAGCCTCCGGGTCGCCCTCGGGCACGGTGTGGACGACGACCCGCGGCCCGCCCGGTCCGACGTTCTGTCCGTCCCCGCCGTCGCGGCGCGGGTCCCAGTACTCCATCCGGATCATCCGCTCGCCCATGGCGAGTTCGTCCCGTAGCTCCTCGGCCAGAGTGTGGGGCAGCCGCCAACTGCCGCCGTCGATCTCCCAGTAGGTGGCGTCCGGGTTGATGTCGCTGCGGCCCAGGAAGGTGTGGAAGAAGGACAGGTGCAGCCGCGAGGTCATGTTCTCGATGGTGCCGATCGCCTCGATGGCCTCGTCGCTGAAGCCCGCGTACTCGCGCAGGAAACGGCCCATCGAGTAGCCGTCGAAGTCCTGGATCACCCGGGCCCAGCCGTCCAGCCACTCGGCGAACGGCTTGCGCACCCGCTTGCCGTCTTCTGCGATGTCCGAGTAGTAGTCGCGGACCGGCTCCAGCGCCTGGTTGACCATCTCGGCGGCGGTGATCCGCGCTTCGTCGCCGGTGAGGTGGAAGCCTTCGTTGACGCCGCTCGGGTCGGCGGCGTACTCGCTGCGGCGGGCCTGGATCCGGTTGGTACGGATCCAGCTGTTGAAGCGCTTGTCCGGTTCACGGAAGTGCGGGCTGTCCTCGCCGTACTTCCAGACCTTGCCGTCCTCGAAGGACTCGTAGACCACCGGCGGGACGGGCGGGTTCTGGTTTCCGGTGTCGGGATCGACATCGACGTTGTAGAACAGCTTCCGTTTCAGGCCGAGGCTGTCGACCAGGGCCAGGGTGAGGGGATGGAAGCTGGGCAGCCGCATCGCCCCGGCCTCCCCGTACTGCGCCGGGTCGTGGAACGGGCCGTCCTGATCGCCGGTGGAGCGGAAGGTCTTGATCCGTCCGCCGACCCGGTTGGCGTTGGCCTCCAGGACGGTGACGTGGTGCCCGGCGTCCTTGAGCAGCTTCCCGGCAACCAGACCGGCGATCCCGGCGCCGACGATCAGCACGTCCTTGGGCTCGTCGGTCTCCGGGATGCCTTCCTTGATCAGGACGTCGAGGTAGCGCAGTTTCAGGTCCTTGTCGTCCGGACTGACCAGCAGCAGCTCGCGTGCCAGCTGCCGGGAGGTCTCCTGGAGGGCGCGGTCGTGGGCCGTTCCCTCGCGGGTGGGGCTTTTGTTCATGGCTTCTCCTCGCCGTTCAGGAGCCGGCTGACTTGTGGGGGAGGTCCTGGCCCTCGGCGAGCAGCCGCAGCGTGCTGATCGAGGGGGTGAAGGCGTAGAGCGCGCCCGTGGTGTGGACGAAGCGCTTCATGTCGACCGTGCCGAGGGTGCCGTCCGCGAGCTCGATCGAGGCCTTGCCGGCGAGGCCGGTGACCTTGTCGAACCCGTTGGGGGCCTCCTGGCCGGACTGGCTCTCCCCGGGGGGGAACGCGTCGTCGTTGGACCAGTGCTGCTGGACCAGTTCGAACTGCTCCTCCAGCGAGGTGCCGTAGCAGACGAACATCAGCCCGCGGTCCTTGCCGTCGTCCCGGCTTCCTTGGAACTCAGGACCGTACGGAATGCCGCGGCGCATCAGGCGGTGGCTCTTCGGCTTCTTGTCGACGATTCCGGCGAAGGCGCGCGGATGGGTGCGGCGGATGTGCGCGGCCCAGGGGGTGTGCCGGCCGATCGGGTCGTCCGCGTAGTCGAAGCCGTTGCGGTCCGAGCCGAGGCCGGTCACGGCGCTGCACGGCGGGGCGAGCGGTGTGCCGTCCTTGGCCCGGCCGACCAGACAGGCGCCGAGCCGGCTGCTGTCCATGTTCCCGGTGAAGTTCTTGACGCCGTCGGCCACGGCCTTGTTCCAGCCGGCGACATCCTGGCGAAGGCGGCGCACGACCTGGAGGGAGCCGTTCTTCATCCAGGCCGGCGCCTTCCGGTCGCCCTGTTCGCTCTTGTAGCCGAAGACGAACTCGCCGGGTTCGATCAGCTCGGCCCCGACATGGTTGTCGCGGAAGCCCTTGTGATCGGCGTCCTCCCGGTGGAAGTCCTTGACGCCTGGCTGGGAGATGCCGTCCTTGTAGCCGAAGTGCTCGTGACCCTTCAGGTCGCCCTTCAGGGTGCGGCCCTCGTCCACGTGGACGCGCGTGATCTGGTGGGTCTGCTCGACCGTGTCGAGGTTCTTCAGCTTCTCCTTCAGCAGCGCCTCGGTGTCCGCGGCGACGATGAGGACCGCGTGCACGACCTTGTTGCCGGTTCCGGCCCCGAACAGCCAGGTCTTGGGGTCGCTCTCGCCGGTGTCCCCGAGGTCCTCGGCCCGTGCGGCCGCGCCGGCACAGAACGATGTGAAGGTGCTGAGGTCCTTCTTGATCTGATCGGGCTTGTTGGCGATCTTCAAGAGGCCCTCGAAGGAGAGGGAGACCCCGCATCGGACGGTGGTGATCGACGGGTCGCGGCCGAAGGCCCGGCGGGCCAGCGAGAACTGCTCGTTGAAGTCCTCCGTCTCGTTGGTCGTCGCGACGGTGTTGAGGATCGCGGAGAGCCAGCCGCGCCCCTTGGCGGCGTCCGGGAAGTGCAGGTAGCGGAAATCCATGAAGTCCTTGTTGAACGCGGCAAGGATGTTGCCCTGGATGTCGGTGGACCCACGCAGCTCCGGCTGGGGCAGCTGCTCGATGGACGGGACGGCGGTGGGACGGGTGGGGGTCGTGGTCACGGTGGGGTTCCTCGCGTGGGGTGGAGGGCGGCGGCGGATTCGTAGAGGGATGACACGATCACCGTCGATCACAAAATGTGATGAATGCAACACTTAAAGTAACTACGTGCAGTCATGAGCCCTGTCAAACGGAGGCCACTCCCGATTCCCGCTTCCCCGAGCACGTCAGGGACGCAGACCGACACCGGGGCCGGGATGGCACGGATCCCAGGGGCGCTCCTCCCATTCAGGAGCGAAGCGGCCGGGCAACCCGAACCGGGTTCGACGCACAGCCGGGGTCGAATCGGTCGGCGACTCCCGGCACTGCCCGGCGAAGGCCGTTCAGCGGGTTTCGAGCGACGCATCCGCGTCCAGCACCCGCCCCGAGCACCTCGCCGGCTGCAGCATCCCCTCTCTCGCGTGCAGAACGTCACACCCTCCCCGCTCCGCGGCGCACGAACTCCGGACTTGCGACCAACCCCGGTGTCTCACATGCGAGTTGACCACATGAACGAGTGCGAGGGAGCAGGTCAGGACACCCTCTTCGCTCCGTTGCGGCCGAGGTATTGACGCTCGTTCAACAAGTAAATAGCTTCTGTACATGCGACCCGTAGGGCGCTCGGCATGGAACCACGAACAGCCGGCCCCACCACGGCCCGGTCAACAGGGGGCCGTGCGGCCTGGAAACTCGGCGCCGTCATGTTCGTCACCTCCGCGACTGTCTGCAGGGGACGTCGACCGTCTTTCTGCGCGACCACGGCGTCTTGCGCAACACCGATGAAACGGACCGCCGTTCCGGAGCGGCCCGCCACCCCGCACGTTCCTCACCAGGAGCCCCGATGACCGACACCACCCCGGACACCCCACCCCGCTCGGCGACGTTCACCACCCACTCCCCCGCGACCGGCACAGCACTCGCCGAGCATCCGGTGGACGGTCCGCAGAGGATTGCCCATGCGGTGGCCCAGGCGCGGAAGGTCCAGGCGGACTGGGCCGCACTGCCCGCGTCCCGGCGCCGTGACCAGCTGCTGCGCTGGAAGCGGGCCCTCGCCTCCGACCTGGACACCGTCGCCCGGACCATCGCGGAGGAGACCGGCAAGCCGCCCGGTGACGCCGCGCTGGAGGTCGTCCTCACCCTGGAGCACCTGGGCTGGGCCGCCCGCAACGCCGAACGCGTGCTGCGCCGGCGGCGGGTGGGCACCGGGGTGTTCACCGTGCACCAGCGGGCCTCACTGGTGCACCGGCCGCTGGGTGTGGTCGGTGTGATCGGGCCGTGGAACTACCCCTGCTACACCCCGATGGGCTCCATCGGATACGCCCTGGCAGCCGGGAACGCCGTGGTCTTCAAGCCGTCCGAGCTGACCCCGGGCACCGGTGTCCTGCTCGCCGAACTGTTCGACGCGGCTGTGCCCGCACACGCCGGGCTGCTCGCCACCGTGACCGGCGCCGCGGCCACCGGAGAGGCCCTGGCCCGCTCCGGGGTCGACAAGTTGGCCTTCACCGGCTCGCCCGGGACGGCCCGCAAGGTGATGGCGGTGTGCGCCGAGACGCTGACGCCCTTCCTCGCCGAGTGCGGCGGGAAGGACGCCGTGATCGTCACCGCGGACGCGGACCTGGACGCCGCCGCCGACGCGATCGTGTGGGGCGCTCTGAGCAACGCCGGACAGACCTGTGCGGGCGTGGAGCGCGTCTATGCCGTGCGCGAGATCCATGAGGCCCTGTGCGAGCGGGTGGTGGCCCGTGCCGGAAAGCTGCGCCCGGGCGCCGAAAGCGGCGCAGCCTACGGGCCCATGACCCTGCCGGGTCAGATCGGGATCGTCGAGCGGCACGTGACGGGAGCGGTGTCGTCGGGCGCACGGGCCCTGCTGGGCGGACCGGAGTCCATCCAGGCTCCGTACGTCACGCCGGTGGTACTGAGCGACGTGCCGGAGAACGCGGCGGCGATGACGGAGGAGACCTTCGGACCGGTCGTCGCGATCAATGCGGTGGCCGACGTGGACGAGGCGGTGTCCCGGGCCAACGACTCGCGGTACTCCCTGGGGGCTGCGGTGTTCTGCCGGAACCGGCGCGCCGGAGCGGCGATCGCGGCACGGCTGCGCGCCGGGGCGGTGTCGGTGAACTCGGTGCTGGGCTTCGCGGCCGTGCCGGCGCTGCCGTTCGGTGGTTCGCAGGACTCCGGCTTCGGGCGCATCCACGGTGAGGAGGGGCTGCGGGCCTTCACCTCCGTGCAGTCGACGACGGTGCAGCGGTTCACCCCGCCGATCGCACTGACCTCCTTCGAGGTACCCGCCGCCGCCCGGGAACGGGCGGTGCGGCTGGCCCGGGCGCTGCACAGGCGACGCTGAACCACCCGGCCGGCGGGGCGTCCAGCGGGGGCCGGGCACCGGGCCGCGAAGGCCCGGGCCCGGTCCTCCGCGAGGCGTCCCGCGCCCCGCTCCGCACAGCGCACGCGGGACGGCCGCCCGCCCGGATCGGGCGGGCGGCCGCTTGCCCCGCGCGGGGAGCGCGGGAGGTTGCGAACGCGGGGAGCGCCAGGACCTTGCGTACGGCGGGGAGCGCACCGGAGTGCGCCCGGCTCAGTCCTGGTAGAGCCTGGACAGGGCGTCGGCGTACTTGTCACGGATGACCCGGCGCCGCATCTTCAGCGAGGGCGTCAGCTCGCCGGTCGCCGGACCCCACTCCTCGGCCAGCAGTTCGTACCGCTTGATCTGCTCGGTGCGGTTGAGCCGGGAGTTGGCGGCGGCCACCGCGCGTTCCACCTCGGCCCGGACGGCGGGGTGCCGCACCAGCCCGGCGACGCCGCCGTCCACCTCGACGCCGTTGGCCGCGGCCCAGGCAGGGGCGGCCTCCGCGTCCAGCACCAGCAGGGCGACGAGGTAGGAGCGCAGGTCGCCGTGCACCAGCGCCTGACCGATCAGCGGGTGCTCCTTGAGCGCGTTCTCCACCAGGGCCGGCGAGACGTTCTTGCCCGTGGAGGTGATGATCATCTCCTTCTTCCGGTCGACGAGCCAGAGATAGCCGTCCTCGTCCGTGCGGCCGATGTCGCCGGTGGCCAGCCAGCCATCGGCGTCCAGGGCGGACCGCACCGATCCGTCCGTCCGGAGGTAGCCGGAGAAGACGGACGCCCCGCGCACCTCGATCTCGCCGTCCTCGGCGAGCCGGACCTCCACCGACTCCACGGGGCGTCCCACCGAACCGATCCGGAAGCCGGTCCGGGGGCTGTTGGTGGTGGCCACGCCGGTGGTCTCGGTCAGCCCCCAGGCATCCATGATCACGACACCGAACCCGGCCCAGAACCTCACGACGTCGACCGGCATGGGCGCCGACGCGCTGGCCGCCCAGGTCACCCGGTCCAGTCCGGCCGGTGCCAGCAGCGGCAGCAACACCTCCTTGCGGGCACGGGCGTAGCGCTCCTCGAGCTCGGCGGGCGGTGTCTCGCCCCGCTCGCGGTACCCGACGTGCTCGCGGGCCACCTCTGACGCCTCGTCGATGACCGCCCGCTGCTCGGGCGGCATCAGGGAGAGGACGGCCCGCACGGCGGCGCAGAGCTTCTCCCAGATCCGCGGCACGCCGAAGAACTGTGCGGGGCGCACCTTGCGCACCACCTGGCCCACGCCCGCGGGGTCGGCGCAGAGGTAGACGTGCGAGGCCCGGTGGCAGGGCAGGTAGATGCCCAGCATCCGCTCGGCGATATGGGCGAAGGGCAGGTAGCAGATGTGCTCGACGTGCGGCGGCAGCTCCACCACGGCGTCCAGTGCAAGGGCGTTGGCCATCACCTGGTGGTGGGTGAGGACGACACCCTTCGGCTCCCCGGTGGTGCCGGAGGTGTAGACGACGGTCAGCGGGTCCTCCGGGCGCGCGGCGTCCAGCTCCTTGGCGAAGTGTTCCGGTACCGGTTCGAGGGACAGCGCGGCGTACGGGAAGTGGCTGCCCTCGGCACCCGCCTCGGCCACCACCAGCCGCTCCAGCGGGGTGTCCGCGTCGGCCAGCAGCGGCTCCCACACCTCGACCTGCGCCGTCCCTTCCACCACGGCGACCCGGGCCCGGCAGTTCCGGGCGATGTGGGTGATCTGCTCGGGGGCGGCGGTGCCGTAGACGCTGACCGGGACGGCGCCGAGGCGGACCAGCGCCAGGTCGGACAGCCAGTGTTCGGGCCGGTTGGCCATCATCAGCAGGACATGGTCGCCGCACCTGACGCCGAGCGCCGCGTAGCCGGCCGCCAGGCTCTCGGTGTGCTCGTGGATCTCGGCCCAGGTGAGGGTCGTCCAGTCGTCCTCGTCGTCCGCCGAACGCCAGGAGAGGCCGGGGAGTTCGGGGTATGCGCGGGCGTTGCGGGCCAGCAGCTGCGGCAGCGTCCGGTCGGCTGGTGCGTCCGGCAGTTCGCCGGTGGTGCGGGGCGCTGAGGTCATCGGGGCTCCTTACGGGTCGGAGGGGAACGTCCGGGGCGGTGGGCGCCCCGGTGTGCGTGCCGGGGGGAGCGCGGTCGGAGTGCGGCGGGCCGCCGTGGGGCCGGCCGGGGAGTCGACGGCCCACGGTGACCGGTCCCTGCTGTGGCCGGAACCGTCCGGGTCCCGTTTCCCTGTCAGAGCCAGTTCCTCACGCGCTCGATCAGCCGGGCGGCATCGGATCCGACCGGGGTGACGTTGAGCATCGTCACGCCCGCCTCACGGAAGACCTCGACGCGGTCGCGGACATAGCCCTCCGGGCCGGCCAGGCAGAGCTGTTCCAGCAGTTCGGCCGGCACGGCGGCCTCCGCATCCTTCTTGCGCCCCGCCAGGTAGTGCTCCTGGATGGTGGCCGCGGCGGCCTCGTAGCCGTAGGCACAGACCAGGTCGTGGTAGAAGTTGCGGCCCGATGCGCCCATGCCGCCGACGTACAGGGCGACGGTGGGACGCATCAGCTCGCGGGCCGTCTCGGCGCCGTCGCCGATGGCGAGCAGACCGCCCGCCACGACCGACAGCGGTCCGAGCGCGGGGTCGCGCTTGGCGGCGCCCTCGGCCAGGGACCTGCCCCACACCTTGGCGGCGTGTTCCGGCGCGTAGAGGAACGGCAGCCAGCCGTCGGCGAGTTCGGCGGTCATCCGGACGTTGGCCGGGCCGAGCGCGGCGACGTACACGGGGATGGTGTCGCGGACCGGATGGTTGAGCAGTTTCAGCGGCTTGCCGCGGGTGCCGCCCTTCTCGGGCGGCAGGGGCAGGTCGGTGATGCCGTGGTGCTCGATCACCTCGCGCCGCCAGATGCGCCGCGACAGCTCGATCACCTCGCGGGTGCGACCCAGCGGGCGGTCGTAGCGGCGGCCGTGCCAGCCCTCGACGACCTGCGGTCCGGAGGCGCCGATCCCGAGGAGGGCGCGGCCGCCGGTGAGGGCATCGAGTCCGGCCGCGGTCTGGGCGATCAGCGCGGGCGTGCGCGAGTAGACGTTCAGGATGGCCGAGCCGATCCGCATCCGTTCGGTCTTCGCGGCCAGATATCCCATGATCGTCGGGGAGTCGAAGCCGTAGGCCTCGGCCACCCAGAGGGCATCGAGTCCCGCGGACTCCAGGGCGGCGGCCCGGTCCGCGGTGGCGCGGGGGTCGGCCGCGTACGTCAGGGGTGAGGACAGTTCCATCAGCCGTGGTCCTTCAGCAGTTCGGGCACGTCCCAGTCGGAGGCCACCTCGGCTGTGTGGGTGCCGGGGACGACGGGCGGTTCGACCGGGACCGTACTGAGCGTTCGCTAGGAACGTACGAGCGTGCAGTCGATCGGTCAACGCTCTTGCTGCAATTAGTTTTTGGCGATACTCATCAGGGAAGTGAGACGAAGCCTGACCCCATTCGCCACGATTCCCTGATCGACCGCTAAGCTCCTGGACGGAGAGCATCCGGACTCACGGCCCTACGATGTCGCCCGTCGACGCACGTCCCGAGGAGAGTCGTTGAGTACCGAGCCCAGCCAGGACACCACGGCCACAGCGCAGCACTGGCGCTCCTACGGGCCGCTCGACCTGCACCCGATCCTGATGCACGCCATGGAGGCCTTCAACGAGCACGGCTACCACGGCACTTCGGTCCGGGACATCGCCGGCCGGGTCGGCGTCACCGTGCCCGCGCTGTACTACCACTTCGAGAACAAGCAGGCCCTGCTCGCCACCCTGCTGGAGACGTCCATCAAGGACGTCCTGGACCGCTGCCGGGCGGCGGCCTCGGAGGCCGGGACCGATCCGCTGGCGAGGTTCTGCTGCATGGTCGAGTCGATCGTGCTCTCCATGGCGCACCGCCGGTCCCTGGCCTTCCTGGACACCGAGATCCGCAGCCTGGAGCCAGAGAACCGGGCCCGATACGTGGCCCTGCGCGACTATCTCCAGCACATGCTGCTGGACACGGTCGAAGCGGGCCGCACCGACGGTGTGTTCACCACGCCGATCCCGGCCGACGCCGTTCGCTCGGTCCTCATCATGTGCCAGGGGGTGGCCAACTGGTTCCGCCCCGACGGCCCGCTCACCGCGGAGGAGGTCGCCGAACGCCATGTCCTGCTGAGTCTCGGCACCGTGGCGCACCCCGGCGCGGTCACCGGCCATGCAATGCCCCCGTCCTCGCGGCGGGCCCCCCTCCGGCGCCCCTCATCCGCGCGGCCCGCCACCCCGCACGGCTCGGCCCCTCACACCTCCCCGTGACACGGGCGGGCCGGGCATCCGTGCTTCTGCCGCGCCCCGAACCACCTCCGCGGTCTTCCCAGCGACGAAAGGAAACCCCATGAACCTGCTCGAAGCCCGCGCCCGCTTCCGGTCGCTCTGCGCCGCGGAGGGCCCTGTGGAGTCCGCCGAACTCGACGACATCTGGGCCGCGTTGGAAACGGTCCGCCCCGAGGAGATCCTCGGCGCGTGGAAGGGAGGCGAGTTCGACACCGGACATCCCCTCAACGGCATGCTGCCGAAGGCGGGTTGGTACGGAAAGACGTTCCACACCCTGCACGACGCGAAGCCGCTGCTCTGCCGGGACGAGACAGGCAAGCTGTACTCCAATGTCGAACTCGGCATGGGTGAGGCCAGCCTGTGGACCGTCGAGTTCCGCGGCGAGTCGACGGCCACGATGATCTACGACGGCCGGCCGGTGCTCGACCACTTCAAGCGGGTCGACGAGACCACCCTCATGGGAATCATGAACGGCAAGGACGTCCCCGCCGAAGGCCCCTTCTACTACTTCTTCCTCGAACGCGCCCCCGAGACCGCCGACGGAACGCCGGAGCCCGGGGACACTGCGTGAGGCGTGCCCGTGCCGCGGTCACCCGGACACCGGGCGCACCGTTCACCGTCCTGGATGTGGAGGTCGAGGACCCACGGCCGCGCGAGGTGCTGGTCAGGATGACCGCGGCCGGGGTGTGCCACACGGACCTGGGGATGCAGGCCACCTGGCCCCGGCAGCTCACCCCCATGGTCTTCGGCCACGAGGGCGCCGGCCGGGTCGAGGCGGTGGGCACGGAGGTGACCGGCGTCGTTCCGGGCGACCACGTCTGTCTGACGTTCGCCAGTTGCGGCGCGTGCCCGCAGTGCGAGGCGGATCATCCGGGGTACTGCCGGGCCGCGCGGTCCCTCAACTTCTCCGGCGGACGCGGCGACGGCACCACCGCACTCCTGCTCGACGGCGCCCCTCTGCACGGCGGCTTCTTCGGACAGTCCAGCTTCGCCACCTACGCCGTCGTCCACGAACGGGGAGTGGTCAAGGTGCCCTCCGACCTGCCGGCCGCGGTCGTCGCGCCGCTGGGTTGCGGAGGGCAGACGGGCGCGGGGACCGTGCTCAACCGGCTGCGCCCCGAACCGGGCACCTCACTCGTGGTCCTCGGGGCCGGCGGGGTCGGGCTGAGTGCGCTGATGGCCGCGGTGGCCGTGGGCTGCGACCCGGTGGTGGCCGTCGACCCGGTCGCCTCCCGGCGGGGCCTGGCCCTCGAACTCGGCGCCAAGGCGGCCCTGGCCCCGGGCGAGGGGCTGGTGGCGGATCTGCGTGACCTCACCGATGGCGGGGCGCACCAGGTCGTCGACACCACGGGCCGCCCGGAGATGCTCCGCCAGGCCGTCGGGGCACTGCGCCCGCGTGGCGAACTCGCCCTCCTCGCCCTCGGCGGTGAGGTGACGTTCGACGTGATGAGCCTGCTCGCCAAGGGGGTTCGGGTCCACGGAGTGATCGAGGGGGACTCCGACCCCGCCCGCTTCATCCCCGAGCTCGTCGGCCTGCACCGGCGCGGGCTCTTCCCGGTGGACCGGCTGATCACCACGTTCTCCTTCGAGGACATCGACGCCGCCGTGGCCGCGATGCGCGACGGCAGCGCGGTCAAGCCGGTCCTCACGTTCGCCTGACCGGGCCCGCCTGGGCGGACGTCGCGGTCAGGTGCGCCGTCCCATGGCCGCTCGCCGTGCGGGCCTGCCTCGTCGGTGCCACCGGCGCACCTGGACGTGATGCCGGATGTGCGTCCCGGGCGATCCGCATGGAGGTGGTGCCGGATGTGCGTCCTGTGCGGGCCGCGCCGGGAGGGCCCGAAGCCTTCGAGCAACGTGTGATTGACTGACCGCATGGCCCTGTCCCCGTATTCGCCCGTTCGGCCGTGACCGCCGATCCGACCACGGCCGCTCGGCCCCGCAACCGCAAGCAGCTCATCGTCGAGGCGGCCGGCCGGGTCTTCAGCGAGCGCGGCTACCACCGGGCGTCCATGGAGGAGATCGCCGCCGGCGTGGGCATCACCGCGGCGGCCCTGTACCGGCACTTCCCGAACAAGTACGCACTGTTCGCCGAGTGCGCCGACGTCATGGTCGACGGGCTTGTCGCCGCGCTCGACGAGGTGCCGCCCGGGGCGCCCCTGACGGATGTGTTCACCGCCGTCACGCGGGTCACCGTCGCGCATCGCGCGTCGGGTGGCCTGTACCGGTGGGAAGCCCGGTACCTCAACCGTGTGGACCGGCGGCATCTGAAGGCGAAGTTCGGGCGCCTCGTCGTGCGGGTCGACGAGGCGGTGCAGCGCGAGTACCCGTTGCCCGACGAGGGCCTGCGGGCCGTGGCAGCCCTCGGTGCGATCGGGTCCATTGCGATGCATCACACCTCCTTTGCCCAACGTCGGGCCGAGGAGCTGCTGTTGGAATGCGCGCTGCGGGTGGCCGCGACCGATCCGGCGGCGTCCCGAAGGGGCGCACGCCCCGTCGAACTGCCCGTCCGGACGGTTCCGCCCACGCGACGCGCGGAGATCCTCGGGGCCGCCATCCCCCTGTTCGCCCGGGACGGGTTCGCCAGCGTCACCAACGGACAGATCGCTGAGGCGGTGGGACTGGCGCCGTCCGCGCTCTACCGCCACTACCCCAACAAGGTCGACATCCTGGCGGCGGCGTGCCTTCAGGCGGCGGGACTGCTGGCCCAGGCGGCGGACCAGAGCATTCATGAGGTGTCCGGCCCGCACGAGGCCGTCGTCGCGCTGGCGGCGACGTATGTGGCGTACTGCTTCGAGCACACCGCGCTCAACAGCGTTGCCGAAGCCGAGCTCGCCGGCCTGCCGGCCGACCTGCGGCGGCCCTTGGTCCTCGCACAGCGTGAACACATCGCCGTCTGGGAGCAACAACTGCGGCTGGCCCGGCCGGAGCTGGACCCGCGCCGGGCGCGGGTGCTGGTGCACGCGGCGTTCGGCGTGACGGTCGAGGCCGGACGCAGACTGCGGTGGCAGGACACACCCGGCCACCGTGACGCCGTGACCGCTCTGGTCGTCGGCGCCCTGGGTCTCTGAGCGGACGCAAGGACCGAGCACGTGAGGGGGCGCGGCGCCGTGAAGCGCCTCGCACGGAAACCACCAAGGCGCCCGCCCCTCGGCGCGCTTGCCGCGGGGCGGGCATCTGTGGACCGGATCGCCGGCTCAGCCGGCCGCCCTGTTCCCGGTGGGGATCGTGATGCCGGTCGTGGTCGGGGAGGTGCCCTTGTTGAGGAACAGCATGGCCAGGGCCCGCACGAACTGGTCGACCATGTAGAAGGTGCCGGGCATGATGGGCGACAGCCCCTCGTGGAAGAGGATGTAGGCCGGCCACGCGGTCTTGATCAGGGCCGCTGACACGTAGTCCCGTTCCAGTCCCAGCCAGTCGCCGACCTCGTTGCTGAGGACATAGCGCACGAACTCGTTCAGGAACCCGCGCGTGACACCGAGGTCGATCTCCGCGGTCAGGCCGAGCAGATCCTCGGCCAGTGCGATGCCCTCGGTCGTCGGGGTGAGGATCGGGGTGAGCACCTGCGCGGACTGCGCTTCCGCAGCCGCCCAGGTCTGCGGAATGTGCTCGACCGGCACACCCAGCAGGTAGAGGGCGACCTGCCACGAGTGCAGGAAGGCTTCCTGGTCCGCGGCCGGGAACGGGACCTTCCAGTCGAGCAGCTTCCTGCGGACGTAGGTTCCGAGGCTGTGGAAGGTGACCAGGATGTCGGCGGCGCTGATCGGGATGGACTCGTCGGTGACCGCCGCCCACTGCGGTGACTGCGGCAGCAGATGACGGACCGCGGCGTGCACCACTCGGGTCTTGTTGGCGGTGACGACGAACTGCCCCGTCGGCTCGTAGGCGTCCAGCTGGGACAGGTCGTAGCCGAACGTGAACGTCTTGGCCGCGCGGTCCTTCATGTTGGCGCCACCCGCGGACCAGTAGACGCTTCTGGCCTCGCGCGGGATCACGGTGCTCATGATGCCGCTGCCGAGGCCGTACAGCATGAACAGATAGAGGTCCCTGCGCCGGTTGAAGTCGGCGGCGCGGCGCAGCTTGGTCATGTCGGCCCACGAGGGCAGCTGGTTGACCTGCTGCAGATATGCGGCGAAGTCGGTCGGCAGACCACTGGGCAGCGGGTCGTTGTTGTTCACCCACGTCGCCCACGCGCTGTTGATCGACGGAACCTTGCCGGCGTCGACCATCGAAGCCATCAAGGGATCCGCCGCACTGTCCCAGACGTACTCCGGCCCGGTGCCGGTGCCGGTTCCGGCCAACGAGGGCCCCGCCCACGCCTGACCGGTTTCGGTCACGCCCACCAGGCCGAGCGCGACACCGAGGGACAGTACTCTTCGCCTGCTGAGATTCTGCATTGACTTACCCGCTTCCCTGAGGACGAGACGGTGCTATGCATCTTTTTTCACAAGGCAGTTAGGCGACCATCATGCTGCGCACGCTGCTGAGTGATGTGATTTCCTATTAACATAGCGACGTCCGCCACCGTCGGCAATGGTGCTGACGCAGGGGCGTTGCAGACCTTCCCGAGCCGCACTCCGGTGCGGATCCCATGACCACGGGGTACCGACCCGAAATGGGCCGACACGCTTACCGACGCGGACCGGCGGGCGCATCTGGATCCACTCCATCCCCCCGCCCTTGACGGCGGTCTTCCCACGCTTGTTCTGCAGGTACAGGTCCTCGGATGAGGACGGCGCCGGCCGGGGAAGGGAAGCGGCAGTGCTCAGAGCGCGGGGCTCTCGGCGGCGGCCAGGATGTCCTCGATGAGGTCAGCAGCGCGCGGGGTGCCGCCCTCGGCCCGGCCGGCGGCCTGCAACTGCTTGGACCGGCCGATCCGTTCCGGATCCGTGACCAGGTCGTTCAGCGCCGCCCGAAGGATCTCGGCGGTGGCATCCGCGGTGTCCACACGCCGGGCGACGCCGAGTTCCACGAGCCGGTCCGCGTTCATGAACTGCTCGGCTCCCTGCGGCACGGCGATCATGGGAACGCCGGCGAGGAGCCCTTCGCCGCAGCCGCCCATGCCTGCGTGAGTGACGAAGGCGTCGGCCTCTTCCAGGATCGCGCGCTGCGGGACCCAGGCGTGCACCTCGACGTTGGGCGGGATGGTGCCGAGCTCCTCGGGGTCGGTGTACTTGCCGATCTGGAGTACGACGTGCCAGCCGGGCAGGTCGCCGAAGGCGGCGATGCACTGGCGGTAGAACGCCGGTCGGCGCGTGTACGCCGAACCGAGCGAGATCAGCAGCACATGGTCTGCGGCCGCCGGGCGGGTCCAGCCGTCCGTGTCCGTTCGGCTGTCGAAGCAGGGGCCGACGAAGGTCACCGTGTCGGTGTCGACTCGATCGGCGTGCGGCTGCATCGCGCGCGGGATCAGGGCGAGGGCCCGGGCGGGCGGGCCGGAGAACGTGTCCACGTCCGTGGTGGCCGCCCCGCAGTCGGCGAGCCACCGCCCGAACCTGTCCCGGTACGCGTCGGCGCCCGGCAGCTTCCGCAGATGCGCCGCGACGTCCTCCTGATAGCCTTCCCAGCCGACGAACGTCGGGGACAGCTGCACGAGGGGACGGCCCTGCACTTCGGCGAGGGCGCGCGCGGCATGGGCGCCGATGTCGTAGAGGTACAGGTCGGCCGGATCGTCGGCGTAGGCGGCACGCAGGTGCGGGAGCGCCTGGACGGCGTCGTCGAGGAAGAGGCTCGCCGCGGCGATGGGATCGGCAGGCCAGTCGTTGTCCGCGACGGGCAACGTGGAGGTGCAGGCCACCAGCTCCGCGCCGGCGGACTCGATCAGGTCGGCCACGAACGGGTCGTTGGCACAGGTGACCCTGTGCCCGCGGGCCACCAGCTCACGGATGAGCGCGAGGCTGGGCAGGACATGGCTGACGATGGGGACGCCGACCATCGCGACATGGGCGCGGCGACGGGACATGGGTGATCACTCGTTTCTGGCGCGGGGCAAGTGCGGGCGGCCTGGCGGGGACACGGTGTCACGGCCGGTCGGTCTGCGCGGCAGCCTCCTCCAGGTCGGCGACGGTGCCCGACATGATCGTCCGTACATGCCTGGTGATGTGCCGCAAGGGCCAGTCCCACCACGCGACGGCGAGGAGCCGGGCGATGTCCGCGGCGTCGAAGCGGGTGCGGATGAGCCGGGCGGGGTTGCCGCCGACGATGCCGTAGTCGGGGACGTCGCCGGTGACCACGGCGCCGGCGGCGATGATCGCGCCGTGGCCGATGCGCACACCGGGCATGACCGTCGCGCCGTGGCCGAACCACACGTCGTTGCCGACGACCGTGTCGCCCCGACCGGGCAGATCGGTGATCAGGTCGAAGTGCTCCGCCCAGGAGCCCCCCATGGTGGGGAACGGGAAGGTGGAAGGGCCGTCCATGCGGTGGTTGGCGCCGTTCATGATGAACCGGGTGCCCGTCCCCAGCGCGCAGTACTTGCCGATGACGAGCCGCTCGGGACCGTAGTGGTACAGGACGTTGCGCGTCTCGAACGCGGTCGGGTCGTCCGGATCGTCGTAGTAGGAGAAGTCACCGACCTCGATCAACGGCGACTTCACGAGCGGCTTGAGCAGCACCACACGCGGGTGCTCGGGCATCGGATGGAGCACGGCGGGATCAGCGGGAACGGGCGGCATCGTGGAGGCGGTTCCTCTCAAGTGAGCCTAGAGCGACAACTGTCGCATTAAAATGCTGACACAGCCCTGCCGCCTTGCTCAACCGGATACCGGTGACCCATGACAGACCCACTGGACACGACGACGGACCGCCGTCCGGGCGGTCGCACCGCCCGCATCCGCGCCCAGGTTCTCGATGCGGTGCGCGCCGAACTCGCTGAAGGCGGTCACGAAGGACTCACCGTGGAGGGTGTCGCGACGCGGGCCGGAGTGCACCGCGCCACGGTCTACCGGCGTTGGCGCGATGTCGGCGGCCTGCTCGTCGACGTCATCGACGCTGCCGGCGAAATCGACTGGCAACCGCCGGACACCGGCTCGCTGCGCGGCGATCTGACGGCCCTCAACCAGGAGATCCAGGAATCCCTGGTCGTACAGCCGTCGCTCGCCGTCGCCCTGATGGCCGCCTCGTTCCACTCCGAACAGGCCGCGCGGGCCCAGACGCAGCTGTGGACGGACCGGTATGCCCAGTGCGAGATCCTCGTCGAGCGCGCCATCGAGCGCGGTGAACTCCCCGCACAGCACACGGACGCGCGGAGCCTGCTGATCGCCGCCACGGCACCGCTCTACCACCAGCTGGTGCTCCTACGTGCCGATCCGGACCCGCAACTCCCGGAACGGGCTGCGGAGGCAGCAGTCCTGGCTGCTGCCTCCGGTGCCTTCTACGTCCGCCGGGAAGAGAGCGTGTGATCGCGGCGGCAGGGAGTGAACATGATCTGACGTACCATCAGAAACCGGAGGCCCGATCAGCGGGCCTCGAACCGGAACCACTGCTAACGCCGATCGCGGCACCGCCTGTCCTCGCGCCCGATCCAGCACCGCGCATGACCCGGTGCTCCCTGTCCGTTCGCCGCAGCTGTACGAGAACAGGGCCTTCACCAGCGGTTGCGCGCCTCCTCCGCCCATCCGGTGAGTCCGTCGAGTTCCACCCAGGTGCCGTCGTCGGCCCGTGCCCGCCCCGTGAAGTGGCCGAAGCACTGGTGCGTCTCGCCGGCCACCACCCCGAGGCTGGTCCTGGCGATCTTCTCGTGGAAGGGATGGAAGGCGGCCTCCACGCGGGGGCCGCTGATGCGCCACGGGCGCAGCCAGTCGGAGCGGTCGTAGGTCCACTCCAGCTCGTCACCGATCTTGTGCAGCCGGCCGTCGACGAACAGGGCGTTCTCCGTCGATCCGGTCCCGTCGGTCCACTTGCCGCCGAGCTGGACGGCGCGTCCCGGAGCGCAGCCCGCCGCCCAGTTCCAGGTGACGGAGTACGGCCATTTACCGCGCCCGTGGTCGAGGACGGCGAAGGAGTCGGTCTCGCTGATCGGGATCCGCTCCGTGCCGAGCGTGAGGAGTCCGCGCACGGGGCGGCCGAGGTCCTTCACGGTGTACTGGAATCGGTGCCGGCTCCAGGGCACGACGACGCCGAGCGACTCGTGGCCGTCCGGCAGCGGTACCTCGACGTCCAGGCGGATGCCCGGCGCGGTGGCGGTGACGGTGGTGCCGACCGGGTGCTGGACGAGTTCGATCGTCACACCGCCGCCCCGCACCGAGGCCGTCCCGGCGCCGCTGCGCTCGGGCATACGGACGCCGCGGGCCAGCGGTGTCACGGCGTCCTTGGACAGCTCGCGGCCGGTCGACCGGTCCAGGACGTAGATGCCGTGCACCCCGGCGTAGTCGAGCGAGGAGGCGACCAGCCCGACGATGTGCGAAGGGGTGACGATGCCCCAGTACTCCCAGCGTTTGCCCCGTCCCCAGCCGCGCAGGTTCGAGCGGTGCAGTGGGCGCCGGGTCCAGCCGACCGCGGCGGGGTCGAGCCGGCCGTCGGGCAGGCACAGGTCGACAGGGGCGGTGATCTCGCGTTCGGCGGTCATGACAGCCGGAGCCTTTCGTTGATGGTGCGAACCAGGTCGGCCGGCAGCTTGAGGACGGCGCGGTCGTAGGTGAGCAGGCCGTTGATCTCGTCCTCCACATCGGTGAGCTGGGTGTAGACGGTGGCGCTGAGACCGCCGCGGGTGACGGCGGGGAGGATCTCGCGGTGGTGCAGCCGGGCGAAGGCCGCGGCGAGCTCCTCCGGTGACGTGAAACGCTTGTAGCCGAAGTGCCGTTGCCCCCATACGTGGTTATCGACGGTCATGCTGTAGCCGCCGTACTCCGACAGGACGAGGGCGCGCCGGTCCCGCACACGGCGCCCGGGACGTCGGCCGGCGGCGGACCGGCGCCGGAGGCACGGGGCCGGGGGCCTGAACCGGCGGAAGTACACATGGAGGCTGCGCAGGTCGCCTGCGCCCTGGTCGTGCCACCCGCTGGCGTGGTCCACCACCCGCGTCGGATCCAGTTCCGCCAGCTCCCCGGCGATCCGGGCCGCGTCGAACTGCCCCCACCCCTCGTTGAACGGCACCCAGACCGCGAGGCAGGTCACGCTGCGCAGATGCTCCACCGTCTCGCGCAGCTCGGCCTCGAAACGCGCGCGGCCCGCCGGGTCCGACCGGCCGAACCACGCATGCCGCCGGTCGTCCAGTCGCAGCGGCGTGAGCACCGGTGCGGTGATCACGGCGGGCCGGTAGGGCAGGCCGCCGTTCACCATGTCCTGCCAGACCAACAGGCCCAGCCGGTCGCAGTGGTGGTACCAGCGCAGCGGTTCGACCTTGATGTGCTTGCGCGCCATCGTGAAGCCGAGCTCCTTCATCGTGACGATGTCGTGGACCATCGCCTCGTCGCTGGGCGGGGTGTAGAGCCCGTCCGGCCAGTAGCCCTGGTCGAGCACTCCGGCGTGGAAGTACGGCTCGCCGTTCAGCAGCAGGCGCGGTACGCCGTCACGGTCCGGACCGACACCGAAGGAGCGCATGCCGACGTAGCCGGTCACCCGGTCCTCGCCCAGTTCGACCTCGACGTCGTAGAGGTACGGGTCCTCGGGTGTCCACAGGCGGGCGTCCGGGACGGGCAGCACGATCGGCCGCCCCGCCGGGCCGGTCGTCTCCGCCACCGGCCGGCCCTCGGCCAGCACCCGTACCCGCACCGTGCCCGCGGCGCCGGCGGCTTCCGCGTCACGCGCGTGCACGGTGACCTCCACGGCGGAGTCGGACAGGCGGGGCACGAGGGTCAGCCGTTCGACATACGTCGCGGGTACGCACTCCGCCCACACCGTCTGCCAGATGCCGGACTGTGCGGTGTACCAGATGCCGCCCCGGCGCAGCCGCTGCTTGCCGCGTGACCCGGCGCCGGTGTCGTCCTGGACCGCGACGACCAGGGTGTTCTCCCCCTCCCGCAGCGCAGCGGTGAGGTCGCAGACGAACGGAAGGTAGCCGCCTTCGTGCCCGCCCACCTCGACACCGTTCAGCAGGACCCGGCAGACCTGGTCCACCGCACCGAAGTGCAGCAGCACCCGGCCGCCGGGCCGGGTGAAGCCGTCGGGCAGGAGGAGCGCCCGCCGGTACCACAGCGTGTGGCCGGGCATGAGCTGCCGCCGGACGCCGGACAACGGGGCCTCGGGCGAGAAGGGGACGATGATCTCGCCGTCGTAGACCTCGGGTTCGGTGCCGTACGCGCCGGTCCCCCCGTCGGCGGCTGCGGGCTCGGTGTCCCTGATTGCGTACTCCCACCTGCCGTTGAGGTTGAGGTGGCTGTCGCGTACGAGTTGGGGGCGCGGGTACTCGGGGAGCACCGCGTCGGGGTCCAGCGCCGCACCCCAGCGGGTCAGCAGTTCACCGGACACGTGTCAACCTCCGTCGTTCATGGGATCTGTCGTACACCGACGCACGGGCCGGGCCGGCGGGCCCGAACCCTCCGGTCCACGCTGCCCGGCCGGTGCGGCGGGGCGGGTCGTCGGGTCCGACGCGTACGGTGCAGGCGCTCGGCTCCGTGCCGAGCGGCCTCAGGCGCTCTGCGGCGGCGATCACGACAGCCACGCCGTCGTGTCGGCCGGCAGGCGGTCGCCGTCCAGCGGGCCGCTCGCCAGCAGGACGGAGCCGGGCAACGGCACGGGCCGCGAGCCGAAGTTGGTCACGAGCGTGAAGCCCGGCTCGCGCCGGAACGCCAGCACGTCGGGGCCGAGGTCCAGCCAGGTCAGGCTGCCGTCCCCGGTGCCGAGTGCCGGGTGGCGGCGGCGCTCGGCCAGCGCCCTGCGGTACAGGGCGAGCGTCGACTGCTCGTCGGCGCGCTGCGCCGCGACGCTGAGCGCTCCCCAGCCGTCCGGCTGCGGAAGCCAGGTCGGCACCGGCCGGTCCGCGAAGCCGTACGGCGGCTCCTGACCGGACCAGGGCAGCGGCACCCGGCAGCCGTCCCGGCCGATGTACGTCCGGCCGGTGCGCTCGTACATCGGGTCCTGCCGCTCTCCGTCCGGGATCGCCAGGTGCTCGGGGAGGCCCAGTTCGTCGCCCTGGTAGAGGTACGCCGACCCGGGCAGGGCGAGCTGGAGCAGTGCCGCCGCCCGCGCCCGCCGGGTGCCGAGCGGTAGGTCCACCTCGACCCGGCCGAGCAGGACCTCGGCGGTCGGGGCGCGGACCAGGTCCTGGTGGATCCCGTACCGCGTCACTTGGCGGGGCACGTCGTGGTTGCCCAGCACCCACGGGACCGATCCGCCCGTCTCGGCCGCCAGCCGGTGCGAGTCCTCGATCACCGCGCGGAACTCCGCGGCCGACCAGGGGGTGGGCATGAGCCGGAAGTCGAAGAGCTGGCTGAGTCCGTCCCCGGCGAGATAGGGGCGGGCCAGGTCGGAGGAGCCGAACCAGATCTCGGCCACGGTCGTCGGGTCGCCCGGGTAGGACCGCAGGATCTTCCGCCAGGAACGGTAGAGGTCCAGCAGCTCCGGCTGGTGCTCGTAGGGCAGCGCCGCGTCTGCGGGCGCCAGGTGCGAACCGGGCGAGGCCTCGGACAGATCGGGCAGGCCGTCCTGTTTGAACAGCAGATTGGCCACGTCGATGCGGAACCCGGAGACGCCCCGGTCCAGCCAGAACCGCAGTACCTGCTCGAACCTCGCGGCCACCTCGGGGTGGCGCCAGTTCCAGTCGGGCTGGCCGGAGTCGAACAGGTGCAGGTACCACTGTCCGTCCGCCACCCGGGTCCAGGCGGGGCCGCCGAACTTCGACTGCCAGTTGTTGGGCTCGTCACGGAAGATGAACCGGTCGCGTCCCACCCCGCGCAGCGCCTCCTGGAACCACGGATGCTCCACGGAGCAGTGGTTGGGCACGATGTCCACGATCACCCGGACACCGAGCCGCCGCGCCTCGGACACGAGCGTGTCGAAGTCCGCCAGCGTGCCGTAGCGGGGGTCCACGTCGCAGTGGTCGGCGATGTCGTAGCCGCCGTCCGCCAGCGGCGAGGGGTAGAACGGATTCAGCCAGAGCGCGTCGACGCCGAGGTCGGCGAGGTGGTCCAGGTGCGAGACGAGGCCGGTCAGATCGCCCTGGCCGTCGCCGTCGGCGTCCGCGAAACTGCGGGGGTAGACCTGGTAGACGACGGCGTCGCGCCACCATTCACCGGACACTTCGGATCCTCCATATCAGCAGAGCGCCGCAGACGGCGAAGACCGCGGCCACGCCGTACATGAGCGGATAGCCGCCCGCCGACGTCACCAGGGGCGCGGCGATGACCGGCCCGAGCATGTTGGACGCCGAGTTGGCCAGGCTCACGATTCCCAGGTCCTTGGCCCGGTCGGCGTCGGTGGGCAGGAGCTGGGTGACCATGGCCTGGTCGACGGCGACGAACATGCCGTAGCCGGCACCCAGCAGCCCCGAAGCCACCAGGGCGGCGCTCCAGCTGGTGAACAGGCACAGGACCACGCCGGCCGCGGCCATGGTCAGCCCGCCGGCGCAGACGGCCGGCCGGCGGCGCCCCGACCGGTCCGACAGCCAGCCGGCCAGCAGGGTCGGCACGACACTGCTCAGCGTGAACACCGCGACGAGGACCACCACGCCCTTTTCCACGGTGGAGTCGGGGAAGAGCCTCTCGTAGTGGACGGCGTCGCGCAGGAAGTACTGCAGATAGCCGATGCCCATGGCAAGGGTGAGCGTGATCAGCAGTCGGCTCAGCCATGCCCAGGCGAAGTCGGGGTGCCGGCGGGGGTTGATCCAGAAGTTCCGGGCGAACTCGGCGAGGCTGAAGCGTCGTTCGTCCTCGTGCTCCGGGTCGCGGTTGACCAGACCGAAGGGCAGCACCAGGACGAGAACAAGGACGGCCATCGCCAGGAACCCGGCCCGGACCCCGGTGAGCAGGACGGTCGCCACCACGCCGCCGAGCAGCGGCCCGCTGAGCTGACCCACGCCCGCCAGCGCGGACGCCTTGCCTCGCTGCGGCACGGGCACCTGGTCGGGGACGGTGGCGATCGCCGTGGCCAGGGCGGCGGTGAAGGACAACTGCGCGACCACCCAGCCGACCACCAGACCGGCGACGGTGGTCTGGAACGCCAGGAACACCAGCGAGGCCGCACAGACCAGCGCGCCGCCGATGATCCAGGGCCGACGCCGGCCCAGCCTCGAGCGGGTGCGGTCGGACAGGGCACCGAACAGGGGGTTGGCGATTACCGTGCACACCGCGCCGACCGCGAAGACGAGTGCGAGGGACGCCTCCTTGTGGTCCGGATCGATGTCCGCCACCTGGGAGGGAAGCAGGATCTGGGTACCGACCGTCATCGCCATGACGATCCCCATCTGGGCCAGGGAGAGCAGTGACATCCAGCCGAATGAGACTCTGGCTGGGCCTGCGGTCATGGACGTGCTCAATCGATCCTCCAAAACGTGATGAGGTATCACGTTAGGACATGATGGGGCGTTGTGTTAAGAGAGGGGATCATGGAGCTTTCCGGAGTGCGTCGCCGACCTGTCCAGCAGCGCAGCATCGAGCGGGTGGAGCGCATCCTGGACGCGTGCGGGGAGTTGCTGGACGAGGCGGGTTTCGACGCGCTCACCCCGGCCGAGGTGGCCCGCCGCGCAGAGGTCCCGGCCGCCACGCTGTACCAGTTCTTCGACGGCAAGACGGGCCTGATGCAGGCACTCGCGATGCGCAACCTGGAGCTGCTGCTGGACCGGCTGCGGCGCCGCGCCGCGGCGGAGCCCCTGCTCGGTTGGCCGCGCGCCGCGGAGATCGTGGTCGAGGAGACGGCCGCGATGCGCCGGGCCGTCCCCGGCTTCACGGTCGTGGACTTCGCCGACACCCGCCCGGGCGGCACGCGATTCCTGCCGCCCGGACGGACCGAGGGCGACGACATCTTCGCCGAGCGCCTGTACACCTTCGCGGTCGAGGAGGCCGGGCTGCCCGAACTGTCCGACCCCTATCGCGTCATGCGTCTGACCATCGAGGCCGCCGCGGTGGGCCTGCGGCTGGCCTTCCAGCACTCCCCGGACGGCGACGCTGCGATGATCGGCCAAACCCGGCGTCTGCTGACCGCCTACCTCACCGACGTGACCTGCTGATCCGGGGAACGCGGGGGTGGACCCCCGGTGCCGGCCCGGGACGGCTGGACCAGGACCTTCACCGACATCCGGCTCTGCGCGGCCGCCGTCGACCGGCTCGCCTTCAGCGGCACCACCGTCGACCAGGACCGGATGGACCCGCCACACCCCGACGGCCCGCTTCCCTCACCGACGACGGCGGACCGTCCGCATCATCTTCACGAGG
The DNA here is from genome assembly GCF_040680455.1 of Streptomyces sp. NPDC052052. Classification (NCBI taxonomy): domain Bacteria; kingdom Bacillati; phylum Actinomycetota; class Actinomycetes; order Kitasatosporales; family Streptomycetaceae; genus Streptomyces; species Streptomyces sp. NPDC052052. The sequence goes on along the minus strand of NZ_JBFAWU010000006.1, from coordinate 83,396 downwards.
CTGATTCGTCCGGGTGTTCAGAGGACGCACGGCCACGGGCACGTCGCAAGAGGTCCTTCGCCAGGAACACGACCCAGACCGCCAGAAAGAGCGCCGCGACGACCCGCGCCCAGGAGGCAGTGCCGCTACTGGCTGCTGTCCACCCATAGAACACGATGCTCAAGCACATCCCACCTGGGCTGGCGAAGAACTCTTCTCTCGCATTTCGTGACATCCCCACCCTCCTCCGCCACTCCCGGCCCCACTCGGGATCCGTCCCCCGTCCCCAGACGTTCGAGCCGGCGCTGCCGGAGTTGCTCTGCCCTGCCCTGCCCATCAGGAAGAGTAGCGCGATGGGGAATGCCGGACAGAGACCGGAACTGACGGGACGCCGGGCCCCACTTGTGGACCCGAGTCGGACGCTGCCGGCCGCCCAGGACCCGATCGGGCGCCCCGTGTCGCCATGGTGCGGCGCTGTTCCTGGCGGGGCTTACGCCTCGTACTCCTCGTCCTCGTCCTCGTACTCCTCGTCCTCCTCCTCCCCGTTCTCGTCCTCCTCCTCGTTCTCGTTCTCATACTCCTCGTCCTCGGGCTCCTCGCCTTCTGCGCCTTCCGCGTCCTTCTGTTCAGCCTCCTCGTCCTCCACGGCTTCTTCGTGGGACACGACGACTTCGCCATCCCTGATTTCGCCACGCCAGCCCTCGGGCTCTTCCTGCGTGAGGGAGACATACCGCTGAAAGTTCTTGAAGTCGAGCCGCATGCGGCGCCCTTGGGCACGCCAAAGGTTGCCCGTCTTCTCGAAGAATCCGGACGGGTAGTACTCCACGACCAGGACGATGCGAGTCAGGCTGGGGGCCAACTCATGGAAGCTGACCGCCCCCCGGGTAGTGCCCTTGGCGCCCTCCGATGTCCAGACGATGCGGTCGTCGGGAATCTGCTCCTGGACAGTCGCTTTGAAGCTGCGCGAGGAAGGGCCGACCTTGACCTTCCAGTCACTGGTCATCTCATCGCTCTTCGAGACGTCGCGAACACCCTTCGCGAAGCTACTGAAATGGTCGTACTGCGACCAGTGGTCATACGCGAACCGCAGGGGCACTCCCACATCGAGAACCTCGATGATGTTCATGACCTTGCCGCCACTCGACTTGCGCTTCCCCTTTCCGCCCCCAAACGCTTCCTTCACCTTCCCCACGACGCTTTCCTTGACCCCCTTGGCCTTCTCCCCGACGAATGCCTTCAGTGGCGATTCACCCCGGAGGATGCGGGAGCCGATCGCGGGAAGCGATCCGGTCTCGGCCACATCGGTGAGCTGCTCCGTGACGCCGGCCAGTTTGTCGCCCGCCTTCTCGGCGAGTCTCTCCACCTGCGCAGTAAGGAAGTTGGACAGCTCTTCCCTAAGCCTCTCCGCACCCGACTCTTCCACTGCGGGCTGGTCAATTTCCGTTCTGGTCATGGCGGGCTACCTCCGGCGCTCGGCGCGCTTGGATGCTCTTTGTTTCGACGCCGACGTCTTCCGGGCCGCGGTCTTCTTCGCCGGAGTCGTCTTCCGGGCCGCGGTCTTCTTGGCCGGAGTCGTCTTCCGGGCCGCGGTCTTCTTCGCCGGAGCCGACTTCCGGGCCGCGGTCTTCTTCGCCGGAGCCGACTTCCGGGCCGCGGTCTTCTTCGCCGGAGCCGACTTCCGGGCCGCGGCCTTCTTCGCCGCCCGAGGCTTCTCTTCCTGGGCGGGAGCGGCCTTCTTGCGTGCCGCGCCTCCTCGGGGTTCTCTTCCGGGCTTCGCCGGTTGTCGAGAAATGCGCTGCTTCGGCTGCGTCTCTTCCGGCTCCTCCTCTTCTTCTTCCTCCCCCTCTTCCTCCTCGTATGCGCCTTCCGGCTCCTCTTCTTCCTCTTCCTCTTCGGGCTCCTCCTCTTCCTCGTACTCAGCTTCCTCTTCTGGTTCGTACTCCTCCTCTTCCTCCTCTTCCTCCTCTTCCTCCTTTTCCCGCTTCTCGCCAAGCTGGGCGGTACGGTCGCTGAGGGCGTCGGCCAGCGAACTCATGCCTCGGTCGGCAGCAGCCGCCACCGCCTTTCGCCCAGCGTCGAAGACTTCCCCCTTCAACTGCTCCTGCAACTCGGCGAACTGGGGAATCTCGCCGAGTCTGCGCATCCCCTCGGCGGCAAGCTGTCGGGGTTCGAGGCCGAATCGCCTGCCCGCCAAATAGGTTGCAATGGTCAGCGCCAGCCGGCCCTTCTTCGTCCGGCCCAGCACATATCCGCCCACCACTGCAGCCGCAAGGGTCACCTTGGCCGTGTCATCCATGAATGCGTCACCTTCGATCGTTTGGCGCAGGGCCGATTTGTTCGTCATTCAGCCGGCGAACACCGGCCGTTCCTCGCTTCGTACGACTGCCGCGGGCTCATGCCTCCGTCTTCAAGCTCCTGGCGAGGACGGGGCACTCCTGGATCGTGCGACTCACGACCGGCAGCCTCTTCGATGCTTCTCCCCCACGCAGATCACACCGCGTACCGGTGTGAGGGGGAACGCGAGTAATCCCGTGTCAGACTCTGGCGGCCGGGATGTGAGCGCCGCTCGACGTGTTCGCGCTGCGCGGGCGAAACGCTCCGTCACGCTTCGGGAGTCTTCGCTGTTGCCGCGATTGACAGGGAATTACACGGTGAGCAGGTATCCCGGGACGTCCCGTCCAGTGGCTACCCGCACGGACCACGGGTGTATGAGCTCGCGGAGAACTCGTCGACCGGCTTCATATCCGGCACGTCGACGTGCCTCCGCCGGCAGCCGTCGGGAAACGACGACTGCGGCAACCTGCCCGTGCCGGATCGCGCTCGGAGAGGCAGACGGGATACGACCGCCGCCGGCGTTCCTCGGCAGCGGTCGCAGGCATGGGTCGGCCTTCCGGTTGTTGTCACTCATCGGCGGCACCCCGCCGGTAGCGGCGAAGGGCGTGCGGCAGACCGTTGTCGTCAACGATTTCCCGGCGTGCGGCCGACATTCTTCTGCCATGCATGCAAGTCTGATCGCTCTCGGGCCCCCCGCACCTTGAGCAGAGCCATCGGGCGTTCCTGCTGAGCTGAACTGCCCCGGATGCACGCAAGAGGCGCGTCAAGAATGGTGGTGGGAGGACTCCCTGTCGGCCCGTACGACGGATGCTCATCGAAAATGGCCGACGCCCTGATGCCCCCGGCCGGATGTCTACGCCGATCCGGTTCGTACGGCGACGGACCGTCGTGTGCGTGCCCGCTCAACCATTCGGCCCCAGACGCCATACATGGGGGTCCCTACCGCGTACCGGCTCTTCCGCCAGAAGCTCTCGGAGAACGGACGGCTACCAGTAGTGCTTTCGACCGCGCACGGCGTGCCCGACGGAACCCAGGATCCAGAGAATGACTCCGATCACGAGGAGCACGATACCGATGGTCCACAGGATCGACAGGCCGGTCACCAGACCGATGATCAGCAGAATGACGCCGAGAACAATCATGGCGTCCTCCGTCCTCGCAGGTCCTTTCAGTATGCGCCTCACCCATGCACGCAGCGATGCAGGCCAGACGGGGGCCACAGGGGATCCCCCGGCACGGCCGGCATGACGCGACCGGCGGACTGCGTCACATGGCTGGGGTGTCTCCAACGCCGACCGAGCCGTGCACGCCAGCCCGAGGTGCGGTCATCCCAGGCCGTATATCATGAAATGGTCCTGAATGGGCACGGGCAGCGTGTCGTCTCCGATTCCGGAGAGGGAACATGGCCGCAGGCGAAGAGGACGAGACCCAGCACGTCCGGCGTCCGTCGAGCAAGCACAGCACCAGGAAGACCAGTGCGGGACGGACCAGCAGCCGAACGAGCGAGACGAAGCGGGCTCGCAGAGTTTCGGCCCCGCGAGCCATGCAGTACGCATCCGAGCAGCTCCAGGAGCTTCTGGGGCGAGCCCCCGAGTCCGTCTCGGCTCTGAAACCGACCGAGGACGGCTGGCAGGCGGATGTGGAAGTGCTGGAGCTGGAGCGTGTCCCCATGACCACCAGCGTGATGGGGACCTATCGCGTGACGCTGGATAAGGAGGGCGAACTGGTGGCGTACGAGCGCACCCGTCGCTACACCCGAGGGCAGATCGACCGGCGCAGCTAGGTCCGGACCGCTACGCAGCACCGTTCGCAGGACGAGCGGACGGTACGCCCGGAGCCAGGCGTAGGCCGCTGAGAGGAGGCACCATGACTGTGGTGCCGCAAGGCGGAGGAACCATTTCCAGGGGTGGCGGAGGAGGGTCCGGGAACCTCTACGACATCCTCGATCTGATCCTGGACCGCGGCCTGGTCATCGACGTGTTCGTGCGGGTGTCGCTGGTGGGCATCGAGATCCTCAAGATCGACGCCCGCATCGTCGTGGCGAGCGTGGACACCTACCTGCGCTTCGCAGAGGCCTGCAACCGCCTCGACCTGGAGGAGGGGCGCAAGGCACCCGCCGAGCTGACCGACCTGGTCGGCGAGGTGACCGAGAGCGGATCGCACGGCAAGGCCAAGGGAGCCCTCAGCGGGGCCGCCGAAGTGGTGACCGACGCCCTCAGGTCGAGACATGAGGACGACGAGGAGACCGAGGAGAGGCGGGAGCGGCCGAGGCGTCGGCCTGCCGCCCGGCGCCGGAAGGAGTGAGCCATGGCGGTCTACGTCTACTCCATTGTCGGGACCACTCATCTGCAGCGCCTGGACGGCCTCGACGGAGTGGGGAACCCGCCCTCGACCCTCCGCACCGTGCACACCGAAAAGCTTTCTGCGGTCGTCAGCGACGCTCCCGAGGAGCTACGGCCCAAGCGCCGCGACCTGGCCGCGCACCAGGCCGTCCAGGAGCGCCTGATGGCCGACGGTACGGTTCTGCCCCTGCAGTTCGGCTTCACCACCACGGACGACGACGCCGTACGAGCGGTGCTGGAGGACCGTACGGACGAGTTCACCGAACGGTTGCAGGCGCTGGAGGGCTGTGCCGAATACCACCTGAAGGCCGCCCAGGACGAGGATGCGCTGCTGCGGCAGATCCTCCAGGAGTCCGACGAGGCACGGCGACTCAACGACGAGATCAGAAGCGGCAGCAGCAGCCCGGAACTGCCGCTCGCCCTCGGGGAACTGGTCTCCCAGGAAGTGCAGGCACGAGAGGATCAGCTCGCCGCCCGGGTCCTCGATGCGCTGCGCGGATTCGCGCGCGAGGAACGCTCGTCACAGGTGACCGGGAACGACTTCCTGAGCGCGTCCTTCCTGGTGGAGCGGGACAACGAGAAGAGCTTCCTCGGCGCGAAGCGGGATCTCGCCAAGGAACTGGGTGAGGACTTCGACCTCCGGCTGATCGGTCCGCTGCCCGCCTACAGCTTCGTATGAGGAGTCCTCATGGGACTGTTGACACAACTCGCCACCCTGCCACTGGCGCCGGTACGCGGCGTGGCGTGGGTCGTCGAGCGCGCCATCGAAGCCGCGGAGAACGAGTACTACGACCCCGCGCCCATCGAGCGGGAACTCGCCGAACTCGAGCGGGCGCTGCTGGCGGGAGACATCGACGAGGAGACCTTCGACCGGCGCGAGGACGAGCTGCTGGACCGACTGGACGAGATCAGGGCCCATGTCCAGGACACCGGTACCTGATCGCGGCAGTCGCCGCGAAGGCGGAGCGCCGCCACACGCTCCCGTCGCAGCGCCGGAACACCCGGGATAGAGGTGGAGCGTCGTGAACCAACCCGTCGCCAGGAGGATGGGCGACTACCCGTCCAGGGCCGCGCCGTACGGCGGTCAGGGCTCCTCGGCCAATCTCGCCGACATCCTGGAGCGGGTCCTGGACAAGGGGATCGTCATCGCGGGCGATATCCAGATCAACCTGCTGGACATCGAACTGCTCACCATCAAGCTGCGCCTGCTGGTCGCATCGGTGGACAAGGCGAAGGAGATGGGCATCGACTGGTGGGAGCACGATCCTGCACTGTCCTCACGCGCCGATGACGGCTACCACTCACTCGCCCAGGAGAACAAACGGCTTCGCGCCGAGATCGAGGCCATGCGCGCGGGCGGTGAGCTGCCCCCGGCCGAGGACGAGAAGAGCCGCCCTGCCGCCCACCACACCCCACGTAGATCACGCACCAGACGGGCCGAGCCGCAGGAGCGGGATGAGCCATGACCGAGGTCATCACCTACGCCTACGCCGTGACGCAGGACGCCGACGGAGCGCTGGAGAAGGAGTTGGCCGGGCTTGCCGGAGTGGCGGACGCGCCGGTGCATCTGGTGCGTACAGGGCACCGCGGTGACGTGGTGGTCGCCGTCAGCCCGGTGCCCGCCGAGGACTTCCAGGAGGCCGCGCTGCGCGCACACCTCGAGGACCTGGACTGGCTGGAGTCGGTCGCCCGCGCCCATCACCGAGTGATCGAGGCGCTGGCCGCACGCACCACCGTCCTGCCGCTCCGGCTGGCCACCGTGTATCTCGACGACGAGCGGGTGAGGCAGATGCTCGATGCCCGCCGCGAGGCGTTCGCCGAGCGACTGTCCGACCTGGCCGCGCAGGTGGAATGGGGCGTCAAGATCTACGTCGAAGCGCCGGCGGCCACCGGAACCCCGGCGGAGCCGTCCGCAGAGCCGGACCTGAGCCCCGGACGGGCCTATCTCAGCCACCGCCGAGCGCAGCGCCACGCCCGCGACGACGCCTACCGCGACGCCGAACAGGCGGCCCGGCGTGTCGAGGAAGCGGCGCGCGAGGTGGCCGTTGACCGGGTCCAGCACCGGCCCCAGCAGGGCGAACTCGCCCGCGGGCCGGGAGAGAACGTCGTCAACGACGCCTACCTCGTGCCGCTGGCGCAGGCCGAACAGTTCCGGACCGCCGTGATGCAGGCCGCCGAGGGGCTTCAGGGGGTGCGGGTCGACGTCACGGGCCCCTGGGCGCCCTACTCCTTCGCCACGCCCGCCGAAGCCGAACCCTTGAGGAGAGCAGCGCCATGAGGGCGGCGGGCGGCGGACCGCCGGCCCTGGCGGAAGAGCCGCTGCCGGACCGGCAGATCGCACTGATCGACCTGCTGGACCGGCTGCTGAGCGGAGGTGTGGTCCTCACCGGTGACGTCGTGCTCTCGATCGCCGAAATCGATCTCGTACGCATCTCGCTGCGCGCGCTGATCGTCTCCATCAGCAAGGAGAACCCCTCCCCGTGGCCCGCCCCCGCACCGCTGCGAGGCAGCCATGACCGATGAAACCCGCAGGCCCGCCGACCGCTCCGCCGAAGTCGCCGACGCGGCGGCCCGCGCCTTCCGGCTGCTGCCCGCCGCACCGCAGGACGTCCTGCCGCCGAGGGGATCGCAGGCGCGGAGAGCCACACACCGGGTGAGCACCGACCCCGACACGGTGGAACGGGACCTGATCAAGCTCGTTCTCACCATCGTCGAGCTGCTGCGACAGCTCATGGAACGCCAGGCACTGCAGCGGGTCGACGCCGGAGACCTCACCGAGGAACAGGAGGAGCGGCTGGGCGCCACACTCATGATTCTGCACGAACGCATGGTGGAACTCTGCGCTCGATACGACCTGTCGATGCAGGACCTCAATCTGGATCTCGGACCTCTCGGAACATTGCTGCCACCGTCCGAATAGCACGTGACCGAAGGCCCATAAGGAGCAGACATGGGCTTCAGGAAGAAGACCAAGAACGTCAGTGAGATAGCCGAAGGGAAAGCCAAGGAAACCCTCGGGAAGGCCGTTGGCAACGAAAAGCTGGAGAGCAAGGGGCGGGCCGAGAAGACCAAGGGCATGCTGAAGCAGGCCGTGGAGAAGGGCAAGGACAAGTTCCGCCACTGAAAGGCACGCTCAGGCCCCAACAGTCACGGCCCCGCCGCCGCACTCCGTGCACCGACGGGGCCGGCGACGTGTACCCCGGCCCCGGCTGCTCCCGCCTCGCGGGCACCTGGGCCCGAGACGAAGCCGATCGCATGGCACCCAGCCGCCACGGCCGTGCTCGGGCGGGTCAGTGGTCGCGCAGCAGGCTGCCCGCCCCCTCGATGCGTTCGGTGACGCCGTTGTCCCGCAGCGCCATCCACCAGGTGGCGGCGTTGATCGCGATGACGGGCAGGCCCAGCCATCGCTCGGCCTCGTCGGCGAGCCGCACCATCGACAGGTTGGTGCCGCACTGGACGAGGGCGTCGACGCCGGGCAGGGCGGCGAGGGAGGTCAGGGCCTCGCGCAGTTCCTTCTCGGTGACATGGGCGATGGACACCGCGGTGGGGCAGCGCAGCCCGGTGATGCCGGCCACCTCGAAGCCGAGTTCGGTGAAGAAGCGGCGTACGTTCTCGTCGCCGACCGGCTGATAGGGCGTCACCACCCCGATGCGGCGGGCGCCGAAGAGGCGCAGGGCCCGCTCGCACGCCTCGGCGCCGGTGGCCACCTGCAGTCCGGTGATGTCGTGGATCTGCTTGATGAACTCGCGGTTTCCCTCCACCCCGCCCCAGAAGGTCTCGGCGGACATGCCCATCACCATGTAGTCCGGCTCGCAGGTCAGGACCCGCTCGCAGGCGCCGCCGATCTCGGCACGGATCTGTTCCAGGAGGCGTTCCATGCCGGCGTCGCCGTCCATGCCCTGGTCACGGATGTGGATCCGGGAGAAGTGGGCCGTGACACCGGGCACGGTCATCCGGTAGAAGTCGGGCTCCACGATGGTGTTGGTGCTCGGGGCGATCACGCCGAATTTGCGGCGCCAGCCGAGGGCATCGGTCATGGGGTCACCGTCCGGGGGTCGGAGTCGGGGTCGGGGGCCGCCGGGCCGGAGGCCGAGGCGGTCAGCGCGGGGGCCAGCCGCCAGGCGGCCAGGACCGCGGCGGCCTGGGTGAGGGTGTTGCAGGACTGCTCCACCCACTGGAGGGCCACGCTCTGGTCGGGGCGTGAGGCGAGCGGGCCGAGGACGTACATGCCCAGCAGCCAGAACCCGGCCGCCGAGGCGGCCAGGGTGTCGCCGGCGGCGCGTGCCAGGAGGATCAGCCGCACGGCGCACACAGTCACGGCCGCGATGGTGAGGATCATGACGGGGACCGTGGAGGCGAACGCCGCCGAGGCGGCGGCCGCCACGGCCCACAGCCCGGCGAACACCCAGGGCAGCCGGGAACGGTCCGGGGTGCGGCCGTCCATACTCGGCGCGGCGGGCAGCGGCAGGCGCAGCAGGGCGAGGGCCAGGAGCAGGAACCCGGCCGACAACAGGGGGAACAGTGCCTTGTTGAGCGGCTGGATGTCGGGACCGTCGAAGGCGACGATCAGTTTCCACACGGCCTTGGACAGGCCTCCGGCGCCGATCAGTGCGGCGCCGGCCGCGGCCCACGTGCGGCCGGCGCGGCCGGTGCGGGCGGCGGGCGCGACGAGGCGGGCCGCCGCGACGGCGGTCAGCAGCACCGGGACGAAGTCCTCGACAGCCAGCGACACCGGGTAGTCGAGGTCGCTCATCGGGTCGCCTCCTCGTCCTGGCGCGCGGGCGCCTCTCCCCCGTCCGCCTGCGACGGCGGTGCGCCTGCCGGCTGGTCGGGCATGATGTGGCGGCGGCGGAAGGGTGCGGTGGCGAAGCGCACGGCGGCCTTGCGGTTGGTCAGCCAGGCCACCCGGCCGCCGTTGCGGGTGCGGCCGGACAGGACCTGGTCGGCGAGCCAGGGGGTGACGGTCTCGACGGTGTCGGCCAGGATGTCGAAGACCTTGCGGGCCTTCTCGTACTCCTGCGGGCTGTACCCGTGGGTGAGGACGTCGGTGACGACCATGCCGGGCGAGAGGGCCATCGCCCGCACGTCGTGCGGGTGTCCCGCGGCGGCGTGTGTGCGGAGATCGGCGGCGAGGGCGCGGGTGAGGTAGGTGACGGCGCTCTTGGTGGCGCCGTAGGCGCCGAGTCCGGGCAGCAGGCGGCCGTCCGAACCGAAGCCCTCCATGTTCCACACGGTGCCGCGGCCGAGTTCGAGGAAGCCCTGCACGGCGACGGCCGAACCGTTCGCCACGCCCATCAGGTTGGCGTCGACGACGTCACCTGTCTCGTTCTCGGTCAGCTCCCACAGCGGTCGGCGGGCGGTGGTCGTACCCGCGTTGTTGATCCACACGTCGACCGTGCCGAACGCGTCCAGGGCAGCTCTCCACAGCGCGGCGAGTTGGTCGCGGTCGGTGACGTCGGCGGGCCGGCCGATCAGCCGGTCCGGCGGGGCGTCCAGGTGGGTCACGGCCGCCTGGACGGCTTCGGGGGTGCGTCCGCACAGGGCGACCCGGCAGCCCCGGTCCAGGAAGGCGCGCGCCAGCCCGTGACCGATGCCGCGGGTGCCGCCGGTGACGACCACGACGGGTCCAGTGGCGGTCATGGCGCGCTCCAGTCGAGGACGCCGTGCACGACCGCGGTGAGGAGCTGGCCGTCGAAGATCTCGTAGGTCACGGCGAGCCGGCCGCCCGCGTTCATGCCGGGGGTGGCGTCGAGGGCGTACTCGCGGCCGACGACGCGCTGCGCGCGGCCGTCCGCGAAGTGCCAGACGGGGAAGTTGGCCCGTCCGAACGCCTGGGCGTTGCCCCAGGCGCCGGGTCCCTCCCAGAACTCGCGGGTGCCGTCGCGGCGGCGCACCACGGTGGCCTCGCGGTCCAGTCCGCTTCCGGTCCAGGTGAGGTGGTGCTCGGTCCGCAGCAGGTCCAGCGGGGTGAGCCGGTCCTCGACGCGGACGGTTCCGAGGGGCTTCTGCTGGGCGTCCCACACCTCGCACTCCCCCGTGAACGCGCCGGCCTGCTTGGTGGGCAGGATCCACGGCACGGGCCCGCAGCGGGTCTCGGCGGCGAGGTGGGCGGCGATCGCCTCGCGGGTGGCGGGGTTCTCGTCGTGGTCGGTGGTGCGCTTGTAGACGCCGTTGAAGCAGCCGACGACGGTCCAGCCCTGGTAGAGCACCGAGGAGTAGACCTGTGTCTCGCCGTCGGGCAGCACGTGGTTCCAGGTGTTGAGACCCACCTGCCAGCCGGGCCCGTAGTAGCGGGCGTCCACGAAGGTGCCGTAGGGCTGTCCGCTTCCGTGGAAGTCGGGGCCGACGTAGACCCGGGTGTCGTCGCCGTCGGTGACGCCGAAGGCGAACGGGGCGGCGAGCCGGAACCGGCCGGCGAGCGGGCCGCCGCCTTCGAGGCCGCCGTCCATGCGATAGACGGTGGCGCCGTCGGTGTACTCGGAGGAGCGGCGGATGTCCTCGTAGCCGCACCAGGTGCCGGTGGCGTCGAACAGGGAGGGCCGGCCGTGCCATTCGCCGGCGATGCGCTGCTGCCAGACGCTGGGGCCGGCGTCGTCGGCCGGGGCGGGGTTCTCGGTCACGGGGTCTCCTCCACGGCCGGGCGGCCGGTGATCAGCAGGGAGCGCAGGCCGTCCGCGACGTCGGTGCCGACGAGGCGGTCGACCTGGGCCCAGACCGGGTCGACCTCGCGGCTGAACAGCAGGGACCGCATCCGGTGGTCCCGGTCGGCGAGGCCGGAGTCCTTGACCTCGTCGGCGGCCTCGGCGGGGAAGTTCTCGGCGAGGGCGAGCCAGTGGTCGAGGTAGGTGTCGGCGAGCGGGCCCACCTCGGCGAAGGCGGCTGCGTCCGCGCGATGGGCGAGCATCCACGGGGACATCAGGGCCCGCTGCCGGGGGGTGATGTGCGCCGCGGTGAATCCGGTGACCTCTCCGGCCTTCTCGAACGCGGCCGTGAGGGGGACGTAGACCTGTTCGGTGTAGGCACGGTTGGGAGCCAGGTCGGCGCGCTGCACCAGGTCGAGGTGGAAGGCGTGGATGTCGCCGGTGCGCACGGCGTCCAGGGTGAAGTGGGGCAGCGGGCCGTCATCGGCGCCGAACGCGAACACCATGTGGCTGTCGAGGCCGATGGGGGCGACGACGAGGGAGATGTGGACGACGGCGGCCACCTGACCCTCGCCGGTGAAACAGCGGACGGAGCCGGCCGGGCCGGGGAAGGCGTTCGAGGTGAGTTCGGACCACGGGGTGGCGATCTCGGTGACGTCGGTTTCGGCGACGAGGCGGTCCAGGATCCGCAGGGACAGCGCGGTGGGCGGGCTCTGGGGGTCGGTGGTGTGCGACATGACGGTTACTCGCTCTCCGGTTGCTCGGCGGACTGTTCGGCGCTCTCCACCGTCGGGTGGAACCCGTTCGCCTTCTGCTCCCAGGCACGGGCGAACTCGGGGATGTCACGGCGTCCCGGCGAGGCGATCACGGTGGAGGTGCGTTCGGGCACGTCGCCGGTGATGCGGTCGGCGGCTCCCACCGCCCAGCCCTTGGCGGCGAGTTCCTGGCGCCGGCGGCGGTAGGCCACCGAGATCATGTCGGAGCGCAGGTGGAGTTCGGCGCCGAGGTCGGCGGGCAGGAGTTCGGGCCGGGTCGCGTCGACGACGGGGGCGTCCTGGCCGAAGATCCGGTACACCCGCTTGCGGGCGTTGGCATCGGCCCAGGAGCCGGTGAAGAAGTCGCGCAGGGCGATCCACTTGACGAGCGTGGTGGTCTCGTCGATCGGGATGTTGGTGTCGTAGATGATCATGTTGCCGAAGGGCAGCCGCACATGCAGCTTGATCAGGTTGGGGAGCATCCAGCCGGCCGTGGTGACCACCGGCGGCCGTTCCCTGCCCTGGGCCTGGCGGTCGGCGTAGAGCTTGGCCCACAGCCCCTTCGCGCTCGGCGGGTGCATGGCGACGGTCGCGAACGCCGACCACTCGTCGGGCTGTTCGACCGTGTACTCCTCGACCTCGGGCCGGTCGGGGTTGCCGAAGGCGCGGCCGTGGACGAACGGGGTGTGGGCGATGTCGCAGCCGTTCTCCAGCACCCGCTCGTAGTTGGAGTTCCACAGGTACTCCCCGGTGACCGCCCGGAAGCGGCCGCCGTTCTCGACCAGGTCGTCGAACTCGGGCCACACCGGGATCGGCGGGCGCTCCTCCTCGGGCAGATCGCCCATGAACACCCAGACGAATCCGTAGCGTTCACAGACCGGGTACGCGTCGACGCGGGCCTTCTTGGGGATGCCCCGGCCCGGCATGTTCGCCGGGATGGTCGTGCACGCCCCCTCGGGGTCGAACTTCCATCCGTGGTAGGGGCAGACGACGCAGTCGTCGGAGAGGGTGCCGCCGGAGAGGGCGGCGCCGCGGTGGGCGCACAGGTCGGACAGAGCGACGGGCTTGCCGTCCTTGGTCCGGTACAGGACCAGGCTCTGGCCCAGACAGACCACCTTGACGGGCTTGCGGCCGACGCGGTCGACGAACTCGACCGCGTACCAGAAGTTCTTGAACATGGCGGGGAAGCGCTCCTCGGGTCGTACGAGGTGGTGTGGGTCAGCGGCGGTGAACAGCGAGCAGTCCGGGGTGCGGAGGACTGAGCAGTTCGTCGAGGCGGCGGCCGGCGGCGGCGTCGTCGCGCAGCCTCGCCACGCAGAACTCGGTGACGAGCCGGCCGAGCAGGGGACGCGGCGCGGTCAGGTCGTCGCCGGTGTCCTCCAGGAAGCCGCGGGCCGTGGTGGGGTCGTGCGGGTGGCAGGCGGTGAAGTGGCCGGCTCCGGCGAGCCGGGCCCATGCGCTGGCGCCGCCGGCGTCGGGCACCGCCTCCTGGAAGGTGCGCAGCACCGGGTCGTGGGCGGCATCGTCGTGGGCGTAGCGATCTGCGCTGGCCGCGATGACGCCGTCGTGCTCACCGGACAGCAGGAGCACCGGCGGGCCCGCTCCTACCGGCAGGACGGTGCCTTCCGGCCAGCCGAGCATGGTGGCGACCAGGGTGTGGGCGCCGTAGGCGAACACCGCCCGTACACCCGGCGTCAGGGCGGCGGACTGGAGGGCGACGGTGCCGCCGGCGGAGTGGCCGCCGAGGGCCACCCGGTCGAGGTCCAGCAGGCCGTCGAGCGGGGGGCGTCGGGCGAGTTCGGCCAGGGCGCCCAGGAGCGCGCCGATCAGGGGGCTCGTGGGACGGGAACCCCAGCCGGCGGGCGAGGCCGCCTCCAGGTCGACGGAGGGGGTGAGGCCGTAGCTGCCGGCGAACAGTTCGCCGACCAGGTCGGCGGTGACGGCGACCAGCCCGGCGCGGGCGAGTTCGACGGCGAGCCAACGGTAGGCGTCCTGGCCGACGTTGATGCCGGGCAGCAGCAGGACCACCGGGTAGGGAGCGCCCGACGGATCGGCGGGCAGCTCGCCGGTCAGTCGCTCGGTGTCCGAGCCGGTGGGGCGGGCCGGGTAGAAGACGCGCAGGTGGGCGGTGTCGAAGGGTTCCTTCAGGCCGGGGACCCGGCACGCCCACCACAGCGCTCGGACCGTCGGGTCCGCCACGGAGTCGGTCATCGGGGCCTCGGCAGTTCGCGGTCGCCGCCCCACAGGCCGCGCACCAGACGGTCGGTCGTCTGCTGGCCGAAGTAGCGCACGCCCATGACGTTGGCGGGGTCGCGTTCGGCGATGTTGCGCCGGGTCGCGAGGTCTGCGGCGGCGAGCGTGTCCCGCTCCTCCTCCGGGACCCTCTCGGCGGCATCGACCCAGCCCAGCCAGCGGTCCACATGGGCGTGGGTGAGCCGGCGCACCAGGCCGATGTGCTCCTCGTCGCGCGGCAGGGAGTAGCAGTACGCGGTGGGCGAGAGGCTCGCCCGGATGAATCCGGCCCGGCTGGTGAACCAGTCCAGCTTCGGGTGGCTGTCGCGGACCTCCAGCCACTCCTCTTCCAGCGGCGCGTAGTAGCGGTCGTAGGCGTCGCCGTCGGCGAGGAGGTTGGTGCGGGGCACCGAGTCCAGGAAGAACCAGCCGCCGGGCCAGCACAGCAGGGCGACGGCGAGGTGGGGGACGCGGATCTGCGGTCCGAGCCACACCGTGAGGTGGAGGTTGGCGAAGCCCTGGGTGGGGTTGCCGAGCCAGGAATGGACCATCCAGTCGACCTCGGGGCCGCTGTAGGCGGCCAGGGAACCGCCGGGACTCTCCGGCGGGTTGCCGTAGGAATCGAGGGCGAGGGTGGAGGGGTCGCGGGTGAGCTCGAAACGCCCGTCGATCTTCGCCTTGAGTTCGGCGAGCAGTTCCTGCCACTGATGGAAGGTCTCGGTGACGTCGGTGACGGGCGCCGTGTCCGTCATGTCCTGCACTGCCTTGAGAGTCTCGCTCATGGCGCTCCTCGGGGATGACTGGGACGGGAGGGTGACGAGGGGCCCGCCGCCCGTCGCGTACGACGTGGACGGGCGGGCGACGGGCCGCCGCGGCGGATGCGAGCGCCGGGTGCCGGGGCGGCGTGCCCCGTGGTGCGGGGCATGTGCCCGGTGGTGCCGGTATCGGGCGCGGGGCGGACGGATGTCAGGTGGTGCGAGACCCAGGGGTGGTGCGGGAGCCGGGCTCCGGAGCGCCCGGGTCCGGGGCGGTGAGGGCGCCGGCCAGCCGCCAGGGCCGGCCGTCGACGAGGTCGGTGCGGCGGGAGACCAGTCGGCGGACCGCCTGGTCGGGGTGGACGGCGGCCAGGGTGAGCGGGCCGTCGGCAGCTGTGGTCAGGGGGTGGCTGATCCGGCCGGTGAAGCCGCCCTCGCGGCTCTGCCAGAGGCCGAAGTCGGCGGGCAGCGCGTGGATCGCTCCCTGGCCGTGTCCCGCTGCGACCACGTTGATCCTGTTCTCGGCGGAGCGTTCGGGCAGGCCGAGGGTGTGTTCCCAGGACTCCGTACCGGTGTGGCAGACAGCCGCGGTGTCCGCGCCGGCGAGCGCGGCCAGCCGGAAGGTTTCCGGGTGGAGTGCGTCGTCCCCCACGACGAGGGCGACGCGGCCCCAAGGGGCGTCGTGCGTCAGGGGCGGGGCGGCCTTCTCGACCGCCCAGCCCGAGTGCCGGGCGCTGGGGTGGAGTTGCGGGACACGCAGCACCGGCCCGTCCGCACCGAGCAGGAAGCCGGTGTGCACCCCGGCCTCGGGAAGGGTGCAGGCGACCAGGGCGCCGGTCCCCCGCAGCGCACCGGCCAGGGCGTCCAGGGCGGCGGCCGTCAGGGAGGGATCCGGGCCGTCGCCGGGGACGACGCCGTCGGGCCAGAGGAAGAGCTCGGGCAGCACGATCAGCCGTGCCCCGTCCCCGGCGGCGCGGCCGACGAGCGCGACCGCGTCGCGGAGCGCGGCCTCACCCCGGCCGGACGGGCGCAGTACCGCGGCGGTGACGCTCCCGGCGCGCTCCGAGGGGAAAGGGGCAGGTGGGCGTGGCTCGTTCGCGATCGGGCCGTAGAGCCAGGGCCGGCGGGCCGCGAACAGGTCGGTGCCGTCGGGGCGCCGCTTGTCGTCGGCGATGCCCGGCTCTATGTCGGCGACCACGACCGTCTCCCCGGTACGGGGAGCCCGGGCCGCCACGCTGCCGTCGGGGCGGACGATCTGACTCTCCCCCGCTCCGTGCAGCGCCTCGGGCGGGACACCGAGGCCCGCGCTCACGGCAGCGAGGTGGCTTTCCGGGATGAGAGGGCCGATCTTGTTGGCGGCCACGACCCAGACCTTGTTCTCGGCGGCGCGTACCGGTATGTGAAGAGATGCCTCGTCGAGGGCGAAGGAGTTGAGGCTGTTGAGCAGTACCTGGGCACCGCGCAGGGCGAGCCCCCGGCACACCTCGTTGATGACCCCCTCCATGCAGGAGTACAGGCCGAACCGGCCGAGCGGGGTGTCGATCACGGGTCCGGCGGTGTCGGCCGGGTCGAGATGGTCGTTCTCGCTGCCCATCAGCGTCTGCTTGTCGGCGCGTGCCAGGAGTGCGCCGTCGGGCCCGAACAGCAGGCTCGCGGCGGTGATCCGCATGCCGTCGTCGCGGTCCGGGGCGACACCCTCGGTGGCGAGGGTGACATGCAGCTTGACGAACATCCCATGCCTCGCGGCGGCTTGCGCGACGGCCGTCAGGAACGGGTCGGCCGGCCGACAGGCCTCGCGCAGTGCGTGGGTGCGGTCGCGGTACCAGGAGAGGTGGTTGCAGAACTCGGGAAGCACGACCAGTTCAGCGCCGCGGGCGGCGGACTCGTCGATCGCGCGCAGTACGGCGGCGAGGTTGGCCTCTCGGTCCTCCCCCACGGCGAACTGGGCCGCGGCCACCCGTACGGAGCCGGCGACGCGGACCATGGCATCCTCCTGTGGTTCCCCTAGCGGAACAGTGTTTCCCAAACATACACTCGCAACCGCCCCCGCGACAGGGGGGATTCCCCGATCGGATACCGGAGGGCCAGCCGTGCTCACCCATGTCGTCCTGATGCGGTTCGCAGACCCGGACGATGCGCCCGAGGCGCGTCGCCGGCTGGCCGAACTCGCCCCGCTGGTCCCGGAGATACGGTCGATCGACCTCGGCCTCGATGTCGTCGGCACAGCGGTGTCCTACCACCTGTGCATGATCACCCGGCATGACGACGAGGCCGGGCTGAGCGCGTATCAGAACCATCCGCGCCATCTTGAGCTCGCGTCCTGGCTGCGTCCGCGCCTGGCGGACCGGGCCGTGGTCGACCATGTGGAGCCGGACGCGGCCTGAGCCGGGGCGAGTACGGCAGGGGTGCCGCGAGCCGGGCTCGCGGCACCCGCTCACGCGTCAGTCGCCACTGCCGGCGAGGGTCTCGATGGTGCCGGCCGCGACGAGCGACTCGTAGGAGGCGCCGCCGGGATAGTAGGTCGCGGTGGTCCTGCCCGAGAAGGCGTCCACCGCCCAGCCGACAGCCAGGGTCTGCAGTGCGGTGACGTTCTTGGCCTGGGAGGTACCGCAGCCCAGCGATCCGACCGTGTCGGTGCTGGCACCCTCGGCGTCCACGTGCGATCCGGTGGTGAGTCGCACACCGACGAAGGACGCGTCGGGGTAGGCCTCCTGGAGCGCGGTGGTACCGGCCGCATCACTGTTGCACAGGTAGGGCGGCGAGGAGATCGTGCGCACCCGGAGCGAGGTGGCCGACAGCCCGGCCAGTGACGCCTCGGTGTTGTCACCGATCACGGACTTCACCGGATCGAGCAGCACGAGGCCCTTGAGGCGGGCGAACGTGGTCGGTGCGGCGCTGTGCAGCCGCTGGGCGACGTACTCCACGGCCTCACCGCCGGCGGAGTGGCCGGAGAACAGCAACGAGGAGGGCAGCGGCGTGCCGCTGCGGCCCGCCTTCGCCGCGGCGCGCGCATAGCTGGTCGCGAGGGCGCCGGACGAGTCGTCGGCCCCGCTGAACCAGGTGGCCACGTTGTTCAGGAACGGCTTGTTGTTGCCGAGGTTCTGCAGGGTGCAGCCGAAGATGTCGGCGCTGGGCAGGCTCGGGACGAACACCAGGTAGCCGGCGGCCGCGTAGTGGGTGGCGAGGTCCGCCATGTTGCCGCCGGAGCGGGCGAATCCGTGCTGGAGCCAGATCAGGCCCTTGGGGGTGCCGGACGGGAAGTACCAGTCCGCGTCCGGGTGGTAGGTGAAGGCGGCACAGGGGACGTCGACGGTGGTCGATGCCGAGGTGACGGCCTGGTCCGCCTGGGCGGACGAGGGGACGGCGAGAGCCGACAGGGCCGCCGCGACAGCGGGAACGAGGATTCTCAGGCGGGACAGCACACGCATGGAGACCTCCGAGTACGGGGCGGCCGCCGTTTCCACTGTAGAAACACCGTTCCGCTCCCGATGATGAGGGAGATGACAGCGAAGACTCTGACGCACTGTCAAGAGGACACCCCCGCAAGGCCTTCCCCTCGATGTGCCCGGTGCGCGCCATTCGCGACGTCAGGCAATCCAAAAGTTTCACCGCTTACGGTCGACCCTCTGGCGCCCGCGTCCCTCTGAGTGGAACTCTGTTTCCCACCAAGGAACACCCCCCGTGTTCCCTCCCCTCATCGGAGAGTCCGTGAGAAACCGAAGAGCACGTCTCCTGATCCCGCTGCTGGCCCTGGTCGCCGCTCTGTTCGCGGTTCCCGCCCCGGCATCCGCGTCCACGGCGACCACCGTCGCCATGTACCAGACGTCCTACGGCGGTGACGACGCCGACATCTACTACCCGTCCGGCGCCTCCGACCTGCCGGTGGCGCTGCTGCTCCAGGGCGCGAAGGTCGACCGCTCGTACTACGCCCAGTACGCCTCCGCGATCGCCGCGCAGGGCTTCGTGGTCGTCGTGCCCAACCACTACCGCCTGATGTTCGTCGAGACCGAGCGCTACGCGGCGGAGCACCAGGTGACCAGGACGGTCACCTGGATGAAGGACGAGAAGTACAACTCCTCCTCGCCGCTGTACAAGCGCATCGACAGCGGCAAGTTGGTGCTGCTCGGGCACTCCTTCGGCGGGGCCGCCGGGCTTGCCGCGGCCGAGGACACGTGCAGCCTGGTCTTCTGCCCCGCGCTGAGCTTCAGCCTGCCGAGCCAGGTCAAGGCCGCGTCCTTCTACGGCACCAACAACGGTTTCCTCGGCATCTTCGCCGACATCGACAACAAGGTGCCGGTGCAGCTGGTGCAGGGCACCGCGGACGGCATCGCGCCACAGTCCGACGCCGAGAAGACCTACAGCCACCTGCTGAACACGCCTCGGCAGATCGTGCGGGTGGCGGGCGTCAACCACTACGGCATCACGGACGTGCAGAGCCCGTCGCCTGCCGAGAGCGAGACCTCCGCGCAGTCCCTGACACAGAGCGAGAGCATCGAGGTCGCCGCGCGATGGGCCGGTCGCTTCCTGCTGGCCCAGCTCGGTGACGCGGGCGCGGCCGACTACGTGTGGAACATCGGCGACGCCTCCGACCCGGGCGTGACGGTCACCGGCGCACCCTGATCGATGTCCCCGGTGCCGGGCGGGTGGCCCGTCCCGGCACCGGGGACATCGCCCTGCACCGGGACCGCCGGGGAACGTCCGCCGCGAGAACTCGGCTTCGCCTCGGGACATGACCTGCCGGCGGTCCGAAATCCCCACAGGATTCCGGGATGGGTACGGCTCGCACGGACAACCAGCGGGCCGGCCTCAGGCCGGCTTGCGCCATACGGAGATGTGCTGCGTGGAGTCCTGGGTGAACGGCGTCCCGTCCCAGTCCTCGACGCGACGTTCCAGTTCGAGTCCGGCGATCCGTGCCATCAGGTCGAGTTCCGCCGGCCAGGCGTACCGGTGCCGGGAGCTGCCGCGGCGGTAGCGGCCGTTGTCGCCCTCGCGGGTGAAGTGGTGCGAGACGAGAACCTGCTCGACCAGGTCGAAGGTGTCGAAGCCGAGATGCTGTTCGGCAAGGTCGAACGGCACCGCGACCTGGCCGGGCGGCAGGAACCGCAGGGGCGGAATGCCCAGCTCGATGACGAACCGGCCGCCGGGCTCCAGATGACGTGCGGCGTTGCGGAAGCACTCGACCTGCTCGTCCTGCGTGAGCAGGTTCGTGATGGTGTTGTAGACGAGATAGACCAGGCTGAACTCGCCGGGAACGACGGTGGTGGCCATGTCCCCGAGGGCCACGGGCAGCGTGTCCTCGTCGGTCTTGCGCCGGAGCACCGCCGCCATGTGCGCGGACAGTTCGATGCCCACGACCGGCACGCCGCGTTCCCGGAGCGGGACGCCCACGCGGCCGGTCCCGATGGCGAACTCCAGGGCCCGGCCATCTCCGGCAAGCTCGGCGAGGAAGGCGAGAGTCGGTCCGAGAGCGGCTGCGGAGGACCTTTCGGTCTCCTGCGCGTCGTAGCGTTCGGCGGCCTGGCGGCCCCACAGTTCACTGCTCGTCATGGGCGGCAAGTTTGCCCCGTACGAGGGGACGCTGTCGACGCATTTATCCACCGCCGGATTCCGCTGTCACCACGCATGGGGCGAGCGTCCGGCGCCGCGATCACGCCCCGGCTTCCGCGGCCCCCGGCACCGGATAGGCGCCCGGCGCCATGCCGCCGCCGCCCGGGCGGAAGGCCGCGGGGGCGTGCACCACGCACGGTTGCGTGTACTCGGCCAGTCCTTCCGCGCCGTACTCGCGGCCGTGACCGCTGCGTTTGACGCCACCGAAGGGGGCCCGCAGGGACATGCCGGTGCGGTTGTGGGTGTTGACGAAGCAGAAGCCGGCGTCCAGCCGGTCGGCGAACGCGAACGCGCGGTCCTCGTCGGCGCTCCACACCGACGCGCCCAGGCCCAGTTCGCCGGCGTTGGCCCGGTCGACCACCTCGTCCTCGCGGTCGTAGGGCAGCACCGGGACCAGGGGGCCGAACTGCTCCTCGCGGACCACCGGGGCGTCGTCGCCGAGACCGGTGAGCAGGCGTGGGGCGACGAAGTGGCCGGCCGACAGGTCGGTGTCCGGGCAGACCGTGCCGAGCGGTGTGGCCCGGGCGCCGCGGCGCAGCGCGTCGTCGGTGAGCGCGGTGAGCCGTTCGGCGGCCGACGCGGTGATGACCGGGCCCACGGTCACCCCGGGGTGCAGCGCGTCGCCGAGCCGGACGACCCGGTCGGCCGCCGTGGTGAAGGCGGCGGTGAAGCGGTCGTGCGCGCGCCGGGGGACGTAGACGCGTTTCACCGCCATGCACACCTGTCCGGCGGTGGCCAGGCAGGCCATCACCAGCCGGTCCATGGCCTCGTCGGTGAGCGCCGCATCGTCCAGCAGGATCGCCGGGTCGTTGCCGCCCAGTTCCATGGTCGTCGGGGTGAGCGCCGCCGCGGCGAGCGCGCCGACCGCGCGGCCGGCCCGTTCCCCGCCGGTGAACGCCACCTTGAACACGCCGGGATCGCCCACCAGGGCGGCGGCGGTCGCCTCGTGGCCGTGCAGGACGTGCAGCAGGCCCGGTGGGAAGCAGTCGGACAGGGCCCGCAGCAGGCCGTCCAGGGCCAGCGGGGCCAGCGGGGAGGGCTTGACCAGCAGGGCGTTCCCGGCTGCCAGGGCGGGGGCGAGTTTGAGCACGGTGAGCACCACCGGCGCGTTCCACGGGGTGAGCGCCGCGACCGGGCCGTAGGGGCGTCTGCGCACCCTCAGGCGGCCCTGCCCGTCGTCCACCTCATGGTCGGCGAGCAGCTCCGGGGCAGTATCCGCGTACCAGCGCAGTACGGCCGCGGAGAAGGCCAGCTCACCCCGGCAGTCGGCAAGGGGCTTGCCGGACTCACGGGCCAGCAGGACGGCCGCGTCGGCGGCCCGGCGTTCCAGATCGGCGGCGGCGCCGCGCAGCGCCTCGGCGCGCGCGGCGGCGGGTTCCGCCGCCCAGGACCGGGCGGCCGGACCGGCCGTGGCCACCGACCGCCGGACGTCGGCGTCCCGCGCGAGCGGGACCGAGCCGACCAGTTCGGCTGATCGGGAAGGATTATGACGGTGGATCAGTTCGTGGTCGGCCACGGGCTCAGCTCTCCTCGGGCGGGCGCCGCGCACCGCTCAGGAGACGGGGCGCAGCGAGGCGATCATCGAGCTGCGCAGCAGGGCGCTGCGCGCACGGGTGGGATCCGCGGCGGTGGCACGCAGTTCGGCCAGCAGTGACGCACGGGCCTCGGGGTCGCGGACCCGTAGCCGTTCCCAGTTGCGGTGGGTCTGCGCGCCGACGTAGGTGAGGGCGCAGGCCCGGCGGTCCTCGGCGGC
Source organism: Streptomyces sp. NPDC052052 (assembly GCF_040680455.1). Taxonomy (NCBI): domain Bacteria; kingdom Bacillati; phylum Actinomycetota; class Actinomycetes; order Kitasatosporales; family Streptomycetaceae; genus Streptomyces; species Streptomyces sp. NPDC052052. The sequence goes on along the minus strand of NZ_JBFAWU010000006.1, from coordinate 60,998 downwards.
CGCGTCGAGCGCGGCGTTTGCACCGGGCTCGCCGTTGACCAGCGCCGCCAGGGCGGCGCCGAGGAGGACCGCGTCGTGGATGCCGCTGTTCATGCCCATGCCGCCGAGCGGGTTGTTGACGTGGGCGGCGTCGCCGCACAGCAGCACCCGGCCCTGCCGGAAGCCGGCGGCGACCCGTTGGTGCACCCGGTAGAGGCTGGCGTGCGCGACCCGCCAGTGACGGTCCGCGCCCATGTCGGCCCGGAGCTGCGCCAACCGTTGCTCCAGACGGGCCAGTTCGGACTCGTCCGAGGTGCCCTCGGGGGTGGGCAGGAGGATCCGCCAGTGGTCCGGGGTGCGCAGCAGCACGAGCCACTCGTCGGGGTCCATCACATAGGCGATCGGCGCCAGGTCGGGCAGTTCGTCGGTGAGGTCCTCGTCGAGGGAGGCGACGAGGAAGCGTTCGGGGTAGGTCATGCCGTCGAAGCCGACGCCCAGCGAGCGTCGTACGGCGGAGTGGGCCCCGTCGGCGGCCACCAGGTGGCTGCCACGCACGGTCCGGCCGTCGTCGAGGACGGCGGTGACCGAGGCTTCGTCCTGGCGGACTTCGGCCACCCGGCATCCGAAGCGCACCTCGGTTCCGGGAAGTTCGGCCAGCGCGCGGGCCAGCAGGGGTGTCAGTTTGCTCTGTTCGCACTGCACCCGGTACGGGTACGGAGTGTCGTCGCCGAGGACGGCGAGGTCGAGTTCGGCGACCGGTCCGGTGCGGCGGTCGCGGTACTGGAAGGTGCGGGCGATCAGTCCCCGGGACAGCAGCTGCTCGACCACGCCGAGACCGTCCAGCATCTCCAGGGTCGGCGGGTGGAAGGTCGAGGCCCGGGACTCGGCGGCGAGTTCGGCGCCCGCCTCCAGGACGGTGACGGGTACTCCGGCGCGAGCCAGCACCAGCGCGGCGCTGAGCCCGACCGGGCCGGCGCCTGCCACGAGTACCGGCGCGGCGGGGGCCGCCCGTCCGGCCGGGGCGCTCATCGAGTGCCTCCGTCGGGTCCGGTGGCGGTGTGCAGGGCGAAGCCTCCCTCGACGCCGGTGACCCGGCTCCCGGTGAAGTGCAGCATGGTCTCGTCGGTGCCCTCGTCGACCAGGCCGGACAGGCCCCAGGCGGGGCGGGGGGTGTCCATGTGGAGGCTGAGCACCGAGGAGCCGTTGACCTTGACCTCCCCGGCCCGGATCCGGGCGGCCGCGGCGAGGGCGGCCTCCTCGTCCTGTCCGGTGACGTAGGCCTCCAGGCCGTAGCCGGTGGCGTTCGCCAGGGCGATGGCCTCGTCGAGGTCCTCGTAGGGGTGGACGGTCGCCACCGGGCCGAAGATCTCCTCCCTGGCGTGTTCCTCGGGGGCGCCGGTGAGCAGCAGCGGGGCCAGCCAGTTGCCCTGGTCCGGGACCGGGGTGAAGGCGTGTTCCTTGGCGCCGCGGCGGGTGAGCGCGGCGACCGCGGCGCGGGCCGAGTCCCGGTGCCGGGCGTGGGCGAGCGGCCCGTATCCGGTCGCGGGGTCGAGCGGGTCCCCGGTCCGCAACCCGGCCAGCACCTCGCCGATGGCATCGACGAGTTCGGCCTGGCGGGCGGCCGGCACGACGAGGCGCCCGAGGGCGCGGCACCACTGGCCGTTGAGGGTGGTGAGCAGTTCGGCGGCGATCCGCGCGGCGGTGGCGGTGTCGGCGTCTTCCATGACCACCAGGGCGTTGTTGCCGCCCAGTTCGAGCTGCGCGGGTTTCAGGGCGTGTCCGCAGGCGGCGCCGACTTCACGTCCGGCTGCGGTGCCGCCGGTGAAGGAGACCGCGCGCACCCGGTCGTCGGCGACCAGCCGGGCGCCGATGGCGGCGTCGCCGTGCAGGAGCTGCAGCACGGCGGGCGGCGCGCCGGCGCCGGTGAGCCCCGCGGTTGCGGCCTCCACCAGCAGCTGGGTTCCGTAGGGGTTGATCTCCGGGGCCTTCACCAGCACGGGGCAGCCGGCCGCCAGAGCGGAGGCCGCCTTGTGGGCGGCCATCGGGGCAGGTGCGTTGTAGGGGACGACGCACAGGGCGGGGCCGAGCGCCTCCCGCCGCACGGTGACGGTGCGGCCGTCGGGGCGGGTGGCGGTGGTGCGCAGCACCGAGTCCCGCAGCCGGGCGGCGGCCAGCCGGAAGGCGCCGCCGAGGATGACACCCAGGACCGCGGTCTGGGTGTGCGGCACCCCGCTGCCGAAGGAATCGGCCAGGGTGATGTCCCCGGCGCGGGCCTCCACCGCGTCGGCGGCCGCGTCGAGGGCGTCGGCCCGGTCGGCGTCGGGCAGCGTGGCCCAGACGCCGGATCGGTGCACCCGGTCCGCGGCGTCCAGGGCGGCGTCCGCCCGGGTGTCGGTGCTGGCGCGCACCGGGTCGAGGTCCTCGCCGGTGAAGGGGTTCTGCCGGTGCGGGCCGCCCGGCAGCGGCGGGCAGTCCCCCGGTCGTCCGTCGACGAGGTCGGCGACCGGCCCGGGGACGAAGGACGTGGTCATCGACCGCTCTCCACCGTCGCGAACAGTGCGTTGGCCCGGTCGTCGGAGGCCATCTTGGCGGCCTCCAGGCGTCCGCGCTCCGCGGGGAAGGTCATCACCAGTCCCATGGCGAGGTCGCGCAGGGTCCGGCCGATGAGCCCGTCGAGGGTGGCCCCGGAGGTGCCGCACGCCTTGAGCGCGCCGAGCGCCACGTCGAAGCACGCCTCGGTGACGGAACCCTTGCCCAGCCGCCATTGCCGGAACACCTCCGGCTTGGGCCGCAACGGCGGCTCGGAGGTCTCCAGTTCGAGCTGGCGGCGCAGCCAGAGGTACGCGGTCTCCAGACGTTGTGTCATGTCGCCGATCAGTACCTGGTGCATGGGGCTGGAGGCAATGGGGCGTCCGGTGTCGGCGAAGGTCTTGCTGGTGAGGCGGTCCAGGGCGTGGTCGTAGACCGCCTGGGCGGCGCCCGTGTACACGGCGGCGATGGCGAGCTGGTTGCCGACGAAGCTGCCCCGGCTGACCTGGAGCATCCGGGTGAAGGCGCCGGGAACGGTCAGCGCGTCGTCGTCCGTCACGATCACACCGTCGAGGCGGATGCCGTGATTGGCGCTGCCGCGCATGCCGATGCCGTTCCACGGCCGGCGGGAGGACACGCCGGGCGCCTCGCGCGGCACGAGGAAGAGGGCGAGTCCGTCCACGCCGTCCACCCCGTCCAGGCGGGCGGTGACGAGGTAGACGTCGGCGACGCCGGTGGCGCAGCCGAAGGACTTCTCGCCGTCGAGCCGCCAGCCGCCCTCGGTGCGGCGGGCCGTGGTGGCGATGGAGATGTTGGCTCCGGAGCTCTTGACCGACTCGCTGGCGAAGTTGCCCAGCCACTGTCCGCCGGACATCACCTTCAGCACCCGCTCGGCAAACGCGGTGACCTCGGGGATCTCGCCTTCGTCGAACAGACCCGCGCGGATCGCCTCCAGGGGCAGCAGGCCGCGCGAGGCACTGGTGTTGTGGAAGAAGAAGGCGAGCGCGGTGGACGGACAGGCGGTGCCCATGGCGTAGGTGGCTGCCGCGAGGTCGCGCAGTCCGCCGCCGAGGCCGCCGTACTCCTCGGGTACCACCAGGCCCAGCAGGCCGGCCTCCCTGAGCAGGCCGACGTGACCGTGCGGGAACTCCCCGGCGGCGTCGGCCCCGGCTGCGGCGTCGCGCAGGGCGGGCAGCACGGACTCGACGCGTCGGGCCCGGTCCTTCTCCTCGGGGGTCATGTCATCGATGAGTTGCTCGCCTGTCAGGCGTGATGCTGTCATGCGTCGGCTCCTCGGCGCGTGCGGAAGGGTGGGCGGGGGACAGTGGTGCGGGGTGGAGCGGTGTACGGTCCGGGCGTCGGCGGAGTCCGGTGGGCGGGCCACAGGCGCCGGTCAGGCGGGCCTGCGGGGCCGTGCGCGCCGCACGAGGCGGCTCAGCTCGGCCCGGCACTCGGCGAGCGGACCGGATTCGACGGGCACGCCGACGCCCATGCGGGAGCACAGCAGCAGCAGTCGCTCGGTGTCCAGCGTGCCGTCGCAGCCCGCGAGGGCGGTGTCGAAGTGGCGGACGCCGCTCTTCATCGCGGTGAGCGCGTTGACCAGTCCGAGACCGTGGTCGTCGCGCAGGCACAGCCGGAGCGGGACCACGCCGGCCAGTTGGACGGCGTCCTGGAGCAGCAGTCTCAGGTGCAGCGGCGAGCTCTGCTCGGGCGAGGCATCGGCCCCGGCGTCCACGGCCTCGTCCAGGGCGATCTCGTCGCAGCCGACCGCGCGCAGGGCCGCCACGAGGTCCAGCACGCGGGGAGCCCGCGAGGGGTTCAGGGCGTCGGGGATCCGTCCGACGACGGTGGCCGATCCGGCCAGCGGGGACAGCAGGGCGGGCACGTCGGCGAGGGGCACTCCGGGGCCTGCCGGCGGGTCGGCCACCGTGAACTCGACAGCGGTGGCTCCCGCGGCCACCGCCGCGGCAGCCTCCTCGGGGCCGGACACCAGGGCCGACACCGGCAGCGGGCGGCCGTCGACCGCCCGCGCGGCCGGGGGCCGGCCACCCGGCTGCCGGACCCGCACCCCGGCGAGGGAGAGCGTGTCCAGCAGCCGGGCGCTGGGCCGGCGGGCCGCCGCACGCAGTGCGAGGTGCCCGGCCGTACCCACGTCGGCGACCGTGACCGCTTCAGGGAGCGGATCGGCGACCTGGCCCCAGGCGCGGGAGTGGAAGAGCAGCGGTGAGACCAGCCGGGGCACCCGTGCGTCGAGCACCTCTCCGACGAAGATGGTGTGGTCCCCGCCCGGGTAGGCGTGCCGGACCTTGCAGTCGACCCAGGCCGCGGCGTCCGCGAGGACCGGGCTGCCGGTGACGCGGGTCTCCCAACCGGCGTCCGCGAAGCGGTCCTTGACGCCCGGCTCCATGCCGGCGAACCGCCGGCCCAGGGCTATGTGGTCGCGGCCGAGCACGCTGACCGCGAAGACACCGTGCTCCTCGATCAGGTGATGGGAACGGATCCTCCGGTCCATGCAGACCAGGACCAGGGGCGGGTCGAGGCTCAGGCTGCAGAAGGAACTGGCGGTCATGCCGTGGCGGCCGAGGGCCCCATCGGTCGTGACGATCGCCACGCCACTGGGCCAACGTGCCAGCGTCTGCCGGAACGTTGACTCGTCGACGGCGGCTCGCATGGCGCCTCCCGGCAGTGTGTTCGATGAGGTACGCATCCCGAGCGGGTATTCACCGTTGTTTCCTCTAGCGGAACGGTGTCACGATGAGCGTAACGACGGCCCTTATTCGGTGTCAATGCCGAACGGTGACGCTCGGGCGACTGCGTTTCCCTTGGGGAAATCCCGGCCGTATGCTGGGCATGGTCGCGGAGTTGCCCCGACCGGCCCCCAACGGCCCGGCACCGCAGAAGGAAGAGTGTGAGCGAGGAGAACAGCAGCAGGTCGATCGCCGCCGTCGAGCGAGCCATGGACGTACTCCTGCTCTTCGGCCGCAGCGGCCGGGCGGATCTCGGCGTCACCGAGATCGCGCAGGAACTCGACATCACCAAGGCGGTGGTGCACCGCATCCTCACCGCCCTGCGCAACCGCGACCTGATCATGGCCGATCCGGTGACGCGGCGTTACGCCCTCGGCCCGGCCGCCATCTCGCTGGGCCGCGCCTACCTGGCCCGGACCGACCTGCGCACCATGGCGGCCCCGGAGCTGCGGCGACTGGCCGCTCAGTGCGGCGAGACGGCGACGCTGTCCATCCGGCGCGGCGACACCCGCCTCTACGTCGACCAGGTCGTCCCGCAGCAGGAACTGCGCATCGAGGTGGCACTCGGCATCCCCTACCCGCTGCACGCGGGAAGCTCCTCCAAGGCCGTGCTCGCCTTCATGCCCGAGCCCGAGATCGACGAGTACCTGAGCCGGCACGAACTGGAACCGCTCACCGAACGGACCGTCACCGACCCTGCCAAGCTGCGCAAGGAACTCACGACGATCCGGCGCCGCGGCTACGCCACGTCGGTCGGGGAACGCGAGAGCGGGTCGGCCTCGATCGCGGCGCCGGTGCTCGGCCACGACGGACACGTGGTGGCCGCGCTGAGCGTGGCCGGTCCACTGTCCCGCTTCAAGCCCCGCATGGCCGACTGCATTCCGCTGCTGATGGCCGCTGCGGAACGCGTCTCCGCCGAGTTCGGGCACCGGCCCGGCACCACCTGATTCTCCGGCCGCCGGCCCGGGCGCTCCCGGGCCGCGTGGGCACCCGACCCCCGTACGGGTGCCCACGCGGTCACAGCGACGCGCCCGGCTTGAGCACCCCCAGGGCCGCCGCCGCGAGCACGCAGCTCCAGATCCCCAGGACGTACGGCACACAGCCGTTGACCGCTCGACGCAGGGCGTCCTCCGTGGCGGGAGTGGACCCGTCCTTGGCCAGAGCGGCGAAGGCCGCACCGAAGGGCCGCAGGGTCAGACGGATGCCGAGGCCGCAGGCGATGGCCGTGGCATAGAGCATCACCTTGCCGCCGAGCCAGTGCGGACGGGTGGTGACGCCGAACGGCTCGGCGGCGAAGAGTGTGTAGGCGCCCACGCCGAGCAGGACCGCCGTCAGCCCGATGCGTATGACCCAGTCGGCGCGGCGCACCAGCGGATACCGGCCGGGGTGATGGTGGTCGGACACCGTCAGCCACAGCCAGCACGCCGCGGCGGCCCAAGCGGCCGCGGCGGTCCACCCGTTCAGCAGGGAGGCGCCGTGCGGGTCGAGGGCCATCAGCGTCACCCCGCTGGGCAGGAAGAGCACCAGACAGATCTTCGGCCCCAAATCCAGCACACCCATGATGCGCAGGGCGGTCAAACGCGCCTCGAAGGTCAGGTCGGAGGCCAGGACATAGCGGCTGGAGACGTAGACACCGAGGTCGCCGCCGAGCCAGAACACGAACAGCACCACATGCAGCAGGATCCACCAGCCGTGCGGATGAGCACCCATGACTGTTCCTCAGTTTCCTTCAGTGGCTGGCAAGTCCGCGGCGGAAGGGACAGACTTCGGCGGCGGCACGGTTCGGTCCTCCGACGCGGCGGTGTCCGGTCGCGAGGCGGGCGGGAAACCGCCGGCCCGGCCGAGCAGTGCGGGCACCGGGTTGCCCAGGCGGTCGCCGAGCCCGCGGCCGATGTCGGCGGCAGCCTCCAGATCGATGCCGGTGCGCACCCGCATGCGCTCCATCAGATAGACGAGATCCTCGGTGGCGATGTTGCCGGTGGCGGCCGGGGCGAACGGGCAGCCCCCGATGCCGCCGAGCGACGCGTCCAGCCAGGTCGCCCCGGCGTGCAGGGCGGCCACGGCGTTGGCGTAGCCGGTGTTACGGGAGTTGTGGAAGTGGCACCGCAGCCCGGCGCCCGGAGCGGCTGCGGCGACCCCGTGCAGCAGGCGGGTCACCGCGTCCGGGGCCGCGACACCGATGGTGTCGGCGAGCACCACCTCCGTGGCGCCCGTCAGCGCGCCGCGCCGGGCGATTTCCACCACGTGCTCCTCGGGCGTCTCGCCCTCGAAGGGGCAGCCGAAGGCCGCGGCGATGGTCAACGAGGGCGCCACACCGGCCGCATGGGCCCGGGCGGCGACGGCCTCCCATGCGGTGAAGGCGTCCTCGGTGCCCACACCCTGGTTGCGGCGGCAGAAGGTGTCGCTCGCCACCACGACGCAGTTCACCTCGTCCACACCGCTGTCCAACGCGCGTTCCAGCCCGCGCAGGTTGAGCACCAGACCGGAGTAGCGCACTGCCTCGGAGCGAGGAACCAGCGCCATCACCTCCTCGGCGCCCGCCATCTGCGGCACCCGGCCGGGGTGGACGAACGCCACCGCCTCCACGCGCCGCGCACCGGCGGCGACGGCGCGGGCGATCAGTTCGGCGCGCTCGGCGGGAGTCAGGATCTCGGACTCGTTCTGCAGCCCGTCACGCGGGGCGACTTCGACGATACCGACGGCGGACGGGGCCGTCGTCGCGGATGTGCTCTCCATGACCGACATTCTGCCTGCCCGGTTCCTCTGGCGGAACAGCGTTTCCCAAATCTACACTCGGCTCATGACTGGACCCCTCTCCGATGTCCGTGTGGTGGAGACCGGCACCTTGCTGGCCGGCCCGTTCTGCGGTCAGTTGCTCGGCGACCACGGCGCCGAGATTGTCAAGCTCGAAGACCCCGGCCGGGGCGACCCGATGCGCCAGTGGGGCCGGGAACGCCCCTATGGCACGTCGCTGTGGTGGCCGGTGGTCGCCCGTAACAAGAAATCCGTCACCTGCAACCTCCGCCATCCCGAAGGCCAGCGCCTGGCACGTGAGTTGATCGCCACCGCGGATGTACTGGTGGAGAACTTCCGCCCCGGGACCCTGGAGCGCTGGGGGCTGGACTACCCGACCCTCTCCGCCCTCAACCCCCGCCTGATCCTGGTCCGCGTCACGGGCTACGGCCAGACCGGCCCCTACGCCCCCCGGGCGGGCTTCGGCTCCATCGGCGAGGCGATGGGCGGCATCCGGCACATCACCGGGGAGCCCGACCGGGCCCCGTCCCGCACCGGCATCTCACTCGGCGACGCGCTGGCCGGCACGATGGCCGCCTACGGGGCGACGATGGCCCTGCACGCCCGGGAACGCACCGGGCGCGGCCAGGTCGTCGACTCCGCGCTGTACGAGGCGGTGCTGGCGTACATGGAGTCGCTGATCCCGGAGTGGGAGATCGGCGGATACCGGCGGGAGCGCACCGGCGCGGTCCTCCCCAACGTGGCGCCCAGCAACGTCTATCCGACGGCCGACGGCGCCGACGTGCTGATCGCCGCGAACCAGGACACCGTCTTCGCCCGCCTCACCGAGGTGATGGGACGTCAGGATCTGGCGGCGGACGAGCGGTACGCCACGCACGGTGCGCGCGGCGCGCACCAGCCGGAGCTGGACGCGGTGATCGCCGAGTGGACCGGGCGCCAGAAGGCCGAGACCCTGCTGGCGGCACTGCACGAGGCGGGGGTCCCGGCCGGGCGGACATACACGGCCGAGGACATGCTGAGCGACCCGCACTTCGCCGCGCGCGAGGCCATCGTCCGGCTGCCGCACCCCGACTTCGGGGAGATCCCCATGCAGAACGTGGTCCCCCGGCTGTCCGACACACCAGGCGAGGTGCGCTGGGCGGGGCCCGCGCTGGGCGCGCACAACGAGGAGATCTGGGGCGGCGTCCTCGGCCTCGACGAGGCCGAACGCGCCCGGCTCGCCGCGGACGGAGTGATCTGAGGTGGCCGGCCGGCTCGCCGGCGACTACGCGGCGGCCGGTTTCGGCCGCCGCGTGGGCTGGGGCGAACGCCCCGCGGTCCTGCTCGTCGACGCGGTCCGCGCCTATGCCGACCCGGGCTCGCGGCTGTGGCTCGAGACGGCCGGAGCCGCCCTGGCGGCCATGGCGGCGCTGGCGTCGGCGGCCCGCGCTGCCGGGGTGCCGGTGGTCTTCACCGCCGTCCACTACGACGGCGACCCGGCCGCGGACGCACCGCACTTCCACCGCAAGGTGCCGGGCCTGGACGCCTTCCGGGCGGACAGTCCGTACGCGGACTTCACCGACGTCTGCCGGCCCGAGAAAGGCGACCTGCTGGTGCGCAAGCACTACCCGAGCGCCTTCTTCGGCACCGGTCTGGACCGCGAGCTCAGCGAACTCGGGGTGGACACCGTGGTCGTCGGCGGCTTCTCCACCAGCGGGTGCGTACGGGCCAGCACGCTGGACGCGCTCCAGTACGGGTTCCGGCCCCAGGTGGTGCGGGAGGCCGCGGCCGACCGGGATGCGGAACCGCACGAGGCCAATCTCTTCGACCTGGACTCCAAGTACGCCGACGTGATCGCGCTGGACGACGCCCTCGCCCGACTCTCGGCGCACAACCCCGGACCCGCCCCGGGCTGACGGCTCGGGGCGGCCGTACCGCCGGGTGCGTGCCGGCCCGTGCAGGCCGTACTCCGGCGACGCGTGGGCCCGTTCCCGTGACACATCCGGTGTCACGGGAACGGGCTCACGTGGGGCCGGGCCCCCGTCAGCTGCGCCTCCGGCGCGGGAGCAGCAACAGCGCCGAGGCGCCGCAGAGCACCAGGGTGCCGGTGGCCAGCAGACCGACCGGGATGCCGTCCAGGGTCCCCGTGGCGGCCAGCGTGTCGTCGGAGCCGGTCGTACCGCCGGACGAGGTCGAGGAGCCGCCGGAGGAAGAGCCTCCCGAGGTGGAGCCGGAGGAGGAACTTCCCGAGGCCGAGGACGACGCGGTGGCCGACGGGTCAGCCGACGGGTCGACCGACGAGGAACCGCCGGCCGACACCGTGAGCGGCACCTGCACCAGTTCCTTGGTCGCGGTGATGAAGACGGCGATCACACAGGCGCCCGGTGCCTGGGTGCAGGTCGCGCCGCCCGCCTTCTCCTTGATGGTCACCTTGACGCTGGTCGCGTCGTTGGAGGAGGCGTGCCAGACACCGGAGGCATCGGTCTTGCCGACGTACGCGGAGTCGGCCGAGGTGTCGCAGTCGGTCGGCCCCGAGGGGGTCGGCTTGCACAGACCGAGCGGCGCGAAGGACTGACTCTTGCTCAGCCCCTTGGCGGAGACGGTGACGGTGTCGCCGACCGCGAGTCCGGTGGTCTTGCTGACGGTCAGCACGCCTGCGGCGGAGGCCGCCGGGGCGGTGAGGACGGCGGTGGCGAACGCCACCGCCCCGGCACAGGCCAGTGCCGTGGACCGGTGGAGCACGGTGCGCATCAAGGGGTACCTCCAGTACGGGTGAGTGGGACGGGCTTCGGGCGGTACGGGAGCAGGGACAGGCCGGCGCAGAGCGCGACCACGGCCAGGCACGCGGCCCACAGCGCCGTCGACGGGCCGTCCCAGTCGGAGCCGGCGGTTGCGCCGGCGGCCGTCGTCTGTGCGCGCCCGGTGCCGGACGAATCCCCGGTGACGGTGCCGCCCTTCAGGCCGATGGGGATGTTGACGGTGTTGGGCGGGCGCAGGGAGGCGGGAGTTCCTGCGGGCAGCGGGGCGACGCCGACGACGCACTGCTTGATACGGCAGTCGGTGCCGGCCACCATGCGGACCACGGTGAGCGTGACCTCGGGCAGCCTCCCCTGACCGTCGATGTTGACCAGCTCGGCGCCGCCGCCCAGCTCGCAGTCCTTGTTGTCGTGGTAGCCCTCCTTGCACAGTCCCACCGCGACCGTGGTGAGTCCGGGCCTGAATCCCTCACCGTTGACGGTGATGTGCTCGCCCTCGACGAGGTCGACGGCCCGCGACACCGTGACGGTGGCGCCCGCGTCCGCGGCGCCGGCCGCGGTGGCCGGGCCGAGCAGGGGGATCAGCAGCGGGCCGCAGAGGGCCACTGCCGTGGCGGCGCGACGGGCGCGCCGCCGTGCGGAGGGGGTCATGCCGGTTTCCTTTCGTGAAGATCCGCCGCCTCGTCCGCCCCGGACGGCCGCGGTGGCGGAACGGCGGAGCCGGGGGCGGCGGGCGTGCGGCGGGTCCGGCCGGCGCGGGGCGGGCGGCGCTCGGTGAGGTCGAGCAGCCGCCCGCCGAGCGGTGTGGCGGCGGTGCCCGCGGTGGCCACCAGTACCGTCGCGCCCTGGCCTGCGATTCGTCTGACGAGGGAGGCGAGTTGAGGGTCGTCGGCGAGTGCGGCGACGGCCGGTGAGGTCAGGTCGAGCAGCAGCAGCCGGGGCCGTGCGAGGAGCGTCTGGGCCAGGGCGAGTACGCAGCGTTCGGCGGGTTCGAGGTCGGCGGGAGAGTCTTCGAGCCGCTCGCGCAGCGCCGGGAAGGCGGCGAGGGCGCCCTGTTCGAGCTCCGGCGCGTGGGCAGGGCCGTGCCGCTCGGCGGCGGCGCGCAGCGCCTCGCCCACCGAACGGTCCGAGGCGAGCTGCGGCAGCACGCCGCCGCCGGTGTTCACCGGGTCCACGGCCGCCGACAGGCCGAGCAGCCAGCGCGAGCGCGCGTTCATCCGCCGTACGTCCTGGCCGTGCAGCCGGAAGCTGCCGCCGGCCGGCCGGTCCAGGCCGGCCAGGACCCGCAGCAGGGCGGCCGCCCGCTGCCCCGACCGCTCGTCGCGCAGCACCAGCACGTCGCCCGGTGCGGCGACCAGGCGCAGTCGCCGGATCTCCGTACGGCCTCCTCGCCGTACGGTCAGGTCATGCACCCGCAGCAGCGGTTCGGCCGCCACTCGGTGCGCGGCCGCGAGAGCAGCGGTACGGGCCGTCAGGACGGTTCCCACCAGGGGAGGCAGGGCGCACAGGGCGAGGGCGTCACCGGCGTCCAGGACGCCTCGCAGACCGGACAGGGCGCCGATTCCGAGGAGCGCGCCGAGCAGCACCCAGCCCGCGTACGCGTCGGGGCGACGGCCGGTGAACGCCCGGTCCAGCAGGCGGCCGGTGAGCGCGGCGCAGGCGAGCAGGGCGCCGAGGGAGACGGCCAGCCTGTCCGGGCCGGAGGCGGTGGCCAGTGCGAGCAGGGTCGCGCAGGCGCCGGCCAGGAGCGTCGCGGCGCCCCGGCGGGCGCGGGCGGCTGACACGCCGTCGGCGGGCAGGCGCCACAGCAGGCACAGCAGGGCGGCCCCGGCGGCGGCCGCTCCGAGGCGGCCGGCCTGCTCCGCGCCCAGCAGTTCGAACCGGAAGGTGAGGAAGTCCTGGGCGGCCAGGGCGCCGGCGCCCACGGCGAAGCCGAGGGCGGCGTGGGCGATCCGTGCGACGGACGTGTCGGGTCCGCTCGCGGCACCGGCTGCGGGGGCCCGTCGCCCGGCTCTCCCGAACCGCCGGAACAGCCCCGGCCGGGTCGGTAGCTCGGCCACCTCCTGGGCCTCCGCGGGACCGGCCGGTCCGAAGTGGCCCGGGGCTGCCGGGTCCTCGTGCGGTGCGCCTCCGGCGGTCGCCGCCCCGGGGTACTCCGGGGCGGGTTCCGTCAGGGCGCGGCGGGACAGGGCCGCCGGAAGGAGGAGCAGCGCACCGGCCGCCGCGCAGAGCAGCACGGCAGTCGCCGGGCGGTCCGGCAGCAGCGCGACGACCGCGCCGCTCACGGCGAGGCCGGCCAGCGCCCCCGGATACCAGGCGGCACCGATGCGCAGGGCGAAGGCGGCGGCGCCCAGGGGCGCGGCCACCAGGACCGCCCCGCAGAACACCGCGGCCCCCGGCACGGCGCCCGCGAGGGCGACGAGCAGGCAGGCCGCCAGTGCGCAGCGGAGGGCGCCGCGCGGGTGGCCCCCGCACCGGGCGACGAGGCGCCGGGTGAGCGGCAGCGCGGCCAGGGCCAGGAGCGCCCCGGTGAGCAGGACGTACCGGACGGCGGCGCCGGGCATGCCGAGGACCCCGCCGAGTTGCTGGGCGCCGAGCACGAGGACGCCGGGCACCAGTCCGGTGGCGGCTCCGGCCGCGGCGGCGTGCGCCGTGAGCGGAGGCCGGTGCGAAGTCGCAGGGGAGAGCGGGTTCACGTCCGCCCCCCGGCCTCAGTGGTGGCGGTGGCAGCGGTGGCGGGACCCTGCGGGGCAGGGGCTGAACAGGGGGCCAACAGGGCCTCCAGTGCGTCGAGTTGCGTGGGGTCGATGAGGGCGGGCCGGTCGGCGAGGCGACGCAGCAGGCCTTCCAGGCCGAGAGGTTCGGCCGGTTCTGCCGGGTCACCGGGGTGGGCGGGCAGCGTGGCGAGTACCGAGGCGAGTCCCTCGGGGGTGACCTGGACGGCCGCCGGGGCGGGGAAGACGGCCGGGGCGGGCGGCGGGACCGGGGCGGGCGGCCGGTTCAGGCGGCGGCGGATCGCCCAGCCCGTGGAGAAGACGGTGAGCAGGACCGAGGCGCCGGCCACGGAGATCAGCCCCCAGGGATAGAGGTCGGTGGTGACGACGAACGTCCGGGAGGCGTACTCGCCGCCCACCGAGTAGCGGCCGAAGGCGGCCAGCGGCATGGTCACCGGGACGCGGTAGGTGGCTTGCTCCCCTGGTTTCAGCGGGGCGGTGAGAGGGGCGGCGATGTCGGTGTCGACGCGTCCGCCGGCGCCCCAGCGGACTGTGAGGGGGGTCCGGCCCAGGGTGGCGGTGCCGGTGTTGCGAACGGTGACGACGAGAGTGCGGTGCGGGCGTCCGCCGAAGAATTCGGAGAGGCCGCCGTTGCCGGTCAGTTCGGCGTCGACGACGGTCACCTCGGGCGCGGTGGTGCCGGTGTCGGGCACCACGCCCTCGGGGACGTCGGCCACGGCGATGTCGGCCGTGGCCGTGCGGGCGTCCTGGCCCGCCCCGGTGGTCGCGCGGATCACGCACGGGCAGTCCGCCGGCGGGCCACCGGCCAGCAGGGTCAGCCGGAAGGTGCCGTCGGCGGCCACCAGGGCGACCGCGCCGCGGGTGGTGTCGCAGTCGGAACTGCCGTGGACGGCGCGCAGCCCGCACACCTCGGCCTGCACGGTGGCGCCTGCGGGCCAGTCGGTGCCGGTGACGGTGACGGGACGGCCGGGGACCAGCCGGGTGGCGTCGGTGGTGATGCCGGGCCCGGTGGTGTCCGCACCGCCTGCCGCCCCCGCGGGCGCGGCGGTGAGGACGACGGCCGCGAAGGCCGCGGCCAGGGCGCCCGGAAGCGGGGCGAGCAGGCGGTGGGCGGCCGGCGGTGCGGCGGACCGGCGAGTGGTCATGCGTGCTCCAGCGCGAGGGTGCGGCGACGTCGGCGAAGCTGGGACAGCCCGACGGCGACGAGGGCCGCGATGACGGCCACGACGGCGAGGGTGGTCCAGGACAGGGCGAGGCGGTGGACGCGGGCGGTCGTGGCGGGCGTCCCGGTCGCGGAGACCGTGACCTTCGCGGTGAGGAAGTCGAAGGGCGGCGAACGGCCGGTGTCCAGGGAGAGTTCGGTGTGCTGACCGGGCAGGATCAGTGGCAGGGACTTCGTGCGGCCGCCGACGGTACGGCCGAACAGTCCGGTGACCTCGATGGCGGCCTTGCCCTGCACCGGGGTGTTGCCGGTGTTGGTGACGGTGTAGTGGACGGTGGTCGTGCCCGACTCGAAGGGGGCGTCGCCGGGCGCGTGGTCGAGCCGGACCTTGCTCACCGAGAGGCCGGGGGTGAGCGGTCCGGAGACGGTGAGTTCCAGCCGGACCGCGATGGCGCGCTGGATGCTCACGTCCACCCCGGAGTCGGTGGCGCCGGCGCCGCGCAGGGCGTTGTCGAGGGCGATGACACCGCCCACGTGGGTGCCGGGGGTGGCGTCCTCGGGGACGGTGATGGTGAACGGGATGTCGGCGGCGCGGCGCTTGGGAATGACCAGCGCGTTGGTGCGGAGCTTCACCCACTCGCCGATGTCGTGCTGGGCCTCGCCGGCCTGACGGTAGGCGAGACCTCCGTCGCGGGGGGTGTTGTAGGCGTCGGCACCGTAGACCTGGAAGGAGATCGGCTCGGTGGAGAGGTTGCTGATGCGCACCGAGTCGCGGATGACGGAGCCGGGTACGGCGTCCAGTTGGAACGCCAGGCGCCGGCCGGTACCCGAGCCCTTGTCGGTCGGCTGTACCGACCACGCCTGGGAGCTCCCGTCCGCGGCTGCGGCCACGGGCGCGGGCAGCGAGCCGACGAGGGTGAAGAGCACCGCGAGCACGGCGATCGGGACCGAACGGGCGGCCGCGCGGCCGCGAGCGGTGAGACGCATCGGTCTGTCAGATCCTCCGGACGGCCGCGGGCCCCGGAGTGCGGGGCCCGCGGCGGGCTGGGACCGTGGCGGGGACGAGCGTCCGCCACAGGGGCGCCGGGAGGTTCCCCGGCGCCGGCTCAGGAGAGGGTCAGGCGCAGGACGGCCGCGTACTCGCCGCTCTGGCTGATGGCCGGAACGTTCAGGGACAGCGCGGCGTTGGCGTCGAAGTCGCCGCCGGTGACCGAGGTGGGGTCGTCGCTCGCGGCCTGGGTGCACAGCGGAGCGGCCGTGGTGGCGCTGAGGGCCCCCGCGCTGCCCGCGGTGACGGTGGACGCCGCGGCGGCGCCGTCGTGGACGTCGCAGGCGGGCGTCCAGGACAGGTTGCCGGCCGGGATGGAGGCGCCGGCGGCGTTGGTGAAGTCGGTGACCGTGCCGACGAGCGACCAGCCCCGGGTGCTGCCGCGGAAGTCCTTGACCTCGACGGCGTTGAGGTTGCCGGTGGAGGAGTGCTCGGTGCCGTCGACGGTGACCGGCGAGAGGGAGACCTCGCCCGCGTCCTGGGACATGGTGAGCGCGCCGCCGGAGACGACGACCTTCAGGGTCTGCTCGGAGCTGCCGCCGTCGGCGAGCGCGGTCCAGCCGGCCTCGGCGGAGTCGGCGCCGGTGCCGTGCTTCTCGGTGGCCAGGATCTTCACGGTGCCCGCGACGGGAGTGAGGGTGGCGGAGAAGCCGCCGCGCGCGTTGACGGGCGCGGTGAGGGTGTCACCGACGGGCGTGCCGTCGGCGTCGACGCCGGTGACGGTGACCTCGTCGCCCGGGTCGAAAGAGGCGCCGGTGACGGTGGTGGGCGTGCCGGGTCCGCCGCCGGACGGGCTGAGCTGGATGGCGCGGGTGCCCAGAACGCCGAGGGGCACGGTGGCGCTGAGCGAGCCCTGGCTGATGACCAGGCTGTGCGGGCCGGGGGTGGCTCCGGCGCCGATCTCCACGGTGCCGGAGAGCTTGCCGTCGCCGTCCACGGTGAGCGAGGAGGTCAGGACGTCCGCCGCACAGGCCGAGGTGCCGTCGAGGCCGCACAGTTCGACGCCGTCGACGACTTTGCCGGCGGTCCAGCCGGTGCCGCCGAGGGTGACGACATCGCCGTGGCGGGCTCCGGTGCTGTCGGCGGTGGGCCGGTTGGAGATCGACTGAACGACCGCGGCCGCGGAGCCGGTGCTGCCGTCGGTGACGGTCACGGTCGACAGCACCGGTGGGGTGCCCTGGATCGAACAGGTGATGGAGAGACCGTAGTTGGTGATGCTGAGGGTGAAATCACCGGGCGCGAGCTGGACGGTTCCCGGCTGAGCGACGGTGAGTTGTCCGGTGAGGGCCGGGATGGGGATCTGCGCGTAGGCGGCCACGGCGGGGTTGGACGCGGGTGCGCTCAGCGTGACCGGGTCCTGACCGGAGACGGAGACCTTGGCGGAGACGGCCACGGTGTTGGCGCTCAGCGCGACCGGGCCGTTGGCGGGTCCGTCGGCGAAGGACAGGGTGAGACCGACAGGGGTGCCCGCGGTGGTGGTGTCGGCGGCAGTCAACGTCGCCGTCGTGTTGAACGCCGAGTGGGACGAGGCGAAAACACAGTCGTAGGACGCCGCGCCGCTGCCGGCGAGCGCCGGGCTCGCACCGCCCAGCACGAGCGATCCGGCCGCGGCAACGACGAGCGCGGCGAGCGATGCCGCCGTGCGGGTCGAGCACGGTGCGATGGTTTTGGTTCTCATAGCGGGAAGCTGCCCCCTCCATGGTGCGGCACGTGCACTCGCACGGGCCGTAGAACCCGGGCGCCGACGGCGCTCGGAGCGTTTCTTATGAGGAAACGGTGTTTCGATTCGGTGGGTGACATGGAGCCACCGCCACACCCCTGTGTCAAGACACATACGGCCTCGGGGCGGTAAATCCCCTGTTTCGAAAAGGTCTTGAACACCACTCCAAGAAGGGAAACACCGGACCGCACAGGGAAACATGGCACTTGACGGGGGGCGAGCGCACTCCCTAGGGTCGGATCGGGAAACCGCCCCGGCCCGTCCGGACCGCCCGGCACCCGGGACCCGCCGTCACTCCACAGCCCCGCCGCACCGCAGCCGGTCGAACCGGGCCGCGCCCCCTGGTACCACCGTCCGGGGCGGCTCACGGCCTCTCGCAACGGCCCCCGGGAGCCCGCATCCGAAAGAGGACGCCATGAGTTCCACCGCCGAGTCCGAGTCCGAGTCCGAGTCCGAGCCTGTCGTCCGCCCGGGCTGGACCGGTCGCTTCTACGAGGACTTCGCCCCCGGCGACCTTTACGAGCATCCGCTCGGCCGCACGATCAGCGAAGCGGACAACACCTGGTTCACGCTGCTGACGATGAACACCAGCCAGATGCACTTCAACCACGTCTACGCGGAGCAGAGCGAGTTCGGGCGCCCACTGGTCGTGTCCACCCTCACGGTCGCCGTCGCCGTCGGGCAGAGCGTCACCGACCTCACCCAGAACGCCTTCGCCAACCTGGGCTGGGACGACATCCGCATGACCGCTCCGGTGTTCGCCGGCGACACCCTGTGGTCGGAGTCTCTGGTCGTCTCCACGCGCGAGTCCTCCTCCCGCCCACAGGCCGGCATCGTCACCGTGCGCACCCGCACCATCAACCAGCACGGCACCGAGGTCTGTTCGTTCCTGCGCACCTTCTACGTACACAAGCGGGGAGCTCCGGCCCTCGCCGATGTCCGCCCCCGGCCCGCCACCCCACTGACCACGCGTCCGGCCTCCGCCACGCGCCCGGCCACCGCGCCGGAGCAGAGGTGAACGCCCCGGCCGTGCCCCGCCTCGGATACGCCCCCTGGGGCGAGGACCTGGCCGAGCTCACCACCGCCGGGCGGGCCGCCGAGGAGGCGGGCGCCGACACCCTGTGGGCGTCGGAACTCCACCGCAGCGCGACCGTCACCGCCGCCGCGCTGGCCTGCGCCACCACCACCGCCCGGATCGGCACCGCCGTGGCACTGGCCTTCGTCCGCTCCCCCATGACCTGCGCGCTGGAACTCCTCGACGTCGACGAACTCTCCGACGGCCGGGCCGTCCTGGGGCTCGGCACGGGGGTGCGCCGGCTCAACGAGGACTGGCACGGTGCCACGTTCGACCACCCGGCGCAGCGACTGCGCGAAACCGTCGACTGCGTACGGACGTTCATCGCCCGCTGCGCCGACGGCGACCCCTTCGAGGCGGGCGGGCCGCTCGTCCCGATGCGGGTACGCGGCTACCGCCGCCCCCTCCCCCGCCGCACCCGCGTCCCCCTCCACCTGGCCGCCGCCGGGCCGCTGATGTGCCGGCTCGCGGGCGAGATCGCCGACGGCTGGATCGGTCACGAGCTGGGGTCCCCCGCCCATCTGCGGGACACCGTGCTGCCCGCCCTGCGCACCGGGCTGGACCGGGCGGAACGCAGGCCCGAGGAGCTGGAGGTGGTGGCGTCGGCCTGCGTGTCGGTCCACCCCGACCCTGCCGAGGCCCTGCGCCGCGCCGCCGGCAACGTCGGCTTCTACGCCTCGGTGCGCACCTACGAGCCGCTGTTCGCGGCGCACGGCCTTTCGGAGCCGCAACGCCGGGTCATGGAGGAGTTCCGCCGCCCCGGAGCCCGAGCCGGCGGCCTCGCCACGGCCGTCGACCCGGCGATGACCCGAGCACTGACCCTGTGCGGCACCCGCGATCAGGTAGCCGAACTCCTCACCGGCTACGCGGGCATCGCGGACAGCATCAAACTCACCACGCCTGTCCACGGTCTGACGGACCATGAGATACGCGAGTCCCAGGCCCACGTCGTCGATCTCATCCGGGAGCTGCGCCCATGACCACGCCCCCCTCCCCCGCCCGACGCCCACTGGAGGACGTTCGGGTGATCGCCGTGGAGCAGTACGGCGCCGGGCCGTTCGGTACCTGGCACCTGGCGGAACTGGGCGCCGAGATCATCAAGATCGAGGAACCCCACTCCGGCGGGGACGTCGGCCGCTACGTCCCGCCCTACCAGGGGGGCGAGGACTCCCTGTTCTTCGAGACGTTCAACCGCGGCAAGCGCAGCGTCCGCCTCGACCTCACCCACCCGTCGGGCCGGGAGGTCTTCGAGGACCTGGTGCGCCACAGCGACGCCGTCTACTCCAACCTGCGCGGCGACGTACCCGCCCGGATCGGCATCACCTACGCCGACCTGCGCCACCTCAACCCGGCCGTGGTCTGCTGCTCGCTGAGCGGCTTCGGGCTGACCGGACCGCGGGCCGCCCAGCCGGGCTACGACTACATCCTCCAGGGCCTGGCCGGCTGGATGGACCTGACCGGCGAACCGGGCGGCCCGCCTGCCAAGTCCGGCCTGTCGCTGGTGGACTACTCGGGCGGCTACGTCGCCGCGCTCGCGATGCTCGCCGGGCTGCACGCGGCCCGCCGCGACGGCGTGGGCTGCGACTGCGACGTGTCGCTGTACGACACGGCCGTGTCGATGCTCACGTACCCGGCGGCATGGCACCTGTCGGCCGGCTTCGAACCGCAGCGCACCCGGCACTCGGCCCATCCCTCGCTGGTGCCCTTCCAGGCGTTCGAGGCGGCGGACGGCTGGCTGGTGGTCGGCTGCGCCAAGGAGAAGTTCTGGCGCAGGCTGGCCAAGGTGCTCGGCCATCCCGAGTGGGCCGAACCCGGCCATCCCTACGCCGACTTCGCGGGCCGCCGCGAGTGCCGCGAGCAGCTGGTGCCCGAACTGGAGGCGCTCTTCGCGACCCGGACGGTGGAGGACTGGCTGGCGGTTCTCACCCCGGCCGAGGTGCCGTGCGGACCGGTGCACACCGTGGCGCAGGCGCTCGCCGACCCGCACACCGAGGCGCGCGGCCTGATCGTCGAGAGCGACCACCCCCGCTTCGGCACCGTGCGCTCCGTGGCCAGCCCGGTACGGGTCGGTGACCGCCCGGCGGGAAAGGCGCCGCGAGCGCCGCAGCGGGGCGAGCACACCGACACCGTCCTGCAGGACCTGCTCGGCTACGACGCCGACCGGGTGGCGGGGCTGCGCGCGAAGGGGGCCTTCGGTGACTGAAGCCGCACGGTCGGCCGGCTCGAACGCCGCACCGGCGGTCTGCGCAACCGATTCCGGGCAACCGTCGCCACCCAGCCTCCAGGAGCCTGGTCAGGGCCACACGCACCCCCATGCGGCCCCGCACGCGCACGGCCCGCACGACCACCGGCATCCGCACGGCCACGGTCCCGGGCACTCCCACGCGCACGGCCCCCACGACGCCACGGACGCACCGGCTGCCGTTCAACTGGCCTGTTGGGCAACCGAACTGACCCCGTCAAAGGTCCCCAGCGTGATCCGTCGCGTCGTCTGCCGTCAGCTCCTCGACGGGCTCGGCTGCGCCCTCGCCGCGGCCCGCTCCGGACAGGCCGCGCCCGCGCTCGCCGTCGCGGCCGCGCTCGGCGGACCGCCGGAGGCCGCGGTGCCGGGGCTCGCCGAGCCGCTCGGGGCACCGGCAGCGGCGCTCGCACTGGGCGCCCTGGTGCACGCCCTGGACTACGACGACACCCACCCCGGGGCGCTGGTGCACGCCACGGCGTCGGTGCTGCCCGCCCTGTTCGCGTCGGCCGCCGCGGCCGGTGCCGACGGACCGGCCCTGCTGACCGCCGCCACCGCCGGCTACGAGACCGCCCTGCGGATCGGGCTGGCCGCGCCGTACCGGTTCCACGCACGGGGCCTGCACGCCACCCAGGTCGCCGCGGTCTTCGCCGCCGCCGTCACCGCGTCGGTACTGGAGCGGCGGTCCGCCGAGGTGACCGCCCACGCGGTGGGCATCGCCGGGAGCAGCGCGGGCGGGCTGCTGGAGTTCCTGGACGCCGGCAGCGACACCAAGGCCCTGCACCCGGGGCTCGCCGCGCACGCCGGACTGCTCGCCGCCCGGCTCGCCGCGGCCGGGGCCGAGGGCCCGGCAACCGTGCTGGAGGGACGCAACGGGGTGTACGCGGCGCTGGCCGACCAGCCCGTGACCGCCGAGGCCCTCGTGGGTGACCTGGGCGAGATGTGGCACGTCAGCGCGGTGGAGAGCAAACTCCACCCCTGCTGCCACCTGTTGCACCGTACCCTGGAGGCGGCGGCCGTGCTGCGCGGCCGACTCGTCCCGTACGGCGGTGCGCAGGCCCTGGAATCCGTCGTCGCCGAGGTTCCGCCGGGAACCGAACCGGTGGTGTGCGTGCCGCGCCCGCACCGTGTCGCGCCGCGCACCCCCTACGAGGCGAAGTTCGCCCTGCCGTTCAGCACCGCCCTGATGCTGTGCGACGGCACCCTCACCCTGGACAGCTACCGCGCCGACGCCCTGGACCGCCCGGACGTGACGGCACTGGCGGCCAGGATCTCCCACACCGTCCGCCCGTACGACGGCCCCGACGCCGAGGCGCCCGGGGTGCTGCGGGCGCGGCTGCGGGACGGCACCGAGCTCGACGTCCGGGTCGACGGCGGCCCCGTACGGCCGCCGGACGCCGAACGCGTCACCGCCAAGTTCCATGCCAACGCGGGCGGGGAGACCGCCCTCACCCGCGAACTCGCCGAACGTGTCCTGCGCCTGGACCGCGAGGAGAGCATCCGCGAGGTGCTGTGCCTCGCCTCGGCGGTCCTGGCCGGACACCCGGCCCCGTGACCCGCCCGCCCGACCGCACCCGTCCCTCTCCCCTCCGGAGGCCCCGTTGACCGCCGCACACCCCCCGGCCACAGGCCGGGCCGACGTGACCGTCCTCGGACGCGGGCCGGGCCCCGGCGTCCAGGCCCGCGCCGCCTACCGGGCACTCGGCGCCCGGCTCGCGGACCTCGACGGGGTCCGCCTCACCGAGTTCGTCACCGTCGCCGCACTCGACGCCCACCCGGAGCTCGCGGCGGCCCGCTCCGCCGCCTTCCCCGACGCGGCCGACGGCGCGCGCACGGTGGTGGTGGAGTCACTGCCCGACCCCGACGCACTGCTCGCCGTGCGGGCCGAACCGGCCGACGTTGGCGGGGTGTTCGCGGAGGGCACGGTCCGGCTCCCCACCGTGCTCCCGGTCGACGACCACGGCGAGATCGCCCATCCGGACGACTTCCCGGCCCAGTACGCGTACTGCCTGCGCAAGGCGGGACAGTTGCTGAAGAACGCCGGGCTGAGCCTCGACCACGCGGTGACCACCTTCGACTACACCACCCCCGCCACCCGCCGCGCGTACCCGAAGTGCGCCGAACCCCGTCGCGAACTCCTCGGCGGGGCAGGGGTGTTCCCGGGTGCGGGCGGCATCCTGATGAGCCGGCTGCACGCGCCGGGCATCCTCGTCGCGGTGGACGTCACCGCGTCCCGGTACCCGCTGACCACCGTCAACCCCGGCTGGCGGCGCTACGACACCCTCACCTACAGCCCCGGCGTACGGGCCGGCCGCACCCTGTTCATGTCGGGGTTCGGGGCGCTCGACATGGAGACCCAGCAGGCGATCCACGCCGGGGACGTGGTGGCGCAGACCGAGTCGGTGATGCGTGCCGTCCTGGAGGTCGTGGCCGCGGCCGGCGGTGGTCCGGAGCACCTGGTGTCGCTGGAGGAGTATCTGTGTCCGCCCGCGGCCGGCGAGCGGGCCGCCGTGGCCGCCGCCCGCGCCCGGGTGCTCGGGGACTCGTCCCGGCCGGCCGTGACCTCGGTCGGCTGCGCCACCCTGCTGCGGCGGGAGTTCCTCACCGAGATCTTCCCCACCGCCGTCCTGCCCGCCGAGGACTCCGCCGCCGCACCGGGAGGCACGAAGTGACCACGGGCATCCTCCTCACGGACGAACTGCGGGCCCGACTGACCGGCCGCACCGCCGTCTACACCGCTCCGGAGGAGCTGGGACGGGCGGCGATCCGCTACTTCGCGCTCGCCACCGGCAACACCGACCCGCTGCACCTGGATCCGGAGTACGCGCGCGCCCACGGCCATCCGGACGTGATCGCCCCGCCCACCCTGATCTGCGAGACCAACCAGTACGCGGACCTCCCGCCGGACGAGGAAGGCTACCCCGGGCACACCTGGGGCATCTCCCTCCCCGGCACCCGGACGGTGCGCGGCGGCAACGCGTACACCTTCCACCGCCCGGTCCGCCCGGACGACCGGATCACCGCCACCTGGACCCTCACCTCCGTCACCGAACGCACCACCGGCGACGGACTGCCGATGCTCGTGGTGCGCTCGCACTGCGCCTACACCTCCGGCGGGGAACTGCTGGCGGAGAACGAGGAGACCGTGCTGTACATCGCCCTCGCACCGGCCGGCGACGCTCCCGACGCAGGCGCCGGGAGCAGCCGATGACCGGCCCGCAACTGCTGCCCGGCTCCGTGGTGCCGCCGCTGCGCCGCGATTTCCCGCTGTCCCGGATGGTGGCCTACGCGGGGGCCACCTGGGACTGGCACCGCCTGCACTACGACACCGCCTATGTGACCGAGCGGGGGCTGCCCGCGCCGGTCGTCGACGGGCAGGTGCTGGGCGCGCTGCTCGCCGAGCAGTTGCAGCGCTGGCTGGGCCCGCAGTGCGCCCTGCGTACGCTGCACTTCCGGTTCGCGCAGCCGGTGTTCGCCGGGGAGAGCGTGCTGTGCACCGGCCGGGTCACGGCGGTCGACGGCGACCTCGTGACCGTCGAGCAGCGGGTCGAGGTGACCGGCACCAAGGCGCGCACCGCCGTGGCGTCGGCCGGGGCGACCCTGACGCTCGCCCCGCCACCCACGGGGCCGGGCCCCGGCGGTCCCAGGTGACGGCGGCGATCGTCGGGGCGGCCACCTCGGACCTGGGTGTCACCGGCCTGCCCGCGCTCGCCCTGCTCGCCCAGGGCGTCACCCGGGCGCTGGCCGACACCGGGCTGGCCCTGGCCGACGTGGACGGCCTGGCCACCGCGGGCACGGGCCGGTTCGCCGCCACCCAGGCCGCCGACTACCTCGGCATCCGCCCGGCGTGGACCGACTCCACGTTCGCGGGCGGCAGCGCCTTCGAGATGTACGTGGCCCGGGCCGCGCAGGCGCTGGCGGCCGGGCAGTGCCGCACCGTCGTCATCGCGTACGGCTCCGACCAGCGCTCGGCCCGTCGCCGCTCCCTGACCGGGCCCTACGACCCGGCCATGCCGGAGGCGCAGTTCGAGGCACCGGCCGGGCCCCTGTTCCCGGCCTCGCACTACGCGCTGGCCGCCCAGCGCTATCT
Source organism: Streptomyces sp. NPDC052052 (assembly GCF_040680455.1). Taxonomy (NCBI): domain Bacteria; kingdom Bacillati; phylum Actinomycetota; class Actinomycetes; order Kitasatosporales; family Streptomycetaceae; genus Streptomyces; species Streptomyces sp. NPDC052052. The sequence continues at coordinate 36,185 of NZ_JBFAWU010000006.1, read as the reverse complement.
GCACGTGCACGGCCTGGATCGCAGCGCGCTGGCGGAGGTGGCGGTGGCGGCACGGGCGTGGGCCCTGCTCAACCCGGAGGCGTACCGCCATGCCGCGGGTCCGCTGACGGTGGAGCAGGTGCTGGCCGCGCCGATGCTGTCGAGTCCGCTCACCACCGCCGACTGCTGTCTGGTCACCGACGGGGGTGGCGCCCTGGTGATGACCACCGCCGAGCGGGCCCGCGACCTGCGGCGCCCTCCGGTGCTGGTGCTGGGCTACGGCGAGGCCACCTCGCACACCGGATCAGCCGGCCCCGACGACCTGTTGGACGGCGGCGCGCGGGCGTCCGCGGACCGGGCATGGGCACGTTCCGGTCTGGGCCCCGCCGACATGGATGTCGTCCAGGTCTACGACTCGTTCACCATCACCACGCTGCTGTCCCTGGAGGCCCTGGGTCTCTGCCCGCCGGGCGAGGCCGGGGCGTTTGTCGCCGGGGGGCGTATCGCTCCCGGCGGGGAGCTGCCGGTCAACACCTCGGGCGGCGGGCTGTCGTACGGGCATCCCGGCATGTTCGGGCTGTTCCTCTTGATCGAGGCGGTACGGCAGTTGCGCGGGGAGTGCGGGGCCCGCCAGGTCCCCGGGGCCCGGACCGCCGTCGCGCACGGCACCGGCGGGATCCTCTCCACGCACGCCACCGTGGTCCTGGCCCGGGACGACGCCCGGTGAGCGCGCCACGGAACGACCCGGACCCCACCGCAGCCCCCGAGGCGGACGTCCCCGTCCTTCCCGGCCCGCCGCCCGCACCCGCGGACGCCGTCACCGAGGCGTTCTGGGAGGCGACCCGCGAGGGGACCCTGACCGTCCAGCACTGCCCGGCGTGCGGGGGCCACCAGCATCCGCCGCGGGTCCTGTGCGTGCACTGCGGCGGCACCGAGGGCCTGCGCCAGGTGCCGGTGCACGGTCCGGCGGTGCTGGACTCCTTCACCACCGTGCACCGCGCGCCGGACGGCCGTGCGGTGCCGTACACCGTGGGCCGGGTACGGCTCGCCGAGGGCCCGGTGCTGCTGGTCCCGCTGATCGGCGACCCGGACTCCTTCCGCTGCGACCAGCCCGTCCAACTCGTCTGGCTGCCGCTGCCGGACGGCCGACGCCAGCCCGCCTTCACCCCGGCGCCCGGCCCGGCGCCCGAACAACCGGAGCAGTGAACCGTGGACTTCGCCCTCAGCCCCGAACAGGAACTGTTCCGCCGCACCCTGCGGGACTTCGTCGCCCGGGAGATCGAACCGGTCGCCCGCGAGTGGGAGGAGTCCGGCCGGCACCCCGCCGAGATCATCGACACGATGCGCGCCATGGGGCTGTTCGGGCTCACCGTGCCGGAGACCTACGGCGGGCTGGAGGTCGACATGGTGTCCTTCGCGCTGGTCTTCGAGGAGATCTCGCGCGGCTGGATGGGCATCGCCGGAATCCTCGGCTCGCACTCCCTGGCCTGTCTGCTCATCGCCCGGCACGGCACCGAGGAGCAGCGCACCCGCTGGCTGCACCGGATGGCGACCGGCGAGTGCCGCAGCGGCATCGCCCTGACCGAGCCCGACGCCGGTACCGACCTCCAGGGCATCCGTACCACCGCCCGCCTGGAGGGCGACCACTACGTGGTGAACGGCGCCAAGACCTGGATCACCAACGCGCGCCACGCCGGTGTGCTGCCGGTGCTGGTGAAGACGGATCCGCAGGCCCAACCATCCCACCGGGGCATGAGCATCCTGCTGGTGGACACCTCGACCGAGGGATTCACCGTCACCCGGGACCTGCCCAAGCTGGGTTACAAGGGCACCGAGACCTGCGAACTGCTGCTGGAGGACCTGCGGGTGCCTGCGGACTGTCTGCTCGGCGGTGTCGAGGGACGGGGCATGCAGCAGGCGCTGTCCGCGCTGGAGACCGGCCGTATCAACGTAGCGGCCCGCTCGGTGGGCATCGCCCAGGCTGCCTACGACGAGGCTCTGACGTACACCGGGCGGCGGCACGCGTTCGGCAAGCCGATCCACGACTTCCAGGCGGTGCAGTTGCGGCTGGCCGACATCGCCACCCGTCTCCAGGCGGCCCGGCTGCTGGTGTACTGGGCGGCGTCGCGAGCGGACGGCGGGGCTCGCGTGGACACCGAGTCGGGGATGGCGAAGCTGTTCGCCTCGGAGACAGCGATCACGGCGGCGCTGGACGCGATGCGGCTGCACGGCGGATACGGCTACTCGAAGGAGTTCGTGGTGGAACGGCTCTACCGGGACGCGGCGTTGATGAGTATCGGGGAGGGTACCAACGACATCCTGCGCACCGTGATCGCCCGGGGGCTGACCTCCGGCGCGACCAGGATCGGGTGACCCGGTGGCCCGCTCCTACCTCTATGTGCCCGCCGACCGTCCGGCGATGCTGGCCCGCGCCCTGGAGCGCGGCGCGGACGCAGTGATCGTCGACCTGGAGGACGCCGTCGCCCCCGGCGCCAAGGACGCGGCACGCGAGGCCACCGCAAACTGGCTCGCCGGGCTCACACCCGGCGGCCCGACCGAGGTGTGGGTCCGGGTGAACCCCGGCCCGGTGGGCCTCGCGGACGCCGCCGCCGTCGTCGGCCCCGCGCTGTACGGCCTGTGCCTGGCGAAGTGCGAGACCCCGGCCGACGTGGCGGCGGTGGACGGGGTACTGAGCGAACGGGAGGCCGCGCTGGGGCTGGCGCCGGGGTCCGTCGCGCTGTCCCCGCTGCTGGAGTCGGCCGGGGCGGTGCTGACGGCACCCGCACTGGCGGCGGCCCCGCGAGTGGCGCACCTGCAGGCGGGTGAGGCTGACCTGCGGGCCGAACTGGGCATGGAACCCGGCCCGGAAGAACGGGAGTTGCTGCCGATAAGGGTCTCGCTCGTGCTGGCCTGCGCCGCTGCCCGGGTGGGGCCACCGGTCGGTCCGGTGAGCACCGACTACCGCGACACCGAGGCCCTGCGCCGCTCCACCGAGGCGCTGCGGGCCCTCGGCTACCGTTCCCGGGCCTGCATCCATCCGGCGCAGATCCCGGTGGTGCACGAGGTGTTCACCCCGTCACCGGCCGAACTCGACGCGGCGCGCGACCTGGTGGACCGGTTCGACGCCGCGCTGCGGGAGGGCCGCCCGGTCATCGTCGGCGCGGACGGCCGCATGGTCGACGAGGCCGTGGTGCGCACCGCCCGCCGCACCCTGGCGGCGGGGGGCTGAGGACGTCGGTCGGGGGGTGTCTGTATGTCTTTCGTCAAGCAGGAGCTGGTCATGCGGCGATTGCTTCGGGGAGGCGTGATTCGTAGAAGGTTCCGTCGCGGAGCATGGCGAACAGGACGGTGATGCGGTGTCGGGCGAGGCGGAGGAGGGCTTGGGTGTGGGTCTTGCCCCGGGCCCGGCAGCGATCGTAGTAGGTGCGGGAGGCGGGGTCGTGCAGGGCGGCGAAGGCGGAGAGGAACATCGCGCGTTTGAGCTGCCGGTTGCCGCCTCGGGGTGCGTGCTCGCCGTGGATCGAGGTGCCTGACTGTTTCGTTGTCGGGGCGAGGCCGGCGTAGGAGGCGAGGTGGGCGGCGGTGGGGAAGCTGGTGCCGTCGCCGACGGTGACCAGAAGGACTGCGGCGGCCCTGACGCCGACACCGGGCAGCGACGTCAGGACCTGGGAAAGAGACATCCGATGCAGTTGATCTGTCAAGACGGCGGTCTGGGAGGCGTGTCGGTGGTGTGTGGCAGCATCCACGGCATGACAAGTACAGGGATAGGCCGCGGACTGGATTTGTTCCGAAAGGGCGACTTCCCCATATACACGCTGACCTTCGTGCGGGATCTGCCCCCTGCGGAGCTTCTCACCCGCATGGGCGTGGATCCGGGGACCCTTGCACTCCGCGACGCCGTAGACCTGGCAGACGACTTGGGTGACGACCTTCTCGACGAGGAAGAACCCGTCGTCACCAGTGGCATCGACGGCTCGTGGACGTGGGCCTGGGAACAGGGCGGCGTGCATGGACTCGATGAGAGGATCTTGAGTCGCGTCTCCGTCGGCACAGAAGCCGTGGTGCTCCACTACAACGAGAAACCGATGCACTCGTTGAAGTACGCGGTGGGCGGCGAGATCATCGTCGGCTTCCACACTCTCCAGGCGATCGAACCGACCGGGCAGGACCCGGCAAGACTTTATGGCGTCATGAGGCCCCTCGGGCTCGTCCCTGGCCAGGTCGCGCCCCTGCACAGCGTCCTGGCACTGGTAGAGACCGCTTTTGACATCCGCCTGCGGCAACCCGACGACGTAGACGACGAGCGTTGGAGCGGCAGGCTGCTTCCCCTGCCGGACTGAACGCCTCAAGCGGCGGCCCTCAGCGCAGGAGTTCCAGAGGTGGGGAAGGCCGTGCCCTCGTCGTAGGGGGTGCGCTTGGGTAGGCACGGGGTCACATGGCAGACAAGCTCTTGTACTCCGCAGCGCAGTACGGCCAGGATGCGCGTATGGCCCCCTCCCTCGTCTCCCGTCGGCACGTGGATCTGCTGCGTACGTCGGCGGCGCTCTGTCGGGCCGACCGCAGCTGTCGCGCGGCCTGTCGCTGACCCGCACGACTCGCCCGTAGCCGATCGGGCTCTTCCTGACGGCCCCGTACCGGTGACGGGTGCCTCGCCCGTATCCGGCGGCGGCCACCGCCCCGTCGTCGACGCTTTCCGACTTTTCCGGCCCCCGCAGGGGTGTGCCGTGCCCCGTTCACCCACTCGTTCCGCGAGGTTCGTCATGCCCGAAACGCTCCCGTTGCTGCACTGGTTCCTGCCCACCGGCGGTGACGGCCGCGATCCCGGCGGAGTCACCGCCGTACAGGCGCGCACCGCCTCCGCCACCCGGCGGCCCGCCGACATCGGCTACCTCGCCCAGGTGGCGCGCGCCGCCGAGCACGCGGGATTCGCCTCACTGCTGACCCCGGTCGGTCTCGGTTGCGTCGATCCGTGGATTCTGACCTCGGCGCTGGCGCAGCACACGGAGCGGATCGATTTCCTCGTGGCGTTCCGCGCCGGTCTCGCAAGTCCGACACTGCTGGCCCAACAGGCCGACACCTTCCGTCGGTTGATGGGCGGACGACTGCGTCTCAACATCGTCACCGGCGGCGACCCCGTGGAGCAGCGCGCCTACGGCGACCAGCTCGACCACGACGCCCGCTACGCGCGCACGGACGAGATGATGGCGGTGCTGCGGGATCTGCTGGACGGCAAGCGAGTCGACCACGAGGGCAGCCATCTGCGGGTCGAGAACGCCCACTTGACAGACCCCGCGACCGATCATCCGGTGCCGCTCTACTTCGGCGGAGCGTCACCCGCGGCCCAGGATGTGGCCGTGCGGCGCGCCGACGTCCAGCTCCTGTGGGGCGAGCCGCCCGCCGCGGTTGCCGCCAGGGTGGAGCAACTCCGAGTACGTAATCCCGCGTTGCGTTTCGGACTGCGCCTCCACATCATCAGCCGGGACACCGCCGACGAGGCGTGGCGCGAGGCCGATCGGATTCTCAGCGGCCTCGACCCCGAGGCGGTGCGTGCCACGCAGGACCGTTTCGCCCGGATGGACTCCACCGGGCAGGCGCGCATGGCCGCCCTGCACGCGGGATCGGCCGACGCGGACCGGCTGACCGTCTCACCCAACCTCTGGGCCGGGATCGGTCTGGTCCGCGAGGGCGCGGGCACCGCGCTGGTCGGCTCGCACGACGAGGTCGCGGCCAGGCTGGACGAATACCGGAGCCTGGGCATCGACGAGTTCGTCCTCTCCGGTTACCCGCATCTGGAGGAGGCGTTCCGGGTGGGCGAGGAGGTCGCGCCGCGCCTGCAGGCGCTTTCCGCTGCGGACACCGTCACTCCGCCTCCCGGGAGGACGCCCCCTTCGCCCTCCGGGCTCCGGTCCCCGGGCGCCGGTTCATGACGGGTCCGTGGTGTCCCGGCGCCGGTTCGCTGCGGGCCCGTGGTCACCCGGCACCGGTTCATGACGGGCCTGTGGTGTCCGCACCGCTCTCGGCGAGGATTCCCCGGCCGAAGGGGTTCATGCCTCCGTCATATTCACCCCTTGCCGTCCGTTCGTACGCTCCCCCATGATCTACGGCATGTCAGCAGACGAACGAGCGGACCACGGACCGGTTCCGCACCTGCCGCGTCGGGTGCGGATCGGATACGGGCTCGGCTCCCTGTGCACCGGCACCTTCGCCACCGTGCCGGGCCTGATCCTGCTCTACTACCTCACCGACGTCCTGGCCGTACCCGCCGCTGTCGCGGGCGCGGCGGTCTTCCTGCCAAAGGCATGGGACGTCCTGATCAACCCGCTGGTCGGAGCGGTGTCCGACCGCAGCAGGCTGCGAGGCGGACCACGTCGGCCGTTCCTGCTGATCGGCGCCTGCACCCTCCCTCCGCTCTTCGCGCTGATCTTCGCCGCGCCCCCGCTGCGTGGCGCCGCCGCGGCCGGCTACGTGGCGGTGCTGTTCCTGCTGGCCGCCACCGCGTACGCCGTCTTCCAGGTGCCGTATGTGACGATGCCCGCCGAGATGACCGAGGACCCGGCCGAGCGCGGGCGGGTCCTCGGCTGGCGGGTGGGCTTCCTCGGCGTCGCGATCCTGCTGTCCGGCGCTCTCGCCCCGGCGATCGCCCACGCCGACGGCGACAGCCCGGCCGGCTACCGGATGATGGGGGTCGCCGTCGCCGTCCTGCTCGCGTCGGGCATGTTCGGCGCCTGGTTCACCACCCGCTGGGCGCCGTCGGTGGCCCGCAGCGAGGCCGAACCCTCGCTCCGCGCCCAGTTGGCCGCCGCCCGTTCGAACCGGCCGTTCCTCTTCCTGGTCGGCATGTGGACCCTCCAGGCCCTCGCCATCGGCGTGATGCTCGCGGGCGTCCAGTACTTCGCCACGTACACCCTTGGCTCGCCGAGCTCGGTCACCGCGCTGTTCGTCTGCCTGATCGGCCCGCTCGTCATCGTCATGCCGCTGTGGAACCGGCTGGCCCACCTGCACGGGGTGAAACGGGCGCAGTGGTGCGCGTCCCTGCTCCTTCTCGCCGGGACGCTGCTCCTGAGCCTCACCCCGACGGCCGGACCGGCGATCGGCTACGGGGCGGTCGCCGTCATCGGTGTCGCCTACGCCGGGCTCCAGCTGCTGCCGCTCACCATGCTCGCGGACACACTGGCCGCCGACGTGGCCCGCACCGGGAAGCGGCGGGCCGCGACGTTCACCGGGCTGTGGACAGCGGCCGAGACCCTGGCCTTCGCGCTGGGCGCGGGGCTGTTCGCCCTCGTTCTGGCGGTGACCGGGTTCCGCTCCTCCGACGCGGATCACCGGTCGGCCCAGCCGGAGGCCGCGCTGACCGGCATCACCGCGGGCATGAGCCTGCTGCCCGCCGTGCTCGCCGCGGCCAGTCTGTGGTTTCTGCATCGCTACCGCGAGGACAGCACCGCGACCGCCCCTCCGGCGTCCGCACCTCCCTCTCCGGCGTCCGTGCCCCCGCCGCCCCTCCCCCGCACTCCGTAATCCAGCAGGAAGAGATCCACCGTGCCGACTGAACCCACCCGCGCCCTGCCGGCCGGCCGCCCCGCGGCCGACGTGCTCGCCGAGCTGCGTGACCTGCGCACGTCCGACGCACCCACCCGGGGCGGCCGCACCTTCGCCTACGTCTACGACGCGGGCCTGGACGGCCTCGACGAGCTGACCGCCGCCGCGTACACGGCGTACGCCACCGTCAACGGCCTCGACCCCACGGTCTTCCCCAGCGTGGCTCGGCTGGAGAACGACCTGGTGGGCGCCGTCGCGGCACTCCTCGGCGCCCCCGGCGCCCAGGGCACGTTCACCAGTGGCGGGACGGAGAGCATCATGCTCGCCGTCAAGGCGGCCCGGGATCACGCGCGTACGGTACGAGGGATCACGGCGCCGCAGCTGGTTCTCCCGTCCACCGCGCACGCCGCCTTCCACAAGGCCGCCCATTATCTCGGCCTGGAGACGGTCGTCGTCCCCGTCGACCCGGACACCTTCCGCGTCGACGCCGACGCCGTGGCCGCCGCGCTCACCGACCGCACCGCGCTGGTGGTCGCCTCGACGCCCTCGTACGCGCACGGCGTGATCGACCCGGTGGCCGAGATCGCCGCGGCCGCCGCCCGGCGCGGGGTGCTGTGCCATGTCGACGCCTGCATCGGCGGCTGGCTCCTCTCCTATCTGCGGCGCGCCGGACGTGAGGTGGAGCCGTTCGACCTGTCGGTGCCCGGGGTCACCTCGCTCTCCGTCGACCTGCACAAGTACGCGTACGCCGACAAGGGCGCCTCCGTCGTTCTCTACCGGGACGCCGAACTGCGCCGGTACCAGTACTTCGCCCATGCGGGCTGGCCCGGCTACCCGGTCGTCAATCCGACGGTCCAGGGAACGAAGTCCGGTGGCCTGCTGGCCCAGGCGTGGGCGGTCCTCCAGCATGTCGGCGACGACGGTTACACCGCACTGGCCGGGCGGGTCGCGGAGGCGTCGGACCGGTTGCTCGCGGGCCTGCGCGGGACCGACGGCATACAAGTGCTGGGGGAACCGGCCGCCGGACTCGTCGCGTTCACGGTCCTCGGCGGCCCGGTGGCCGACGACCCCGACCTGAGCCTGCTGCTCCACCTCGCCGACGAGATGCGCGAACGGGGCTGGTACCTCCAGCCCCAGCTCTCCTTCGACGGCCTGCCCCCCAACCTCCACCTCACCCTGACCCCGGCCACCGTCGACCAGGTGGACGCACTGTTGGAGGACCTCGCCATCGCGCTCCGGGCGGCCCGCACGCTGCCGCCGGTGACCGTGGACCCGGCCATCGCCGACCTTGCCGCCGGACTCGACCCTGCGACACTCGGACCGGACGAGGTCGCGGCCGTCCTGGCCTTCGCGGGGCTCGACGGCAACTCGGGGCTGCCCGGCCGGATGGCCCCCGTCCTGGTCCTGCTCGATGCACTGCCCCAGCCCCTCAAGGAACGGCTCCTCGCGGAGTTCATCGGGTCGGTGTTCCAGATCTGACAGTGCGTCAACAAGGGTCACTTCCCGCCATGTCGGACGAATAGTCGTCTTGGCCGGGGCCTTCTGTGAAGCGCGCGTTGCAGTCGTGCGGACGACTCGACGCGAGGGCTTATGACGGGGCGCGAACGGGGCTAGTGTTCGCGCGCACCCAGTGATGCACCCCCCATAACCCTGTTGCTGAAGAGGCCCCGGTGACCCCTGTTCCTGTGCCACCCCTGCCCCGCCGTCGAACGAGATTCCGTACGGCCCTCGTCTCCGTTCTCCTGGCGCCCGCGCTGCTCGCTCCTCTGCTCGTCGCCGGCCCCGCGCAGGCCGCCGCCGGCGTCGATCCCCTCCCGGCCGTCGGCGACCCCTGCCTCGGCCAGTGCCAGGACATCCTCCCGGCGGGGCAGAACGGCCACGCCACCCTCGCGGGAATCCTGCTGCACCAGAGCATCGGTACCCGTCCCAAGCACTCCGCCGACCAGATCGAGCCCTACGACAACCTGCTGCACGACTACTCCGGACTGACACCGGACCAGCTCGCCGCCTACTTCAACGACGCCTCTCTCGGCGTGCCGACCGGTCAGGTGGAGAGTACGGAGTCCCCGCGGTCCGACGTCACGATCACCCGCGACAAGGCGACCGGCACCCCGCACATCAAGGGAACCACCCGCGCCGGGACCGAGTTCGGCGCCGGATACGCGGCCGGCCAGGACAAGCTGTGGCTGATGGACATCCTGCGCCACGTGGGCCGCGGCGAGCTGTCGTCCTTCGCGGGCGGCGCGGCCGGCAACCGCGCCCTGGAGCAGAGCCTGTGGGCGGTGGCGCCGTACACCGAGAGCGATCTCCGGACCCAGCTGGAGCGCGTCCGCGACTCGGGCGCCAAGGGCGCGCAGGCGTACGCGGACATCCAGAACTACGTGGCCGGCATCAACAAATGGATCGACGACACGGTCGCGGCCAACAGCTACCCCGGTGAGTACGAACTGACCGGCCACGGCTCCTCGATCAACGACTTCACCGCCACCGACGTGGTGGCGATCGCCGCGGTCGTCGGGGCGATCTTCGGAGGCGGAGGCGGCGGCGAGGTCGAGAACGCGCTCGCCAAGCTGGAGTTCCAGCAGCGCTACGGCTCGGAGGCGGGCAACACCGCCTACGCCGCATGGCGGGCGCAGAACGACTCCGAGGCAGTGACGACCCAGGGCCAGGGCACCTTCCCCTACGCGAACACCCCGGCCTCGCCGACCGGCGTCGCCGTCCCGGAGCGCGGCACGGTCCAGGCGTTCGCCCACGCCCGGAACGGCACCGGAACGGGCGCGACGACGGCCGCCACGACGACCGCGGCCACCGGTGTGCTGCCCGCCGACCTGATCACCGCGAAGAAGGGCATGTCCAACGCCCTGGTGGTGTCGGGCGAGCACACCGCCTCCGGCCACCCCGTGGCCGTCTACGGACCACAGACCGGCTACTACGCACCGCAGTTGCTGATGGTGCAGGAGCTCGATGGCCCCGGGCTGCGCGCCCGCGGCGCCTCGTTCCCCGGCCTGAGTTTCTACGTGGAGATCGGCCGCGGCCTCGACTACTCCTGGAGCCCCACCTCCGCCAACCAGGACATCACCGACACCTTCGCCGTGGAGCTCTGCGAGCCCTCGGGCGCCACGCCCACCACGGCTTCCTCGAACTACCTGCTGCGCGGGGTGTGCACCCCGTTCGAGACGCTCACCAAGCGCAACAGCTGGACCGCCACCACGGCGGACGCCACCAAGGCCGGCGCCTACGACCTGGTCAGCCGGCGCAGCGCGTACGGACTGGTCACCCACACCGGCGAAGTCGGCGGGAAGCCGGTGGCCTTCACCGCGCTGCGTTCCACGTACCACCACGAAGTCGACTCGGTGATCGGTTTCCAGCAGTTCAACGATCCGGCCGAGATCACCTCCGCGCAGTCCTTCCAGAAGGCCGCGCAGAACGTCGGCTACACGTTCAACTGGTTCTACGCGGACGCCGATCACACCGCCTACTACAACTCAGGCACCAACCCCGTCCGGGCCATCGGCACCGATCCCGACCAGCCGATCCTGGCCCGAAGCACGTACGAGTGGCAGGACTGGGACCCGGTCACCAACACCTCGGCCGTCACCCCGCCGGCCGAGCACCCGCAGTCCGTCGACCAGGACTACTACATCAGCTGGAACAACAAGCAGGCCAAGGGCTTCGCCTCGGCCTGGGGCAACGGCTCGGTCCACCGCGCGGACATCCTCGACACCCGGGTCTCCGCCCTCGTCGAGGCCGGCGGTGTCACCCGCACCAAGCTGGTCAAGGCCATGGAGGAGGCCGCGACCGTCGATCTGCGTGCCGAGGAGGTGTTGTCCATCCTGCTCGACGTCATCGACACCGCACAGGTCACCGACCCCGACCTGGCCGCCACCGTGGCGAAGCTGCGGGCCTGGCACACCGCCGGATCGAACCGCAGGGAGACCGCGAAGGGCTCCGGCACCTACGCCCACGCCGACGCGATCCGCATCCTGGACGCCTGGTGGCCGCTCCTCGTCGAGGGCGAGTTCACGCCCGAACTGGGCGACGACCTCTACCAGGCCCTGACCGCCGTCGCCCCGATCAACGAGTCGCCCTCCGGCGGCCAGAACGGCACCGGGGGCGCTGCCACCGGTATCGCCGCGAGCGAGGCCCACAAGGGCTCGTCGTTCCAGCACGGATGGTGGTCCTACGTCGACAAGGACCTGCGGTCCGTACTCGGCAGGGCCGTCGGCAGCCCGCTCGACAGGAAGTACTGCGGGGCGGGCTCGGTGACGGACTGCCGCCAGATCCTGCTCTCCACCCTGACCACCGCCGCCGCCACACCCGCGACCACCGTGTACCCCGGGGACACGTACTGCGACGCGGGCAACCAGGTCTGCGCCGACGCGATCGTCCACCGGGCGATGGGCGGCATCACCGTGCCCCGCATCGCCTGGCAGAACCGTCCCACCTACCAGCAGGTGGTCGAGTTCCCGGCCCGCCGCACCGACGACCTGACCAACCTCGCCGCCGGAGCGAGCGTCATCGCATCCGACTACCAGGACGCGGTCGTCGTCTCCTACCCGCCCCGGAAGGCCATCGACCAGGACCCCGCCACCCGCTGGGCGAGCAAGACCGTCGCCACAGCCTGGATCACGGTCGACCTCGGCGCCACCCGCCAGGTCGGCCGCGTCACCCTCGACTGGTCCGACCAGTACGCGCTGGGGTACCGGATCGACGTGTCGACGGACAACACGAACTGGCGGACCGTGCACACCACGACGGCGGGCCGGGGCGGTGTGGAGAACCGCGCCTTCACCCCGGGCGACGCCCGCTACGTACGGATCACGTGCCTCGTACGCGGCACGGACAACCGGTACTCACTCAATGAGATAGGCGTCTACGGTCGCTGAGCCCGGACCCGGGCCGCCCGCGATCAGGCGTGCGGGCGGCGTGACCGAGGGCCGGGAGCGAGTCATCCCCTTCCGGCCCTCGGCCCAGCGCCAGGGCCACGACAACCGGCGGGCCGTCTCTTCGACGCCGAGAACGGGAGAAGGCGCGCGCCCGGAGGACCCACTGTTGGACGAGTCGTGCAGCCGGGCGATGCCCAGCGGCACGTGAGGGATGCCCTCTCCTTCGGGCCGCCAGGCGCGCACGATATTCCAGCACGTCAACGGGGTGAGCCGAGCGCCCTGATCGGCGGCCCCGGATCAGTCCCCCGACGGGACCGGCTCGTCCGCCCGGCACGCTTCGAGGAGCCGGCCGGCGCAGCCCTTGCCCGCGCCCGGCAGGGCCCGGACGGCGGCCGCCAGTTGGTCCGCGCGGTCGGTGCCGAGGACCGGGGCCGCACCCAGCCGGTACTTGGTCTCCAGTTCCGCCAGGGTGAGGGGGGCGGCCGGGCCGCCGCGCGAACCCGGTACGCGGTGCTCCCAGCGGGTCCCGTCGTGGGCGGTGACCCGCAGCACGGCGCTGAAGGCGTGCGGGAACTCGTCGTCGCAGACCATGTCCTGGACAACCTCGACCCGTTCGGCGAGCGCCCGGCGTCGCGGGTCCTCGAAGGCGCGCGGGGTGAAGTCGGCCAGATGCAGGCCGAGTCCGGGGCCCTCACCGGCGAGCAGGGCGGCGGCGACGGTGTAGGGGCCGGAGAACTTGGCGTGGTACGGGGTGCGCGGGCGGGTCTTCTCCTCGCGCGGCTCGCCGATGGTGCGGCGCGGGGCGCCCGCGACGCCCAGTTCGGCGGTGGCGACGGCATCCGGGTCGAGGCCCTGGGCCCGCAGGGCAAGGGCGCAGTCGATGCCGGGGTGGGTGAAGTGGTTGGAGGGATAGGGCTTGTAGACGGAGCGCGGGTACTGCCAGTGGGTGGCGTCCTGCATCGCGTCCAGGCCCTCGGTGAGGGGTCCGGTGTGCCACTGGTCGCCGAGGAAGGCGGTGAGGAAGCCGAAGCGCCCCTCGATGACGGTGGGCGGGCCGGTGACGCCCTCGGCGGCGAGCTGGGCGGCCGTGACGCCACAGTGGGCGGCCCAGCCGCAGTGCACGCGTTTGACGCTGCCGCCGGTCCGGTTGGCCTCGATCACGCCGGCCCCCATGGAGCAGGCGATGCCGATGGCGTCGGCGATGCCCTCGGCGGGCAGGCCGAGCAGGACGGCGGCGGCGACGGCGGCGCCGACGGTGCCGCAGATCGAGGTGGCGTGCAGCCCCCGTTCGAAGAACACCGAGTTGCGCAGGGCCGGTTCGTAGGAGGCCATGCCGAGCCGTACGCAGACCTCGCCGCCGGCCGCGAGGGCGGCAATCAGGGCGGCGCCGTCGGCTCCCTCGGCCTCGGCGACGGCGAGGGCGGCCGGCAGCACGGCGGCCGTGGGGTGCAGGACGGACGGCAGATGCGTGTCGTCGAAGTCGAGGGCGTGCGCGAGGGTGCCGTTGACCAGCGCGGCCCGGTCGGCCGGCAGCCGGTCGCCGGTGCCGATGACACCCGACTCGGGGTGTCCGCCGGCCCGGCGCGCGGCGCGCAGGGCGGCCCGGTGGGGTGCCGCGTCGTCGTTCTCGCCGGTGTCCGGGCCGAGGGCGGCGAGGCAGTTGCCGAGGAAGTCGAGAATCCGGCCGGTGGCGTCGGCGCTGACCGCCTCGGGCACGCCGTCCCGGCAACGGGCGGCGAACACGGCCAGTCGGGCGGCCAGTCCGGGGGACGCGGTGGGTGTGGTGGTGGGGTTCACTCGGCGGGGTCCTCGGGGAGCAGGGCGAGCGGGCGGGCCGGGGCGCCGGTCGCGCCGACGAACGGCAACGGGGCGAGGACGAGGAGGAACTCGGCGGCCCCGGTGGCGGCGAGCGCGTCCAGCCGCATGGTCTCCACGATGTGGATCCCCGCCTCCACGAGCAGCGTGCGGTGTACCGGAAGGGTGGCGTGGCCCCGGCCGGGCGCGATGTGTTCGAAGGCGATGGTCTCGCCGCCGACGAGGGCGGGCCGCCGGGCGGCCAGCCACTTCCCGGCCGCGGCGCCGGGCCCGGGGGCGCCGCCGGTCTGGCCGGTGAAGACCGCCGCGTCCGGCCAGTGCTGCGACCAGCCGGTGCCGATCAGAACGGCCTCGCCGGCGGCGACGGTGACACCGGCGGCGCGTTCGGCGGCGTCCAGGTCGTCCGGGGTGATCTCGTACCCGGCGGGCAGTACGGGCACGCCGTGCAGGCGGGCGATGTCCAGCAGGACGCACCGGCCGACGTATGGGGTGAACTCGTCGATGCCGAGGCGGGCGAAACCTTCGTGGCTCTGGTGTTCGGCCGCGGCGAGCCCGCCGTACAGCAGCCCGTCGTGGGAGACATGGGCCAGCGCGTCGACGTGGGTGCCGACGTGTCCGCCGGTGATGACGATCTCGTTGGCCGCGGAGCCGCCGTCCTCGCGCACCATGTCGCCGTGCCGGCGCTCCAGCAGGAGGCGGAACGGCGGGTGGTTGGGCGACTGGGGCATGCCCCGTCGCATGGGCTGGGCGAGGTCGACGACGCGAGCTCCGGCGAGGGCCCGCCAGAGCGATGTGGGCAGGACGCCGGGGGCGCCGGTCATGGGGATCCCTTCGTCGGGCGTCTCGGGGAGGCCGGCCGGGCTCGGCGGGCCGTACGGTGCCGCGTGCGCGGGCGGGCCCACGCGGCTCGGGTGTGCGGGCCCGGTCATACGGTGCCCTCGTCGGCGAGCGCCTTCAGCTCGTCGGCCGTGAGGCCGAGCCTGCCGCCGTACACGGCCTCGTTGTCGGCGCCGTGCGGGCGCCCCGTCCAGCGGATCGAGCCGGGGGTGGCGGAGAGCCGGTAGAGGACGTTCTGCATGCGCAGAGGCCCGAGTTCGGGGTCCTGGACGGTGGTGATGGAGTCCAGCGCCTGGTACTGCGGGTCGGCGAACACGTCACGGATGTCGTAGACGGGGCAGATGGCCGCGTCGGCCTCGGTGAAGGCGGTCATGACGGTGTCGAGCTCGCGGGCCGCGATCCAGCGCCCGACGTGGCCGTCGAGGAGGTCGGCGTGGGCGGCGCGGCCGGACCCGGTGGCGAACCACGGCTCCTCGACGACCTCGGGATGTCCGACCAGGCGCAGCACCCGTTCGGCGACGGACTGCGCGGAGGTGGACACCGCCACCCAGCGGTCGTCGCGGGTGCGGTAGGTGTTGCGCGGCGCGTTGTTGGCGGAACGGTTGCCGGTGCGGGTCGGTACGGTGCCGAGCTGGTCGTAGGCGGTGGCCTGGGGGCCGAGCAGGGTCAGCAGCGGTTCGACGATGGCGAGGTCGACGACCTGCCCCTGGCCGCCGTTGAGGGACCGGTGCAGCAGCGCCGTCTGGACGGCGGAGGCGGCGACCAGGGCGGCGACGCCGTCGGCCAGCCCGAACGGGGGCAGGGTGGGCGGTCCGTCGGGTTCCCCGGTCACGGCAGCGAAGCCGCTCATCGATTCGGCGAGGGTGCCGAAGCCGGGCCGACGGGCGTACGGTCCGAACTGGCCGAAGCCGGTGACCCGGGCGATCACCAGGCCGGGGTTGGCCTCGTGCAGCCGTTCGGGGGCGAGGCCCCAGCGTTCCAGGGTGCCGGGGCGGAAGTTCTCGATGAGGACGTCCGCGCGCTCGGCCAGGCGCAGCAGCAGCGCGGCGCCGGCGGACCGGGAGAGGTTCAGTGTGACGGTGTGTTTGTTGCGGCCGAGCATCTTCCACCACAGGCCGGTGCCGTCGCGGGCGGGGCCGTGGGTGCGGGCGGGGTCGGGGCGTTGGGGGTGCTCGACCTTGATGACGTCGGCACCGTAGTCGCCCAGGACGGTGGCGGCCAACGGACCGGCGAACAAGGTGGCGCAGTCGAGCACGGTCAGTCCGGCGAGCGGGCCGGGAGAGGACACGGACCCGGCTCCGGCCGGGATGCGGGACGGCACAGCGGCTCACACCTTTTCAGTCAAGCCTGTTTCTCCTTGCGGAACAGCGTTACCAAAAGTTAGCATGCGGCACGCTCGCACAGAAGAGAAACAACGCTTCCCCCGAGGGGGATCCGGGACCGGAAGGCGGTAGTGGGCTTGGCACGCTACGACCTGCTCGTGAAGAACGGCACGCTGGTCCAGCCATGGACCGGTGAAATCCGCGCCGACCTGGCGGTCCGGGACGGGGTGGTGGCCGCGATCGGCGACGACCTTCCCGCATCGGACGCCGAGGAGGTGCTCGACGCGAGGGGCCGGGTGGTACTCCCGGGGGCCGTGGACGCCCACTTCCACCTCGGCATCTACCGGCCACTGGGCGTCGACGCCGCCGAGGAGACACGCTCCTCGCTGGTCGGCGGTGTCACCAGCGTGCTGTCGTACTTCCGCACCGGGGAGCACTACCTCAACCGCACCGGACCCTATGCGGAGATCCTGCCCGAGGTCCTCAAGGCGGTGGAGGGCCGGGCCCACACCGACTACGGCTTCCACCTCGCCCCCATGGACAGCGCGCAGATCGGGGAGATCCCGGCACTGGTCGCAGACTCCGGGGTCAGCTCGTTCAAGTACTACATGTTCTACAAGGGGTTCAACCTCTCCGCCGACTCCCGCGACGCGCGCGGATTCCGGATGACCGGCGAGGGCGAGGAGTACGACCTCGGTCACCTCTACCAGTTGATGGAGGCGGTCGCGGCGGCGGACGCCGCCCGCCCGGACGGCCGGGTGTCGCTCTCGCTCCACTGTGAACAGGCCGAACTCATGCGCCTGTTCATCGAACGCGTCCGCGCGGCGGGCGATCCGCAGACGCTGCGCGCGTACAGCGAGGCGCGTCCGCCGCTGACCGAACGGGTCGCCATCGGCGAGGCGGCCACCCTCGCTCATGCCACCGGCTGCCCGGTGAACCTGCTGCATCTGTCCAGCGCCGAGGCCCTGGACGCGGCACGCGCGGCACGGGCCGCTTCCCCGGGGGCGGATCTGCGCACCGAGGTGACGCTCCATCACCTCTGCCTGGACCACGAGAGCCTGGACGCGGCCGGCGCGGGGCTCGGCGGCAAGGTGAACCCGCCGATCCGTACGGCGGCGGACAACGAGGCACTGTGGGCCGGGGTGCTGGACGGCACGGTCGACTGGGTGGCCTCCGACCACGCCTGCTGCATGGAGGAGAGCAAGGGCGACGCACTGTGGCCCGCACTGCCCGGCTTCGGCGGGACCGCCCTGCTCTACCCGCTGCTGCTCTCGGAGGGTTACCACCGACGGGGGCTGCCGCTGCGCCGGATAGCCGAACTGGTCTCGGCCACACCGGCGGCGGCCTACGGCCTGACCGGCCGCAAGGGCTCGCTGATGGTGGGGCACGACGCGGACCTGGTCGTCGTGGACCTCGACGCGGAGCACACCGTCACCCCGGACCTGCTGCTGTCGGGTCAGGACCACTGCCCGTTCGCCGGCCACTCGGTCCGCGGCTGGCCGAGCGCCACCGTGCTGCGCGGCCGGATCGCCTACCGCGACGGCGAGGTCACCGGGCCGCCTCAAGGCCGGTACCTCACCCGCTGACCCTGCCGGGGACGCGGAACGACGCCCCTGCCCGGACCGGCCAGTACGCCGGCCCGGGCAGGGGCGTCCCGTTCTTCCGGTTGTCGTATGCACCCACGCACCGACGGACACCCACACACAAGCGCTCGGCCAGGAAACCCCGGCCGAGCGCTCGCACACACCGTTCACCACCCGAACCGACTGTGGTCACAACCGGCTGTGGTCACATCCCGTCGCGGGTCCACTCGCCCCGGGAACGGGAGCGCAACGGCATGGTGGAGGGCTGCGGCGCCTGGTGGGGCTCGTAGTTCTCCGCCTCACCGCCCCAGTTGATCCACTCCTCGGTGGTGTACCAGTTGATGAGCTCACCGTCCGAGCGGATGATCCACGTGGTGTCCTCCTCGGCGACGAAATGCCCGTGCTTCACGAAGGGCGGGCGAAAGCAGTAGGTGCCCGGGTCGATGTCACCGAAGTTGTAGGTCATACGCCCACTGAGGGTGTAGAACTCCTCGTAGCAGGGGTGATGGGCGAGCCGGTGGTCGGTCCAGCCCTTCGGAGCGAGGATCAGCCGGGTGTAGAAGCCGGTCTTCTCGTCACGATGCAGCAGCTTGATGTACAGCGGTGTGATCGGCCCCACGGTGGGGGCGGCGGTCCATTCCAACGCGTCCGAGTCGTGCACGGTGACCTCGCCCTCGGCATCGGCGGCACGCTCACCGCCGAGGACGAAGTCGGCGGGACCGTACTCGCGCCAGTGCAGCACCCGGCTTCCTGCGGCGATGGACACGGCGTCCATCGGCACCCCGGTGGGCACCTGGACATAACCACCCGGCCCCAACTGCGTGTCACCGTAGGTCAGCCGTCCCGACACCACGAAGAACTCGGTGTCCGCGGAGGGCACACCCGCTCCGCGCGACCAGTCGGTGTCGAACTCCAGGGAGAGCGCGCTGGATCCGTCCTCCTCGTCGGTGCTGAGCCGACGCTCGCGCACCTCGCCCGTGCCGCCCGGCAGTTCGGCCGGGTGCCAGACGTAGTCGTCCTCATGAATGAGTTCCACATGCGGGCGCACCGCGCCACCGCCTTTCGTTCGTCATGCTGTAGTGGGATCCTGATCGCCCCCGAAAGGGCCTGCCGCGTCCCGGAGTTCACGCTTGAGCACCTTGCCCGCGGAGTTGCGCGGAAGGGCGGCCACGGCCTCGAGCCGTCGCGGCAGCTTGTACCCCGCCAACCGGGGGCGCAGGAAGTCGGCGAGGTCGTCCACGGGAGCCGGGGTCGCGCCGGGTGCCCACACCACGAAGGCGGTGACCCGCTCCCCCCACACCGGGTCGGCCGTGCCCGCCACCGCGCATTCGGCCACGGCCGGGTGGGCGAGGAGCGCCTCCTCCACCTCACGCGGGTAGACGTTGAGCCCGCCGGAGACGATCATGTCCTTCTTGCGGTCGACGATGGCCACGTATCCCTCGTCGTCCATGGTGGCGACATCGCCCACCGACACGGCACCGTCCGGGGCCCTGCACGCGGCGGAGGCCTCGGGGTCGTCCAGGTAACCCGCCATCAGGA
Organism: Streptomyces sp. NPDC052052; assembly: GCF_040680455.1. Classification (NCBI taxonomy): domain Bacteria; kingdom Bacillati; phylum Actinomycetota; class Actinomycetes; order Kitasatosporales; family Streptomycetaceae; genus Streptomyces; species Streptomyces sp. NPDC052052. The sequence continues at coordinate 16,688 of NZ_JBFAWU010000006.1, read as the reverse complement.
AGGGTGAGTTGCTGAACAGCTCACCGGGCTCACCGGGCGGCACGGGGCGGCCGTCGTCGTCGACCACACGGACCTCGGTCAGGTACCAGGCGCGGCCGACCGAGCCGGCCTTGCGACGGGCGTCCACCGGCCGCAGGTCGGTGACCACGCCGCCCTCGGTGGATCCGTACAGCTCGTGCACCCCGCAGCGCGGAAACGCGTCCAGCACCCATTCCTTCAGCGGGACCGGCAGGGCGGCGGCGTTGAAGTACAGCGTGTCGAGCGCGTCGAGGCGGTACCGGGAGGGTGCGTCCTCGCCCAGCGCGCGAAGGGTCTGTGCATGCGTCGGCACCAGGAACACGGACTGGACCCGGTGCTCCTCGGCCAGGCCGAGCATGTGGGCCGGGTCCCAGCGGGGCAGCATCACCACGGTGCCGCCGGTCAGGACCGGCGCGTAGCCGAACATGAACCCCGCCCCGTGGCTCATCGGAGCCACCGCCAGGCTGGTCCGGCCGGCCCCCAGCCCCCACTCATGCGCCGAGAGCAGCGCGGTCAGGGCCCGGCCGCGGTGGGTGAGCAGCGCCCCCTTGGGGCGACCGGTCGTGCCGGAGGTGTACTGGATGCAGAAGACGTCGTCACCACCGACCGGCACCAGCGGGTCACGGTCACGCGCACCGGCGAGCGCCTCCTCGTACGCGCGCCCCGGACCCGGCCGGCCCACGGTGAGTACGACGGCGATCCGGTCGGCACTCGCCGAGACCGCGGCAAGCGCCTCCTCTGCCCGTTCGTCCTGGACGATCAGGGCCCGCGCGCCGCTGTGCCCGACGATCCAGGCGATCTCCGGTCCGGTCTGCCGGATGCCCAGCGGCACCATCGGCAGCCCGGCCTTGGCCAGGGCGGCGGCCACCTCGGGGTACTCCAGGCAGTTTCCCAGCAGGACCGCGACCGGGTCACCGGGCACCAGCCCGGCACCGAGCAGCGCCTGGGCGAGCCGGTTCGACCGCTCATGGACCGCGGCAAAGGTCAGGGTGCGGTCGGCATCGACGACTGCGGTCCGGCCGGCGGCGTCGAGGGCGCGCTCGCGCACGCCGGTAGCCATGGTGGCAGTGACACCGCCGGCCAGGATACGCCGGACCGGGTCGGGCAAGGATGATGCATCGGGCATGACGACGTCCTCCGCGGACCCGGCGGGCGTTCAGGGATGTACCCCTCTTGTGTACTGGCCAAGTTCCACCTACGTCAACACAGTTTCCATCAGCGGAACGAAACGACGCGGCGTGAACCCTACCGACTTCTCGGGCCGGGCACTGACGGGTTCGCGTGTTCAACCGTCGCCGATTCCCCGGTCCTCAAATGCCATCCTTGACGGACCGTCTCCGCGGGGCACGGAAAAGCGCTGTCCCGCATCGAGGGGAGGCTGGTAGAAACTGAAGGTGATCGATGAAGCGCTCGACCCCATGGACCGCTTGCTCGCGGAGCGAGCCTGCGAACGTCTGATCGTCGACTTCGTCCACCGCCTCGATCTGGGAGAACCTGGTTCGGTAGCCGACCTGTTCACCGCCGACGGCGTCTGGGAGTGGCCCCAAGGGGGCCGCCGCATCGAGGGCCGGGAAGCGCTCCGCGTGTACTTCGCCTCTCGGCCGGCGGACCGGTTGTCGCGTCGCATGATGACGAACATCCTGGTGACGGTGGACTCCGCAACGACGGCGACGGCGACGTCATATCTGGCGACCTACCGCGTCGACGGTTACGCCGGCCGGATGCTCCCGCCGCGGCTCCCCGCGAACGTCGGCCACTACGAGGACACGTTTCAGATGGTCGACGGCGACTGGTTCCTCGGCACCCGAACCGTGTTCCTGCCCTTTGGCGGCGATACGGAGCGTCTGCCCTCCTCGCCTCGTGACGTATGAGAACGGACTACCGCGGGGCCGGAGTCCCATTCTTGATGATCACGCGTGATCGCCGGGGGCGTATCGGCTCCGGGTTCCTCCGGCATCGGACGCGAGGCGAGACGTAGCAGGACCGGCCCATCCCCCGACGCGGCCTGTCGGCCCCTCCTCGGGGGACGCACGGGGACCGTCCCGGGCGGAAGGGACTACGGGGCCAGGGCCGCGTGGACGGCCGCCTCCGCGTGCAGCCGCGTCGTCGGGAAGACGGGCACGGGGCTGTCCTCGGCCTTGATGAGAAGCTCGATTTCCGTACAGCCCAGGATGATGCCCTCGGCGCCCGCCTCGACGAGGTTCCCGATCACGCGCTGATACTCCTTGCGCGATTCGCCCCTCACCCTACCGAGACACAACTCGTCGTAAATTACCCGATGCACAAGAGCCCGGTCCTCGGCATTCGGGACGCACACTTCCAGGCCGCCCGTTTCCAGGCGCGCACGGTAGAAATCCTGCTCCATGGTGAACGCCGTCCCGAGCAAGCCGACCTTGCGCAGCCCCGCAGCCCGTACCGCATCCGCTGTGGCGTCGGCCAGGTGCAGCAACGGGACCGCCACGGCCGCCGCCACCTGGCCGGCGACCTTGTGCATCGTGTTGGTGCAGATCAGCACCATGTCAGCACCGGCGTTCTCCACGGAGCGAGCGGCGGCGGCAAGGATCTCCCCCGCCTCCTCCCAGCGCCCCTGGACCTGCAATTCCTCAATCTCCGCGAAATCCACCGAGTACAGCACGCACCGCGCGGAATGAAAACCGCCGAGCCTGTCGCGCGTGAACTCGTTGAGGAGCCGGTAATACTCGGCCGTCGACTCCCAACTCATGCCGCCAATCAGGCCGATACGTTTCATTTCTCCCTCTCGCCGCACGCAGATGCGCAGATGGCAGATGCGCAGATGCTAGTACTCCAGCCGTAGATCGTGATCTGTGGTCTGTACCGATGGGGATGACCAGTTTGTTGCCGCGATGGCATCGCGTGCGATGTCGGTGACGGAGCGGCCGTCGGTGGGTACTCGTGCGACCCATGGAGGCGCGGCGGCTTCCAGGTGTTGGGCCATGGCAGTGCTCCGGGTGACGTGGGCGTCGAGTTGGCTTCCGATCTCCCGGGTGCCCAGGCGCTGCCGGGCGGTTGCGTCGTCGGCGGTCAGGAGGACCGCGGTGATGCGGGGTGTGCCGCCCATGGCGCGGGCGATCAGGTCGGGTTCCAGAACGGAGACGGTGTTGGTGTAGATCAGCCTGCGGTATCCCAGAGCGGCGTAGTTGCGCCAGATGGCGGCGAGGTTCGCCTCGGTCATTTTCGTGCGGGCGGGGTCGTCGGCCGGGGCGGGGAATGCCTGGTCCAGGTTGTCGCCCTCGATCAGGCAGTGGGCGATGCGTAGGGCTTGCAGCTGCGCGGAGATCTCCCAGCCGACCGTGGTCTTGCCGACTCCGGCGCGGCCCCCGATGAGCAGTGCTTCGTATGCTGCGGCCTGCACAGGTGGTCTCCTCGCGTTCGCAGGGGCCGATGGCGTCTGAGGCGACAGGGGTGCAGCCACCGTTGATCATCGGTGTGTGAAGACAAACGATCACACGGTGGCCGCGGGTCACAGCGTAGACCCTGCCCGCTGGCAGGAGGCGTTCGACGGCCTGATGGGCCGGATCGCAGGTCGGTTCGCGCGGGTCGAACCACGCCGCCGCGTACGGAAGTTGGTACTCGGACTGCTGTCGGACCTACCGCGCAAGAACTGCTGGACGATCGCCGAGTGGGCCGGGGAGACCACTCCGGACGGCATGCAGCACCTGTTCGGGCGGGCCAAGTGGGACGCCGACGCCGTCCGTGACGACGTGCGCGGCTACGTGGCGGACCATGTGCACGACGACCAGGCGGTGCTGGTCGTTGACGAGACCGGGGACGTGAAGAAGAGCAACGGCACGGTCGGCGTCCAGCGCCAGTACACCGGCACCGCCGGGCGGATCGAAAATGCCCAGGTCGCTGTTTATCTGGTCTACGCCGGTCGGCGTGGGCACGCCGCGGTGGACCGGGAACTATACGTTCCGCGTTCCTGGACCTCCGACCCTGCCCGCTGCCTTGCCGCCGGACTCGGCAAGGAGGCGTCATTCGCCACCAAGCCAGAGCTGGCCGCCCGCATGGTCGCCCGTTTCCTGGACGCCGGCCACCAGGCCGCCTGGGTCGCGGGCGACGAGGTATACGGCGGCAACCCCACGCTGAGAGCCGTGCTGGAGGAACGCGGCACCGGCTACGTACTCGCGGTGGCCTGCTCGCACGAAGTCACCACCGGCGCAGGGAGGTACCGCGCCGATGCCCTGGCCACGAAGGTACCCAAGCGGGCCTGGCAGAAGCTCTCCGCAGGGACCGGGGCGAAGGGCCACCGCTTCTACGACTGGGCCGTCATCGACCTCGCCGACCCCACCCCCGGCAGCCGTCAGCTACTGATCCGCCGCAATCGCACCACCGGTGAACTCGCCTACTGTCGTTGCTATTCGCCCCGCCCCATGCCACTGGCCGAGCTGGTGCGCGTCGCTGGATCAAGGTGGCGGGTGGAGGAGTTCTTCCAGGCCGGGAAGGGCCTGGCCGCACTGGACGAGCACCAGGTCCGCCGCTACTTGTCCTGGTCCCGGTGGGTCACTCTGGCCATGCTCGCGCACGCCTTCCTCGTCGCCGTCCGAGCAGATGAACACGCCCGCAAGCCCACACCAGACGGCCTCATACCGCTCACTTGCAACGAGATCCAGCATCTGTTCGTCGTCCTCGTCGTCCGGCCCGTGCACGATACGGCCCACCGGCCCGGCTGGTCCGCCTGGCGACGCCGCCATCAGGCCCGATCACAGACCAGCCACTACCGGCGGCAAGCCGTTCAGGCATGAAGATCACGATCTACGGCTGGAGTACCAGCCGGGAACGGCGGGCAATCGGAGCCCGGGACCGGGCGTCGCCGCAGGACGTCTCCGGCGCGCGTACCGTCGGCCTTCTTTACGTCGCACACCGTTGCGTCTACCGTCGCGCGGGGTGCGGGACATGACAACAGCCCCGTGCACGGCAACGGCCGTCCGCCGGAGGCCGAGCGCTCCGACCCAAGGGGTACACAGATGAGATCGCGCACCATCAGGGGCCGGTGGGCCGCCACGCTTGCCGGAGTCGGAGGCCTGCTGTCCGGTCTGCTGCTGGCCACCCCGCCCGCGGCCGCGGCCGCAGCGTGTGCGGACCTCCCGGCGGCGCACGCGCACGGCATCACCTGCAAGGCCGTCACGGACGCGGTGCAGTCGGACGGTTCGATCCTGCGGGACATCACGATGACGACCCCGGCGATCTTCCAGCCGTCGGGCGGCACTCCGCAGATCAGTCCCGTGAATCCTGAGATCACCGTCCGGGTGTATCTGCCGCCGGGCTACGACCCGGACCGGACCACCGGCTACCGCTCGCTGTATCTGCTCAACGGCGGCTCCGACAACTACGACTCGTACACCACCAAGGGAGACATCGTCTCTCTGCTGAGAGGCACCGCGCAGGATCCCCAGCCGTACGACGGCATCGTCGTCATGCCCACGGGCGGGATGAGCGGCTGGTACACGGACTGGGCGGGGCGCACGGACGGCTACTTCGCGCCGCAGTGGGAGACGTACCACATCGAGCAGCTACTGCCGTGGATCGACAGCAACTTCAACACCTCGGCCGTCCGCGCCTCGCGCGGCATCGCCGGGATCTCCATGGGCGGCTTTGGCGCGCTGCGGTACGCGGCACGCCACTCGGACCTGTTCTCCGTGGCGGGTGCTCTGTCCCCGGGGATCGAGCTGCGAGCCAACCTCGCGCAGAAGCAGATCAGCGACTCGATGTGGCAGGCGGGCGCGGCCATCACGCTGCTCGACTGGACCAACGGTAAGTTCCGGGTGAACAAGTACGTCGACGGCGTGCTCGTCACGAACGAGACCGAGCAGAAGCTCTACCGGCTCGACGCGCTGTTCGGCCAGCACACGACGACGTACGACTCCGTCGGCAACCCGGTGTACAACTGGCCCTCCTCCAACCCCGGCCAGTTCGCGGAGGACGGCGGGTACGCCCCCTACCACCAGAAACTGGCGCTCTACGCGGGCGGCTGCGCGGCGCTGCCGACCACATCGGACGGCAGCCCGCAGTACGCCACAGGCAGCAACCCCGCGCCGGCGTCGTGCGCGTACTCCACGGCGAACACCGACGAGCCCGGCCTCGGCGCGTACGCCTCGCGGCTGGACGCGACGCTGACCTCCCAGGGCGTCCAGCACCGCTACTGCTACGGCACCGCCGGCCATGACTGGGCGGCGTGGAAGAAGGATCTCGTAGACTTCCTGCACTACGCCTACGGCACGGCACAACCCACCTGCAACCACGGGACCTGAACCGGCCGGTGGGATCGTGAACACGGCGGCCACCACGCCCCGTTGACGGGCGACACCTACCAACCTCTGGCGCACATGAGGCGCCAGGGGCCGGGCGGGTACACGGAAGCCGGCCGCCTCCTCCCGGAAGGCGGCCGGCCGCGGCACACGGAGGTGGTCGCCCGGAACCGTCCGAGCTCTTCGCGCCGTCAGATGTCCGTGGCCTCCGGCCCGAACGCGGCTTCGGCTTCGGCCTCGGTGATCAGCCGTCCGCGCCTGCCCCGCAACACGTTGACCTCGCCGCCGATTTCCAGGCGCACGGCGTTGCGTACCGCGTCCCCGAGGAACCAGGGCCGCCACCCGACCGCGCGCACCATTTCGGCACCCGCCTTCTTGCCTCGCGCGTCGCTCGCGCCGTAGGCGAGGACCGCAGGATCAGCGAGGTCGGCTCCCTCGGCCAGCGCGTCGGGCCCGATGGAGCTGAACACCTTGACGTGCGAGGTGCCTTCGGGGAGGAGTCCGGCGACGAAGGCACCCGACGACTGGTGCGGCGACAGGGCGCGGATGATTCCGTGGGGGGTGACATCGAGCGGGTTGGAGACGTCGACCACGACTCGACCGGCCAGTTCGTCGCCGATTTCCTGGATCACCTGGCGCTGGGCCTCTCCCCACAGGGTGGCGAGGACGACAATGTCGGAGGCGGCCGCGGCCCGGTGCAGGTCGTTCTCGACGGCGACCCGGGAGGGGTCCTGGGCAACCGCGCGAACCTGGGCCGCGGCGGCCTCGGCCTTCGCGGGCTTGTAGTGGTACAGCGTCACACCGACTCCGTGCCGCGCCAGCAGAGCGGCGATCATGGTGCCGTGGACTCCGGGGCCGACGAGGGTGACGTTCATGGGGTTTCTCCAGTGCGTGTGGGGGAATGACGGGCGGTGGCCAGATGGTGCGGGCCGTTCCGTGTCAGGCGGAGGCGCGGAGCAGGAGCTTGCCCCGGGTGTGGCCCTGGTCGAGGACCCGATGGGCGGCGGCCGCGTCCTTCAGGTCGAAGACCTGCTGGACGGTCACGGTGAGGCTCTTGTCCGCGACCGCGGCGGCCAGTTCGTCCAGCCGCCGCGCGCTGCGTCGCACCTGGAGCAGCGGGATGCCGAAGGGCTGCGCGGTGCGGGGGACGATGCTGGCGACACGGTTGCGCGGGGCGACCTCCAGGGAGACCCGGGCGGCCTCCGCGGACCCGCTCATCTCGATCGCGGCATCGATGCCCCCGGGGGCGAGAGCCGCTATCCGGTCGGCCAGACCGGCCCCGTACACGACCGGTGTGGCACCGAGCGCGGCCAGGTACTCCTGGTTGCGTTCGCCGGCGGTGCCGATGACCTGGATGCCGCGGCGGCGTGCGAGCTGCACCAGCATCGTGCCGACTCCACCGCTCGCCCCGTTGGCCAACAGCGTCTCGCCGGTACGCAGTTCGAGTGCGTCGAGGATCGTCAGCGCGGTCTGTCCGGCGCCGGACAACCCGCCGGCCTCCTCCCAGCTGACGCCCGCGGGCTTGCGGGCCAGGTTGGCGGGGTCGGCCACCACCTGTTCGGCGTAGGAACCGAGAGTGCCGAACCCGATCACCTCATCCCCCGGGGCGAAGTCGCTCACCCGGCTTCCGACCCGCAGGACGACGCCCGCGAACTCGGTGCCGAGCCGCAGTGGGGGCTGCCCACCGAACTCGCCTCGCCGCATCATGCCGTCCACCGGGTTGAGCCCGATCGTGCGGACCTCGACCAGGACGCCCCCGTCCGGGACGGAAGGTTCCGGCGCCTGGACTGCTTCCAGGACCTCGGGACCGCCGAAACGAGGCGCGATGATCATGAGCATGACTATTCCCTTTCTTCGGTGACAACGATGAATGGGCAGCCGGCCGAGCGGCCCGGCCCAGGGGTGCCGAACAGCGGCCGATGCCAGAACGGGCTTCAGGGTCGGCGCCCGGACAGTTCAGGACGGTGACGCGGACACGGGCCGAGAGGCGTCCCATGCGACCGGCCCCGCCCCGGACCGGTCGGGCGGCATCTGCACGGCCGGACTCGAGTCGCGAGCGGGCGCCGCACCGGCCTGCAGGCCAGGTCAGTGCGCGGAACGGCCCCTCTGACCGGACTGCCCCGCCTGACCGGCTTCGGTGGCCTCGAAGCAGGCGCGGGCCTGCGCCACGTCGGGCGCCAGCCGCATGATCGTGTAGAGGAGGTCGGACAGCGATGCACACACCTGCCGCCCGACGTCCGTCAGTTCGTACTCGACGTGCGAGGGGATGGTGCGCAGAACCGTTCGGGTCGCCAGGCCGTCACGGACGAATCCGCGCAGAGTCTGCGACAGCATGCGGTCACTGATCGCGGGCACGCTGCGCTTGATCTGGCTGTACCGCTTGTTCCCGCTGTTGAGACTCGTCAGCGTGAGCATCGCCCAGGTGCTGCCGATGGTGTCCAGGGCGCCCCGGACCGACGACTCCGCCTCGATCAGGTCCCCGATGGTGACGGTCGCAGCCCCCTTCCGGGCTCGGATGCGCTCCACCGCCGCAGCGGACCTGGCCGCCGACTCCTCGTCCTCACTCGCGCTGGTGCCGGGTGAACCGTCGTCGTTGTTTCTCATATGTCCTGTATACCACGCACTTGCATTTTGAGAGTACCCACGTAATGCTGGTAGCAGGTCAGGGTGAACCGCACGACCGTTCCCACCCGTGAGATACGCGTGCCGCCTTCACCCCGCCCATAGCGAAGGCGCACCGGTCCACTGCCGCCCACGCCGCCCCGTGCGTTCCGCGGACCTCCCGGGCCGGGAGTACGGCCCTCGAGACCCGCCAGGTCGGGCGGAACCCGCCGGCCGCGTCTTCGGCACCGGAGAAAGCACGAAGGATGGAGCCCCCCATGTCCCGCACGCCGCACAAGGAAACCTCCGAGATCGCCCGCACCCTGTTCCGCGACCACCTGGTCAGCGGCCCTTACGAGCGCCTCTTCCTCACCCCCGGCGAGGAAGTCGAGTACGTCCACAACTACCTGACGCTGCTCGACGGAATCCTGGAGTACAAGTTCAACATCGCCGAGTACCACAACCTCGGCGTCATAGGCCTGCAGTCGGTGCTCGGCAACGTGTCGGCCGTCGTCATCGAGCCGGAGAACCTGAAGAAGCTGCCGACGTTCATCCAGGACACCCGCACGATGTACGTGGTGGACTCCATCGACGCGGTGTACGAGCAGGTCGAGAAGCTCGGGGTGCCGATCCTCCAGCCCCGCACCCCCAACATCATGGGCGCGCAGGGCCGCCTCCAGTTCTCCTCGAACTACATCATCGAGATCGTCGAGGCGACCAACGAGGACCTCTTCCACCCGAACCCGAAGGAACTCGGCTACCTCTGAGCCGCGGCGATCGAGCGTTCGTCGCACCAACACGACGTGGCTAACGGGTAGTTGACCTCGCGGCCACCACATGCGCGTACCTGCGCCGCTCCCGCCTGAGGTGACGTGTGCGCGCTGCCCGCACGCCTCGGCCGCGGGCGGTGGCGCAGGCGGCCGAGGGTGCCGATCCGGCACCTCTCAGCGCGGGCTGCGGTCCCGGAGCGCCAACCCACGACACCGGCTGACGTGAGGCACCTCCTCACGAAGCCGGTGTCGTCGGCGATCAGCACACCGTCGTCCGCGCCGAGGTGCCCGACGACGTACCCCTGCAGGCCATCGCGGACCTCGTCGCCTCCCGGCGGCCCCGGGAGCGGATGCATCAGCATCTGATCGGAGACGAACGCCCGGAAGGTCTTCTTCACCGCCCCGTCGGTGCGATCTCCGGCTTCACCACCGCCGCCGGATCCACCCCGAACAGGCCATCCCCACCAGACAGACTCCCCCTAGGGAAGATCACGAACAGGAGGCAGCGTCGGGCTCAATCGCCTGATCGACTGCCAAGATCCGCGGACAGCGCCGCGTAGATGTACTCGCTGCCCCAGCGATCCCCGTCGAGGTCGTTCTCGACCAGGTGCGCCTCCCGGCGCATCCCGAGGCGCTCACAGACCCGCACAGACCCGGTGTTCTCCACATCCAGCCGTGCGTAGAGCCGGTGCACGCCCAGCGTGTCGAAGGCAAACCCGGCCAGCGCCGCGGCCGCCTCGGTCGCGTAGCCGTGTCCCTCGTGACCCGGGTCGAGAGTCCAGCCGATCTCGGCCTGGGCGGCGCGGGCATCGGCCAGGGTGAGGCTCACCTCTCCAAGGACGCCGGGCTCATCGCGTCGGCAGACAGCGAGCGCCAGCTTGTCCCCGTCGGCGCGCCAGGCCGTCTGCGCCGCACGCTCCGCGGCAACCTGCTCGCTGCGCTCACGCGTGTGCGCCGGCCGGTACAAGTAGCGCGCCACGCTCGGCAGGCTCTGGTAGGCGTACAGGTCGTCGGCGTCGCCGGGAGTGAACAGACGCAGCGACAACCGGGACGTGGTCAACGGCAGCAGCGAGGCGATGTCCATGCGGACCTCCGGGACGCGGATGTGGATCAAGTTGCGGACGGATTGTCGCATCACGACTGCCCGGAAGCCACGACTTTTCAAGAGCGGCGGTCGGCAGCCGCGCTTCACCACGAGGCGCGGCATTCCAGGAGTTGTTTCCTGACCCACGCCCCTGGCTGCCGACCGTTCCGCGACCCACAGGGCCAAGGAGCCCAGGGGCCTTGGTCCCGCATCCACCTCCAGGGTTCCCTGGAGGTGAAAAGGCCCCCGATCCACAAGAGGAGATCGCCAAGTCCCCCTTCCGGCAGTTTCGTTGGGGCGTCGCCCATGCGGGCGGACTGCCCACAACCTCGCCACTGCAAGAAGCCGGGCCACACGTTCCTGAGACGGCCCGCCCGAGGCCGTCCCCCGTTCCAGCCCGCTGGGTCCTCCACGCCCACGAGCCGTCGACCGGCGCTGTCGGCAGAAGTCCGGCCGAAGCACCAGACCGTGCGCCGCGATGGCAGCTCCGGCCTCCACCGGCACCCCCCGCTCGGCGACGCACTGGCAGCCGGCGGGTCACGGAACGTCCCCGGCAGCTTTCACCTCGGCGCAAAGAAAGCGTTGACGACGGGGGGTCCGCTCCTTAAGGTAAACGCTGACCTCAACGATTACCCCCAGATGAAGGGACCGTTAATGCGAGCTTCCGGACGTGTGACGCTCAAGACGATCGCCGATTCGCTGGGAGTCTCCGCGAAGACCGTGTCGCGGGCCTTGGCAGGCAAGGACTCGGTCAGCGAGGAGCTGAGAGCGCGCATTCGCGCGGAGGCCGACCGGCTCGGCTACGTGCCGAACTCGATGGCCAGGTCGCTGGTCTCGGGCGCCGCGATGACCTTCGGCATGGTCATCACCCATCCGGCGAACCCGTTCTACGCGCTCCTGATCAGCGCCGTCGAGGAACGCTGCCGCGCGAACGGCTACTCGCTGCTGCTCATGGTGACCGAGGAGGACCCGGAGACGGAGCGGCACGCGGCGGAGGAGCTCCTGCGCTGGGGGGTGGACGGGGCCGTGGTCATCCCCGTCCAGGAGGGCGCGGACCACTGGCAGCGGCTGCAGGACTCCGGGGTGCCGATCGTGCTGGTCAACCGTCGGCTGGACGGCTTCGAATGCGACTTCGTAGGAGTCGACCACGAACGTGGGGCCTACGAAGCCGCCTCCTACCTCCTGGACGCCGGCGCCACCAACCTCTACGCGCTGGAGGAGGACGTTCCGTTCTCCTCGGCGGCCGACCGGCGCGCCGGCTTCCACCGCGCACTCGCCGAACGCGGTCTCCCCGTGCAGGACGACACCGTCACCTTGGTGCCGCCGTCGACAGCGCCCCTGCGGGAGCTGCCGTGGGAGCCGGACGCCGCCTACCGGTGCGCCCAGCAGCTGGTGAGCCGGCTCGAACCGGGCTCGGCAGTACTGACCGGCAGTGACTACTTCGCGCTCGGCCTGTACCGCGCACTGGCCGAGAAGGGCATCGAGGTACCCGCACATGTCGCGGTGATCGGGCACGGTGACCTGCCGTTCGCCGCCTACCTCCAGCCCGCGCTGGCCAGCGTCCGCCCGCCGGCCGCCGAGATCGGCGCACGGGCCGCGGACCTGCTCTTCGAGCGCATCCAGGGCTCGACCGCCCCGGCCGCAACCATCTTTCTCCCGCCGGAACTGAGGATCCGTACCTCGGCCGGCGGCAACGACCGACATGCAGAGAACTGAGAGGTAAACGGATATGCCGACTGTGGGAGACCCACAGCAGATGGTGCACGAACAGGCCCGGGAGATCCCGGTCGTGGCCGATGTCGACGTCCTGGTCGTCGGGGGCGGACCGGCGGGGGTGTGCGCCGCCGTTGCCGCGGCGCGGGCGGGCGCGAGCACGTTCCTCGTGGAACGGCACGGCGCTCTCGGCGGGATGTGGACTACCGGAATGGTCCTCACGCTCGCCGGCTACAACTCCTGGCTGCGGCCCTACCAGCGGTGCGTGGAAGGAGTCCCCGCGGAGTGGCTCGCCCGCGCCGCCGAGCAGGGTGGCGCCGTCGACGGTGACGGCTGGGTGCTGAACTCCGACCCGGAGGTCATGAAGCGCGTCGCCGACGACATGGTCGAAGCCGAAGGCATCGGCATGCTGCTGCACACCTGGGGCGCTCGCCCGATCGTCGAGAACGGAGCCGTGCGCGGCATATTCGTCGAGAACGTCGACGGCCGGCGCGCCATCCTCGCCAAGGTCACCATCGACTGCACGGGCAACGGCGACGTCATGGCCGGTGCCGGAGCCGACTGGGTGAAGGGCGACACGCTTCAGCCGATGACCATGCCGTTCCGGGTGGGCAACGTGACCCCCGATCCGGACCGTGAGCACGCCACACCGGTGCGGATCCCCATCGGCCCGGAGGCGACGCTCCTGAAGGAGCCCCTGCTGGGGCAGGTCGCCTCCACCCGCAAGGACATCGACCTCGACGTCGACGCCATGCGGGCGGCCCGGGCCCGCGGCGAGCTGCCGACGTTCGGCGGCCCCTGGTTCGGCGGCATGGAGAAGGACATCGCCTGGATCAACACCACGCGGGTGGTCGGCGACGCGTCCGTCGCGGACGATCTCACCCGTGCGGAGATCCAGGGCCGCAGGGACTCCGTCGCGCTGCTCGACTACCTGCGCGAGCACAGCCCGGCGTTCACCAACGGCCGCCTGCTGCACACGAGTACACAGATCGGCGTTCGTGAGACCAGGCGCCTGGTCGGGGCGTACACACTCACCGGCGACGACATCCGTTCCGGCGCACGGTTCGACGACGGCATCGCGATCGGCTGCTGGCCGATCGACGTGCACCCGGCCGGTGAGGTGGGAGTACACGCCATGTACGTGCCGCTCCCGTACGAGATTCCGTACCGCACCCTGCTGCCGCAGGAGACCGACGGCCTGCTCGTGGCCGGCCGGTGCATCTCGGTGGATCGCGAGGCGCTCGGATCGGCACGTGTGGGAGCCACGTGTGCGGCGACGGGCCAGGCCGCGGGGGTTGCCGCCGCGCTCGCCGCGACCGGCGGGAAGCAGCCGCGACAGCTCGACAGCAAGGACGTTCAAAGCACCATCCAGGCGCAGGGCGGCCGCGTGTCGCCACCGGCACCATGACATCTCAGGGGAACACCGTGCACAGTGAAGCAGAGACGGAAAGCCAGAAGATAACCCCGGAAACCCGGAAGGTTCTCGTCGCCGCGGGCATCGGCCACTTCATCGAGTGGTACGACGTCGGGGCCTACGGGCTGCTGGCCACCTTTCTCGCCGCGAACTTCTTCGTCGACGGCAATCCGACGGCCGCGCTGCTGTCCACCTTCGCCGTCTCTGCCATCGGGTTCGTCCTGCGGCCGCTCGGCGGTCTCGTCTTCGGACCGCTCGGAGACCGCATCGGCCGGCAACGGACCCTGGCCATCGTCGTCCTGCTCACCTCGGGCTCGACGTTCGCGATGGGCGTGCTGCCCACCTACGACAGCGTGGGCGTGCTCGCCCCTGTCCTGCTCGTGATCGCCAGGATGGTGCAGGGCTTCGGCGCCGGTGGCGAGACGTCCAACGCGGTGGCTCTGCTGTTCGAGCATTCTCCGCGCACCCGGCGTGGGTTCATGACGAGTTGGATGGACGGGATCGGGTTCATCGCGTCCGTCGCCGGTTCCGGACTCACCCTCGCGTTGATCACCGTGCTCGGCGACGACACGATGAAGGACTGGGGCTGGCGCATCCCCTTCATCATCGCGCTCCCGCTCGGTCTGGTCGGCCTCTACATCCGCGTGAAGCTGGAGGACTCCCCCGCCTTCCGCGAGTTGGAGGCCGCCGGAGAGGTGTCGGACTCTCCGACGAAGGAAGCGTTCCGCACGGGTGCCAAGCCCATGCTGGTGCTGTGCGGCGTCCTGGTCTTCAAGGCGATCGGGCACTGGGCGCTGGTGGCCTTCCTGCCGAGCTACCTCAGTGGTGACCTCGGCTTCAGCACGACGGGGGCCTTCACCGTCACGACCGTCGCCATGGCCATCACCGCGGCTGCCGTGCCGTTGATGGGCGCCCTCTCCGACCGCGTGGGCCGCAAGCCGATGCTCATCGCGGGGAGTGCCGGCTGTGTCGTGTTGATCTGGCCGGCGTTCTTCCTGATGTCGATCGGCACCGTCGCGTCCGCGATCGCCGGCATGCTGCTGCTCGGTCTCCTGATCGCGGCCTTCGACGGCGCGCTGAGTGCGGCGATGGCCGAGCAGTTCCCCGCTCGGATCAGGAGCGGCGCGATGGCCATCCCGTACAACCTGGCTGTCTCCGTGTTCGGAGGTACGGTCCCCTACGTCGCCACCTGGCTGATCGCCTCCACCGGCTACCGGCTCGCTCCCTCCTTCTACGTGATGCTCCTCGCTGCCATCACTCTGGTCGTGACGATCACGTCGGTCCGCGAGACCGCCGCGCGGCGGATCGAGGCCGCACAGCAGATCCCGGCCGCAACGGAACAGGAAGCCCGGCCGGCACGGCAGTTGTAGTTCTCGATCGGAAGGGCATCGTCGCCGCTGAGGTTTCGGCAACGGCGATGTCGTTCCCACCACGGTGGAGGCCTCTGCGGCCTGGTACCGAGGCCTCGGGAGATGACCGGGGCCGGGGCGTCGATCAGCACAAGGCCGGGACAGCCCCACCGACCCTCGGTCCGCACGGCCGGCCATCGGTACGCCCTCCGTATTCAACGGCGCCCCTCCTTCCCTGCCTCCCCTCCCCTCGCCTCCCCGCCGGGCCGCTTGCGCCCGGATTCCAGGCCGCCCCCTCCACCGCACACCACCACACACCACCCGGACCGAACGGAGTCCCCTCCCCATGTCTCAGCGAAACCGCCGCGTGCTCGTCCGGGCCATCGACGACATCAGCATCGAAGAGGTGCCCGTACCCCGGCCCGGAGACAACGAACTCCTGATCCGCAGTACGGTCATCGGGGTATGCGGATCCGACACCCACGCCGCCCTCGGCCGACACCCCTTCATCGACCTGCCCTACCGGCCGGGACACGAGGTGGTCGGCGTGGTTGTCGCCGCCGGCGAAGGAGCCGAGGACTTCGCCCCGGGCACACGCGTGATCATCGAACCCAACCTGTACTGCGGCCAGTGCGCCCAGTGCCGCTCCGGCCGCTACAACATCTGCCGTGAGCTGAAGGTGTTCGGTTGCCAGACCCCCGGCGGCATGGCCGACTTCTTCACCATCCCGGTCGACCGCGTCCACCGGGTGCCCGAAGCGATGTCGGACCTCCAGGCCGCCCTGGTCGAACCGCTGGCCACCCCCGTCCACGCCGTCGCCAAGACCGGTGACCTCACCGGCCGCACCGTAGCCGTCCTCGGCGCCGGGCCCATCGGGCTGCTCGTCGTGGCCGCGGCCCGGCACGCCGGTGCTGCCCGGATCGTGGCCACCGACCTGCTGGAGACCAAACGAGAGCGGGCCGTGCGCCTCGGCGCCGACAGCGCACTCCCGGCCGACGCGGCCGACCTGGTCGCGCAGGCCCATGCCGTCCTCGACGGTCCGGCCGATGTGGTCTTCGACTGCGTCGCCCGCGAACAGTCCATGGCCCAGGCCATCGACCTCGTGGCCAAGGGCGGCCGGGTCATCGTCGTCGGCGTCGGAGCCCCCGGCCCCACGCCGATCCGCCTGGACCTCGTCCAGGACCGCGAAATCCGCATCGAGGGCACCCTCATGTACACCTCCGACGACTACCGGACCGCCCTTGATCTGATCGCCTCCGGCTCCATCGGCACCGACGCGATCATCACCGCCACCTACCCGCTGGAAGACGCGGCACAGGCCTTCGCCGCCTCGCTGCAGCCGGAACACGTCAAGGTATTGATCACCGTGACCGCCCCATGACAGACGCCGGATCCGGACCTGGGAGCGCGGGCTCAGGGCGTCAATCTGAAGACAGCCAACTCCCAGATGGACGCGGGCAAGGAACTGTCCAA